>JBAWAP010000077.1:0-47167 GCA_049589355.1 Anaerolineae bacterium
CGGGGGGCTGAGTTGTCACCGGTTTTCATCTATTTCTCCGGCTACGGCGGGCGGGCGATGGAAAATGGTGCCTGGTGCACCTATCTTTGCCCCCAAGGAGCCGATCCCGACGACCTGCCCCACACCGCCATCCCCGGGCACGAGTTCAGCGCGTTGCTGGCCGCCATCCCGGCCCGCAAACTACTGGTGATGCTCGATGCCTGCCACGCCGCTGGTTCAGCGGAATTGAAGGCTGCTGACGGAACTGTTGTGTGGAAGGCCGGCCTGCCTGACGATTACTACGAAGCCCTGACTCAGGGCAGTGGCCGTGTTGTAATCGCGTCATCGAAAGAAGACCAGTTCTCCTACGTACGACCGCAGGGCGACCTAAGCGTATTCACGCACACCTGCTCCAAGCGCTCCGCGGCAAGGCCGCCGTGCGCGGGGATGGCCTGATCCACATACTGGACGTTTTCCACTACGTCAATGAGGCGGTGCAGGCCGACGAGCCCAAACAGACACCCATTCTCAAGGTCAAGGACTTAGACCTCAACTTCCCCATCGCTCTCGACCAGGGTGGAAAAGGTATCGCACCTACACCAACGATGGCAGATGTCGTCGCCATACGAGAGCAGATCGTTCGTGATCCCCTTGCGGGAGCCAAGGCACTGAGTGAATACCTGACAGGACGGCCTGAATGGGCCGCCAGACGTAACGAAGTGGATCTCAAACGCACGGAGCTGGAGCGCATACAGCACGACCTGGACCTCTTCGGCACCAATCCTAGTGACCAGGCAGCGAAGAATCGCACTGTCTACTTTCTCCTGCGTGTTTGTCTGGAACTGGAGCAACCAGAGCAATGAGCCTTGTCCAAGTTTACCTCGACCGCGCACGCATCCTCGAACCTTCCCGCGACCACATCCTGGTCGAGGACATCTCCGACTACGCCCCTGCCTACGCCCGGATTGCCGGGGCCATCCACGCGGGCCAACCGCTGACGGTCGTCGTCCGCCATCAGCCTTGTGCGGCTTGGCTGCAGGCGGCACAGGAGAAGTACAGCCTGGAGTGCGTCGAAGTCGTGACCATCTCGCATCGGTGCCGGCTGGCCGAACTGTGGGGCGTGGAGATTCCCGACTGGGTCATCGATGAGGCCATCGCTCGTTCCAATCTACTGGATGTTCCTCTGCGGGCCCAGCCAAGTCAAAGCTTCGAGAACGTTGTCCTGGAAGCCTTCTACAGCCCCTTCTTGGCTTACGACCGCCTGCCCGTGACCTACCTGGCCGATCTACTCAACAGTTTCGAGCCAGAGCGGTGGGCCAAGGCCGTTCAGCGACCACTGGTCAAAGAGGTCTTGGCCCGGCGGCTTCAGGCCTGGGCCGAGGCAGCGGCCTCTGAGGGCGAACGACTGCTGGTCGAAGGACTGCGGCGCGACCCAGCTACGCTGGCCTGCAAATTAGCCCAGGTGAAAGTCCTGGCTGGTTACCCGCTTGAAGTTGGACGGCGCCTGCTGGGCCCGGAGTACAACCATCTGGCCGCGCTGAACCTGGACTTCAGTGGGCTACCGGTCCGCGAGGTAGATCTGGCCGACATGGTGGACCAGATTCGGGTTCACCTGAACACGCTGGCGCAGACTTTGCCAGCGTCAGAGGCGCTGCTGGCGATGCTCGACCAAGTCAGCGGTCACCTGATGGCCGAGTTTGAAGCGCTCCAGACGCTCCTCAAATCCGGCGATGTTGCCGTGGACGCCGACATGGTTCGCAGGGCGCGACAGAAGTTCGCACCCATCCACGACCGCCTGGAGCAAGAACTGGCCGGCTTGGGCCTGCTAATCACGCCTCCGCGACCGACTAACCCCGACGGCACCTGGACCGCCGACGAGTGGCTGGACTGGGCTGTGGAGCATTACCTGCCCTACCGCTTCTGGCTGGAGGAGATCGGCCAGCACGATGAGGAGATCGCTACCCAGGCCGATGCTTACGCCGCATGGCTCTACGCCCAATACCCGGCGTTGCGGCTGATATACCCCCGGATGGTCTACCAGGGGTTGTTAGCCCTGCATGACCGGCTGACTAGTTCCGCCCCGGTGCTGGTCGTTGTGGCGGACAACCTGAACTACAAGTTCCTCCCCGATCTGGTCCGTTATCTCCAGGTCCAGGGCTTCTTTGTCGAGCAGTCCATCCCTTACCTGGCGATGTTGCCCTCTTGCACTGAGGTGAGCAAGAAATGCCTGTTCATCGGCCAGCCAGAGCCCTTCTCCGGCACTGCCTACGAGAAACCAACCCTCGAAGCCTGGGGGCCGGCCCTGGGCGGACGCCGCGTTTGCTACCTGCCTCATGTCGGCGCTTTGCGGTCAGTCAAACGGCGCGAGCACGACGTCTACTTCCTGAACTACCTGCCGGTGGATGAGGCGCTGCACGACGACGAGCAGCAGACAGGCGTGCCTTACAGCGCGGCCGTCCGCCAGCGGCTCCGGGCACTGGCCGGAGACATCCGGGCGTTCGCCGAACGGATCGGCGCCGAGCGCGATCTGGCGGTGATCGTCATCTCAGACCATGGCTCGACTCGTATCTCTGCCGAAGCACCAAACCCCATTGACCGCCGGTTCTACGCCACCAGGGTTACGGATAAGCACAACCGCTATGTAACCATCAGTGACGCAGAACTGAAAGCTCTGCCGGACAACGTGCGCTTCGAGTGCTACATCTTCGAACGGGAGCGATTTGGGTTGCCAACTAACTACCTGGCCGCCCGTAGCACCTACCGCTTCTCTGATCTAGGCGAGGGCATCTACGTCCACGGAGGTCTGTCGCCGGAAGAGACCATCGTGCCACTGGCCGTCTTCGCTCCGGTGGCTGTCAAGCCCAAGCCCTTGATGGTCCGCTTGCTAGCCGACGAGTTCCGCTACGGCGTCAAATCGCTCATCCGGTTGGAATTGGTCAATCCCAACCAGTACGTTTGCCAGGAGGTGCGGATCGAGGTGCTTAATTCCAATGTTGAGGCGGCTCCGACCATGATGGGCGACCTGGATCCACTGAGCCAGGCTGAGGTGCAGATAGAGACACGCTTCCGCCGCATCACTGAGGAGATGACAGCCCTGCAGGTACGGGTCGGTCACAAGTTCCTGGGCCAGTCGTACAGTCAGGTAGAGAAGTTGCCTGTCAAGATCAAGCGGATAATGACCACGACCTTCGACCTGGATGAACTATAACTTCTTGTTGGAGAGAGCGATGGAGAGCTTTGAGCAGAAAGCCTTGGACTACTACGGCGAGGTGATCATCAACAAGCATCTGATCCACAGAGCTGGCTTTGGCGCACGGGCCATTCCTACATACGTCGGCGAGTGGATTCTTTCGGCCTATGCTGAACAAGGCGCACTGACCGAAGCCAGCCGGGAGAGGATTGCCGCCTTTCTAGGCAAGTATCTGCCCACTAAAGGACAGAAGGATGAGATCAAGAACCGGTTGCTCAAACTGGAGATGGTGCAACTGCTGGACGACTTCAGCGTCACGGTGAACCTCAAAACGGGCCAACGGCACTTGCGTATCCCCCTGCTTGACGTCAACGATGCCTTCGTTAGCGAACATATCGTAGATCAGAACGAACTATTGGTGACCAGCGGGGTGTGGGGCATTGGTTCTCTCTTCTATGTCCCACCAGACGGGCCTGGAGACAAGGGCCAGGTCTGGATGCGGGAGTTCAAACCCTTCCAGATCAGTAGTGTAGACCTTGATTATTTCAGGGAATGCCGCCAGCATTTTACTCTTGACGAATGGCTGGACCTGATGGTCTCCAGCATCGGCTTCAACCCCAGGGCGCTGACCGAGTCGCAGAAGATGATCCTCATTACCCGCATCGTTCCCCTGGCCGAGCCTCGTGTCAACATCGTCGAGTTAGCCCCCAAAGGCACTGGTAAGTCATTCGTCTACGACAATCTATCCCGCTATGCCCGAGTGGTAGCTGGCGGTAAGATCACTCCCGCCGTCCTGTTCCACAACCTGGTCACCCATACCCCCGGTCTCATCACCCGCTACGACGGCATCGTCCTGGACGAGGTGCAGAGCATCCGTGGCGACAGCGCCGGCGAGTTGATTGCCGGCCTCAAAGTGTACCTGGAATCAGGCCGCTACAGCCGAGGCAGCACTATGGGCACGTCGGAAGCCGGCTTCGTAATGCTGGGCAATCTCAGCCTTGATGCCGATTATCAGCCTCTCTATGATGAGGACGGGCTATTCCGCGAGATCCCCAACTTCTTGCAAGAGACTGCTTTCATTGACCGCATCCACGGGTTGATTGCGGGATGGGAGATGGAGCGTGTCACCAAGGACACGCCGTCCCACTCCATGGGTTTCAAGGGCGATTTCTTCTCAGAAATCTTGCACGTGTTGCGCCGTGAAGCCCAATGTGGCGAGTATGTTTCCGAAAACATGCGTCTGGTGGGGTGTGATGATCTCCGCGATCGCAAAGCCATCGCTCGTCTTGCCACCGGTTTCCTCAAGCTCCTGTTTCCAGACATGAAGCCAACAGAGGAACAATTCAGGGAGTTCTGCGTCAAACCGGCGGTGGAGCTCCGCCAGAGGGTGCGGGACGAGCTTCACAAGCTTGATCCCGAATACGCAAAAGTGTCTATTGGCTATAGTTAACCCGGTGGTATGGTTGTGGTCCAGAATCCTTAGCCTCCTGAAGAGATCCAGACACTCACTGTCCAGAATGGGGGATGACGGTTCGAGTTCAAACGCTCGCTGGCCAAGCTAGCCTGCAATGAGGCAAGCTGGTCACCGCCCTCCCGTTTTTTCTGCAGAGGGCATGCCTTCCGAGTATCACAGTAGAGAAGCAGAGTTTCGATGTTTGGATGCGATCCTCGCCACAAGTCAAAGCAGAGGAGGAAGACCTGAGTGTCAACAATGGCTGCGACGATTACCTGCTGCGGGGGTATCAACGAGATAGGCCGTAGCAAGATCCTGGTCGAAGATGGAAACGACCGGGACTTTCTTGGTTTTGGTAAGTCTTTAGGCCGCTACAGTGACTACTTCGACGGCATCTTCGTGCGGGAGCGAACGACCAGCGGTGGTGCAGGTCGTGAACCTGGGGAATGATGCGGATACCGCAGGGACGGTGGTTGGAGCACTGGCAGGAGTCGCTTACGGGCTGGGGGCAATCCCGGCGGGGTGGCGGAAGGCGGTGCGAGGAGAGTTGCCACTGGGAAGTGGCATGCACTGGAGCATGGCGGAGCTGACCGGCCTGGCGGACCAGCCAGTCGGCACTCGTTAGCCTTGAACTTCTCCCAGCCCTCCCTAGTCCCAATCCGTTCCATTCTCAGTCCGCTGCTGTTGTCTCCCTAACCATCGATCCTTCACCTGATGCACGCTTAGCGTGGAGAACCTGATGTCTATCCATCTCTACCTCGCCCCGGCTGCGACTGGTAAAACGGCCTACGCCGTAGACCTCGTCCGCGATGCGGCCCGGGGCCTGCACGCAACCCCCCGTGTACTCGTACCCACCCACCTGCAGGTGCGCGCCTGGCGCCGCCGCCTGGCGGAGGACGGGGGCGCCATCGGTGTACGAGTGGCGACCTTCGACCGGCTATACGCTGAATGCCTGAGCGCCGCCGGCGAGGTCTACACCGAACTGAGCGACCCCGTTCAGTACCGGCTGATCCGATCCGTTGTGGACGACCTGCCGCTGATCCACTACGCCTCGCTGACCGAGCGACCCGGCTTCATCCAGGTTCTGGAAGACCTGATCGGCGAGTTGAAGACGGCACGGATCTGGCCCGACACGTTCACCCAGGCTGT
Organism: Anaerolineae bacterium; assembly: GCA_049589355.1. Taxonomy (GTDB): domain Bacteria; phylum Chloroflexota; class Anaerolineae; order VGOG01; family VGOG01; genus JBAWAP01. Next base: position 5,772 of record JBAWAP010000077.1, read on the forward strand.
GGCTGCATTGGGCGACGAGCCCCGGCTGCGCGAACTGGCGCTGGCCTACGCCGCCTACCAGGAGCGTCTCCAAGCCCAAGACTGGGCCGACCGGGCCGGGCTGGGCTGGCTGGCGGTGGAGGCACTAGAAGAACGGGCGCCCAACGTGGCGCGGGACTGGCCGCTGCTGGTCGTGGATGGCTTCGATAACTTCACACCGGTGCAATTGGCCCTGCTTGAGGTACTGGCAGTCCGAGTAGAAAACCTGATCGTAACTCTGACAGGCACTGCCGATGGCTGCGAACGGACCCTCGCGCACCGACGCTTCGACCAGACACGCCAGCAATTGGAAAAGTCTTTGGGTGTGCGGGCAGCACCGTTGCCTGAACAGTTCTCGCGCCAGGCCCCGGCACTGGCTCACCTGGAAACGAGCCTATTCCGCAGCGAGGCGGAACAGATTGCCGCCGCGGGCGCTGTCCAACTGATCGAGGCTCCCGACCGGGCGGCGGAGGTCCGCGCCGCGCTGCGCTGGCTCAAGGCACGCCTGGTGGAAGATGGGATGCGTCCTGTGGAGGTCGCCCTGGTGGCCCGCGACGTCTCCCCCTACCGCCCCTTCATCCTGCAGACCGCCGCCGAGTTCGGACTGCCGGTGAGTCTGGTGGACGGCCTCCCGCTGCGGGCCAACCCGGCCGTCGCGACGCTTCTGGACCTCCTGCGGCTGGTGCTCCCCCGTGCCGAGGTTTCGATACGCCTTGGTTTCGATACGCCTTCGACTACTCAACCCAAGCGGCTACTCAACCCAAGCAGTGGCCCCCAACCGGCCCTGCCCCGTCGCCCGGTGGCTGAAGCCTGGCGTTCTCCCTACTTCGACTGGTCGGCCCTGCCCGAAAAGAGTGCAACGGATCCCATTGGCATCGGCCCGGGGGACGCCGACGCCCTGGACACCGCCGCCCGCTGGGGGCGCGTCATCGGCGGGCTCTCCCAGTGGGAAGAGATCCTCACCGATCTGGCCACGCGCTCTGAGGAAACAACGGACGACCCTTCGACAGGGCCAGCCCAAGACGAGGAGCGAGGTCTCCCCGCAGATATCCCTGTGGGCTCCGCAGCCCAGGTGCTGTGGGACAAGTTCCAACGTTTCCTACAGCGACTGACACCGCCCCAGGGAAAACGCACCTACCGAGAGTTCGTCGGCTGGCTGGAGGTTCTCATCGGCCCCGACCCCGCCCTACAGACTTCCCGCTTCCCCGTCCCCGAAGAGCCCACCACCCTGCAGATCGTGGCCCGTGCCCGCGATGGGGCCGAAGCGGTCGCCGAGCGGGACGTGGCCGCGCTCCAGGCCCTCAAGGACGTGCTGCGGGGGTTGGTTTGGGCCGAGGAGGCGCTGGACACGCCCGCCGTGGACTTCCCCCGCTTCTTCGGCGAGTTGGTCGGGGCGGTGGAGGCGACCGCCTACCGCCTGCCGGTCCGGCCCGACCGCGAGGAGATCCTCGTCGCTGACGTGGTTCAGGCCCGCGGTGTCCCCTTCCAGGCGGTCGCTGTGCTGGGGTTGGCCGAGGGGGAGTTCCCGGCCACCTTGAGTGAAGACCCCTTCCTGCGCGATGCCGACCGCCTGCGCCTGCACGAGGAATTCGGCCTGCCACTAGAGCCATCCACCGAGAGTGCTGAGGCGGAGTTCTTCTACGAGACCGTCACCCGTCCCCGCGAGCGACTGCTCCTCACCCGCCCCCGCCTGGCCGACAACGGTGCACCCTGGCAGGCCTCTCCCTTCTGGGAGGACGTACGCCGTTTGGTGGACGTGGTACCGGAGACGTTGACCAGCGAGAGCGTGCCCCCACCGGCGCAGGTTGCCTCCTGGCCTGAGCTGATGGAGAGCCTGGCTACCTATCCCAACTGCGGCGAGGTCTGGGAATGGGTACAGCAAAAAGAGCCAGCCCGTCAGGCGACGTTGGAGGCGACTGTCCACCTCTTCCGCTCGCGACAACGCAGTGCCAGTGACAGTCCCTACGATGGTGACCTGAGCGGCCTGGCCGATGGGTTTGCCCAGCACTTCGGTCCCAGGCATACCTGGAGCGCCAGCCGCCTGGAGGTCTACCGCACCTGCCCGTTCTTTTTCTTCATAAGCAACGTCCTGGAACTGGAACCGCGAGAAGAGCCGGCCGAGGGGCTGGATGTGCGACAGTTGGGCAGCATCTACCATCGCATCTTCAAGCGACTCTACCGCGCGGTCGCGGACCCCACCGACCAGGAACAACTCCTGACCATGCTACCCGACGTAGCACAGGCGGTCCTAGACGAAGCACCGCGGCGGGAAGGGTTCCGCAAGACCGCCTGGTGGGAGCAGACCCACGACGAGATCGTGGAGAACGTGCGTCGCTCACTGGAGGCGCTGGCAGACGTGCAGGGGGATTTTGTACCCTACCTGTATGAGGCTCCCTTTGGTCTTTGGGACCGTCCACCACTTTTCGTGCGCGAGGTGGACGATGGTTTCCGCGTGCGAGGTCTCATTGATCGGGTGGACCGGACCCCCGATGGCCGTGTCCGCGTCATTGATTACAAGACCGCCGGCCCCTCCGCCTTCAACAACCGAGCGGTCGCTGAGGGCAAGAAACTACAATTGCCCCTCTACGCCCTGGCTGCGCGAGATGCCCTGGGGCTGGGAGAGCCCGTCGAGGGCTTCTACTGGCACGTCCGACACGCCGAGCCCAGCAGGTTCACGCTGAGTGGCTTCGACGGCGGGCCAGAGGGCGCGATGGAGGCCGCCGTGGAACATGCCTGGGAGGTCGTCCATTCAGCTCGCCAAGGCCACTTCGTGCCCCATCCGCCCGACGGAGGCTGCCCGTCATACTGCCCGGCGGCGGCTTTCTGTTGGCACTACCGGCCCAGGTTTGGAGAGTGAGAGATGCTGCATCCCATCGTCGCTCAGATGCATCCCAGCCCAGAGCAGGAACCGGCGATCCGTGAGCGCGGTCGCGACGTCGTGGTCACCGCCGGGGCCGGCACCGGCAAGACCCGCACGCTGGTGGCCCGCTACCTGTCGCTCCTGGCCGAGGGGCTGCCCTTGCGCGCCATTGTCGCCGTCACCTTCACCAAGAAGGCAGCGCGCGAGATGCGCAATCGGGTCCGCGAGGAGGTGCGTAAATACCTGGAGTGGGCCGACCTGTCGCCGGAGGAGCGCGACCGCTGGCAGGCGGTCTACGCCGCACTGGACGCGGCGCGCATCGGCACCATCCACAGCCTGTGCGCCGAGATCCTGCGCGCCCACCCGGCCGAGGCCAGGGTAGACCCGCGTTTCGACGTGCTGGAGGAGGGGCAGGTCAACATCCTGCGCGGCCGGGCAGTAGACGAGGCGCTGGCCTGGGCCACGGACGACGAGGAGGCGGTGAAGCTGTTCGCCCTGTTGGGCGAGCGCGATCTGCGGAGCACGCTCGACGCCCTGATCAAGCAGCGCTTGGATGCCCAGAATGTCTTCGACGATTTGCCTGGCGACCTGCTGGCCCACTGGCAGCAGGCTCTGGCCGACCGACAACGGCAGGCCCTGGCCGTGCTCCTGGAGAGGCCGGAGTGGGTGGACACCGTCGGCATGCTGCAGGACAATGCAGCGATCGAACCGGATGATCGGATGGAACTCCAGCGACGGGAGGCACTGACGGCGATCTGGGACGCGGTGGGGCCACTGGCCGACCGACTGGCAGCCCTGGCGCGGCTGGACGGAATCAACCTGACCGGCGGCAGGAAGGCGGCCTGGCCGGGGGGCAAGGATCAGTTGCAGGCCATCAAGGATTCCTTGCGCACCCTACGCGACCTGTGGAGAAGCCAATCCGCTCTGTTGGAGCTGAGCCTGACACCGCTTGACAAGGAACTGGCACAAGCGCTTCCCGCACTGCGCGCGGCCTTCGCCTTCGCCTGCCAGCGGTACGGCGCTTTCAAGCGGGAAGGCAACGCGCTGGATTTCGACGACCTGGAGCAGGGCGCTGTGTCCCTTCTGAGAGAAAACGATTCGGCGCGGGAGCGCTGGCAGCGGGACGTCCGGGCCGTCCTGGTGGACGAGTTCCAGGACACCAACGGTCGCCAGCGCGATTTGGTGACGCTCCTGAACGGAGACGGCGGCAAGCTGTTCATCGTCGGCGATGGCAAGCAGTCCATCTACCGCTTCCGTGGGGCGGATGTGACTGTCTTCCGTGCCGAGCGGGAGCGGATCGAGCAGGGCGGCGCTGCCTTCCCGCTGGAGACCTCCTACCGCGCCCATCGGGATCTGATCCAGGGGCTGAATGACTTGCTCCGCCCGGTGCTGGGCGAGGATGCCGACCCAGACCGGCCCTGGGCGGAGCCTTTCGCCCCACTGCTTCATTACCGCGAGGAGCCTGGACCAGGCTTCTCCCCGCCCCACATCGAACTGCACCTGACCGTGGGCAGCAAAGAGACGGGGGCGCTGGACCGAGCTGCGGATGCCCTGGTGGCACGCATCGTGGGCCTGGTGGAGGGCAGTGTCCAGGTCGTGGAGGAGGGCCGGCCCCGTCCGCTGGACTATGGGAACGTCGCCATCCTGTGTCGCGCTTCGACCTCCTTCAGTGCCTACGAGGATGCCTTGGAGCGAGCCGGGGTGCCTTTCCTGACCGTGGCCGGACGTGGGTTCTACGGCCGCCCCGAGATCCGCGATCTGCTCAACGTGCTGCAGGCCCTGGCCGATCCCACCGACGACTTGGCCCTGATGGGGCTACTGCGCTCGCCGGCCTTCGCCCTGTCCGACGCGGCGCTGTTCCACCTCTGCCAGGAGTGCGAACGGGACGAGAGAAGCATCTCTCTGTGGGACATCTTGCGGGAAGCGGGGGGTGGACTGTCCGGAGAGGACGGCCGCAGAGCTGAGCGGGCATCTCGCATCATCGCCGATCTGCACGGCCAGGTGGGGAGGACTTCCGTCGCCGATCTGCTGAAAGCCCTTCTGGACGCCACCGACTACCGGGCGGGGTTGATCCAGGCCGGGCAGACGCGGGGAGCGCGCAACGTGGCCAAACTCCTGGCCGACGCCCACGCCAGCGGCATCGTAGGGGTGGGGGAGTTCCTGGAGTACGTGAATGGCCTGCGCGACACTGGGACGCGGGAGGGAGAGGCGCGCGCCACCGCGGAGGGCGCGGTGCAGATCATGAGCGTCCACGCGGCCAAGGGGTTGGAATTCCCGATAGTCATCATCGGTGACATCACCCACAAGGGACAAGAGCGTCACGATCCACTGGTAGACCACGACCTGGGGGTGCTGCTGCCGCTTGAAGACGAAGACGGTACATTGCCGGCCATTTATCGCTTGGGTAAGCTTCGTGACAGTGACCAGGAAGATGCCGAATCGGACCGGCTCCTCTACGTGGCGGCTACCCGCGCCCGTGAGAAACTGATCTTCAGCGGCTGCATCAGCCTGAAGCAGGACGGCACCCTGGGCAGCTTAAAAGGCTGGCTGGGGAAAGCCGGCGGGTCGGAAGGACTGGGGCTTGAGGACACACATCTTGAGTACGACGGTGAGGGAGCGAGCGCCATCCATGTGGATCTGCAGGTCGGTTCGACGCCTGTCTCCTGCACCATCTATGAGCCGGGGTACGTCAGGGGCCAAGCTCCTTGCGAAAGCAGGGCGGGAGCCGTGCCGTCTGTATCTCTTCCGCCTCCCCTTTTGGAGCCCGTGTCTCCGGGGATAGAGCACGTGGACCAGCGGACCTCGGAGCAGGATCGCATCCCGCCGCAGCGGGTCTGGCGGGTGGTGCCGGCGGTGGAGCGGCCCCGGGCGCCAGCGTGGGTAGTTGGCTCGCTGGTGCACAAGGCGCTGGCGGCGTGGCGCTTCCCCGACGGTGGTGAGTTTGATCGCTGGGCGGAAGCCTGCGCTCGCGGTTATGGTCTCACTGACCGGGGGCAGTTGGCCGACGCCGTCCGCCAGAGCCGGCGACTCCTGCTCCGCTTCCAGGCCCATCCGCTTTACTGGGAGATGGACAGTGCTGACCGCCGGTTGCACGAGGTGCCGTATAGCCTCGTAGTGGACGGGCACATTGAGAGTGGGATTATAGATGCCCTGTATTTTGGTGGGCAGGAGAGCTGGAGGCTAGTGGAGTTCAAGACTGACGATCTGCGGGATGAAAACGAGTTGCGGGAGGGGGTGGAGAAGTATATTCCTCAGATGAGGCGATATGCACGGGCGATGGAGAGTCTCCTTGGCCAAGAACCAAGAGCGATGTTGTGCTTCCTGGGCTATAAGGGAGGGGTTCGTATTGTGCATACCAATCCTCAAGGGGGAAGCGGACAGCCTTTGGATTATAGTTTAGGTGAGGTATGAAACATTCGCAAATACCCGAACAAGAAGTCGCCAGATACTGGGATGAGAACGCCAATTTGTGGGCCGATCATGTTCGCCAAGGGTGGGATGCATACCGCGAGTACTTCAACAATCCCGCCTTTTTTGAGTTCATCGGCGACCTCAGCGGGAAGACGGTTCTGGACGCGGGCTGTGGGGAGGGTTACAATACGCGGATTTTGGCCAGAAGCGGAGCGCAAATGACGGGGGTGGACATTTCCGAGAGGATGATCGAACTGGCTCGCCAGGAGGAGCAAAGCGAACCTCTGGGGATTCGGTACGAGGTGGCATCTTTTTGTGATCTTTCTCTCTTCGACGACACATCTTTCGATGTCGTGGTCTCATCTATGGTGCTCATGGATGGTCCGGATTTCGAGGGCGCTGTCACGGAGATTTTTCGAGTGCTTCGGCCAGGTGGTGAACTGATGTTCAGCATAACCCACCCGTGTTTCATGACCAAAGGGTACGGATGGATTCCTGATGACGAAAACGCTATGAGGATCACGGTGTCCGACTATTTTGATCGCCAACCCTGGGTGGAGCATTGGAGATTCTCAAAGGGTCCAATTCCAGAGAATACTGAGCCATTTGCTGTTCCCAATTTCCCCCGGACGCTTTCCGACTACCTTAACGCTTTGATTCAGGCAGGATTCGTCTTGAAAAGGATAGAAGAACCGCGTCCGCTCCAGGAGATATGCGAGAAGCATCTTTGGCTCCAGAGGTGGCGGGATCACGCGGCTATGTTTCTGTATGTGCGGGCGGTGAAGGGGGAATGGGGGGTGAGTCAATGAGTAACGGGTTAACGAGGCGCTAGTTACCTCGTTGCCCCGTTGACTCGTTACCTCGATGTCCGGTGTGCAGGAGGTGAACGATGCGCAGAAGAAAGTATGTGTCTAGGCGTCTGGTGGCTATCGCGGTGATAGCCACCCTGTTGCTGTCCCTGACGGCCCCAGCGATGGCCGACGGCGGGCCTGTCCTCAGCGACCCGCAACTGTGGGCCCAACTGGAGGAGGGACAGCAGATCGCGGTGGTCAGCCTGGGGAAGGGTAATACAGCCCGCGTGGACCTCTTCATCTCCATGCTCGACAGGAGTGGGGTGTCCCACGAGGTCGTGTTCTTTCTCCCGTTGGGGATTGATCCCTCGGATTTCGGTGTGACTGAAGAGACCTCCCTGGATTTCGACAGGGCGGTGACTGAGGAGTTGGACCGAATCCTGCTGACAGAGGCCGGGCGAACGGTCTCCTATAGGAGAAATGTACGCTGGGCATTGCTGCTGGGGACGCTGTTCATCAACGGGGCATGGAGTTGGCCGTTTTGGCTTCTGTGGACGCTGGCTGGCTGCGCTGCCCCTGGCGCACAGCTTGCTCCGATAGCCATTTACGAAACGGAGAGCTCGCAGGTCGCCATCTACGGAATGGACGAGGACACCGATCTCCAGGCGCTCATCGAAACCACGGGTCTCGACCCGGCGGTGCAGGAGACGCTGGCCCGGCTGGAGGGTCAGCAGATTGCCGTCGTCACCCTCCAAACACAGCCGCCGCCCGAGGGAGAGGACACTGGTTGGGAGCCTACCGGCCAGCCTGGCCTCCATCTGGCCTGGACGACCACCCTGGTGTCCCACTCCGCCGAGGCGACGTACGCCTATCCCCTGGGCACCGGTAGCGCCTGGGCGAATCCCATCGAGATTACGCGCGTCTACGTCGTCGCGCCTCCAGGGGTAGATTTCAAGCTCCAATATCCAAGGCTGGGGCCAGACCGCTCAGGTTTTACACTGCCTTTGATGTGGGGTCAGCCGCAGCCGCGGATTATGGACGCCAAGGGCCCTGCCTACGCTGTAGAGGACGCGGTGGGGGACTTTGGCCGCATCGGGCGGGTCACCTACATGTTCAGCAACCCCGCCGAAGACCTGGTCATCACCCGCCTGCCGGAGATGTCGCCGGAGACTCTGGCAGCGCTGAGGCGACTGAAGTCCCAAGAGCCCTTGCAGTCACTTTCGTACGTGCTCAGCTTCGTGGTGGCCCTGCTGGTATGGTTGGTTGCATGGCGCTACACCATGCCGCGACTGCTGGGGCTGGAATACCGGTGGCGCGGCCTCAGGGTATACCGCGATGCCTTCGGATGGGCACTGCTGTACCCGCTGACCAACGGGGTATTGCTGGCAGTGGCGGCTCTGTTGGTCCCCATCACGGCCGGTGTGTCATTGCTGGTAGGGGCTCCGGTGTTGTTCATCACTTTGCTCGGGGTGGTCAGCATCTTGTTATTCGTTCGGTGGAGCTCGCGCAACCTTGGTGTTTCCAAGAAGCGGGCTGCACTGGCCTACGTCATCGTTGTTTCGGTTGCTAATGTAGTCTACCTGGGCTTTGCTGCTGGCTACGCGGCGCTGGTAGGGGCGTTTTAGATGGAGCGAAAGATGATAAGAAACGAGTGGGAGGAGTTCTTTGACGGCCACGCTCCAGTCTACATGGAGAACTCCTTCACGAAAAACACTGTAGAGGAAGTGGATTTTGCTCTTGAGGAGCTAGGACTTCCGCCGGGTAGCCGTATTCTGGATGTGGGCTGCGGGACCGGACGCCACGCTGTTGAGCTTGCCAGGCGTGGGTACCAGGTCACGGGTGTGGACATCTCTGCCGGGATGCTGGCAGAAGCAGAGAAAGCGGCCAGGGAAGCTGACGTTCAGGTCGAATGGATCCACGCTGACGCGACGAAGTTTACACCAGACAAGCTGTTTGACGCGGCCATCTGTCTGTGCGAGGGAGCTTTCTCGCTATTGGGTAGCCAGGATGACCCCATTGAGCACGATCTGGCCATCCTTCGCAACATACATGCTGCCCTCAAGGCAGGGGCTCGGTTCATTCTGACCGCCCCCAATGCATGCAGGCTAATTCGCCAGTCTAACCAGGAGGATGTGGAAAAAGGGCGGTTTGATCCACTCATGATGGTTGAAGTCTTCACTGTAGAGTGGGATACACCGGAGGGCAAGAGGAGCCTGCAGGTGAGAGGGCGCAGTTATGTGCCCACAGAGCTCGTCCTGCTCTTTCGCCAGGCAGGGTTCGAAGCGGAACACGTCTGGGGTGGGACCGCAGGGAACTGGGGGCGGCGTGAGCTTAACCTTGATGAGATGGAGATCATGGTTGTCGCCAGGAAGGCAGTCAACGTCGCCTAACGCCATTCGAGGGGGATTCAGTGAAGAAGGAAGACCCGTGTGACAAAAAGTATGCAGGCCAGGAATTCTACTGGGGGAAGAAGCCCTCAGCCACGTGTGATAGGGTCAGAGGGATCATTAGACCCGATGCGGATTCTCGTCCCAAGCTGCTGGACCAGGGTTGTGGTGAGGGGAGAAACGCTGTCTATTTTGCCAAACGCGGCTTTTGAACGAAGTTAGCAGTTGGTTATTCCAATAAGTCATTTTGGCCGCTTTCAGCCTCCAAATCTATGGCTTCGGGCGGTGGGGTGAATCCCTCGGGCCACACAGTAGAGTCGTTGTACTTGGCGTGGCTCATATTGCCCCCTTGGAGGTTTGTGGCTCCAAGCAAGGTCCCTCGGAGGTCTGCTTGCTCCAGGTCCACATCTTGGAGGTTTGCGGCCCAAAGGCTGGCACCCTTGAGATTGGCACTCACCAGGTCAGCGTCCTGGAGGTTGGCGTGCTTCAGGTTGGCGTCCTGGAGGTCGGCTTGCGTTAGGTCAGCGTCCTGGAGATTGGCGTACTTCAGGTTGGCGTCCTGGAGGTCGGCTTCCTTCAGATTGGCGTACTGGAGATTGGTGCGCATCAGGTTGGCGTTCTGGAGATCAGCGTACTTCAAGGTGGCACCCTGGAGATTAGCCTCATACAGGCTAGCACCCTGGAAACTGACGCCAGTCAGGCCAGCACCCTGGAGATTGGCGTACTTCAGGTTAGCACCCTGGAGACTGGCCTCATACGGGCTGGCACCCTGGAGATTGGCGTCCGTCAGGTTGGCGTCCTGGAGATTGGTGCGCATCAGGTTGGCGTCTTGGAGGTCGGCTTCCGTCAGGTTGGCGTCCTGGAGATTGGCGTCCGTGAGGTTGGCGTCTTGGAGATCGGCGTACTTCAGGTTAGCACCCTGGAGATTGGCCTGCCGCAGATTGGCCTCTCGCAGGCTGGCCCATTGGAGGTTGACCTCTTGCAGGTTGGCCGCGTATAGATGGGCCTTATTAACCGAACCATCCCGTAGCCATCCACGCGCCTGCAGTGCCCGAGCTGCTTCCCGTGCAGATGCACCATCCGAGCTGCCGAGCTGCACAATTAGCTGCCTTTTCTCTCGTTCTGTTTCACGGCGCTGATACAGCGCTTCAACGACGAGTATTATGATGGCAACACTTGCCAGTTCAGTGCTGGCGTTGACGTAGAAATCCGCAATTATCTGCTTTGCCGTCTCCGTCAGGTAAAGCCACCCAAGCTGATTCAGGTAGCCAAGTGCCCCGATCAGAAACGCCAATGCCAGTAGAGCCATACCCACCAGCCTGAGACCAGTCCACCAATGAATGAACCGCCGTGCAATTCTAATGACAATCATTGGCCAACCTCCTATCCTGAGAATGCACAACATGGGTATTGTAGCATTTTTTGCTTAGTTGCGCAAGTCTAAGAATCGGATTATAATGGGGCCGTGCCCTCTCCAGATAGGGCGTCAGCAACGTGAAGGAGAAGTCACAATCCTCCGGTGGACTACGCGACCTGGGAGCACGAGCGCCTTATCAACCGGGGTTTGATCGAGTAGCTGTTCGCTTTCGTTTTTGTCATCCGGTCGTCAAGTCGAAATAGTTATAGGTCGCCTTGGAGATGTCAGCCATCAGGGAGTGGCTGAGATCTGATTCCAGCCAACCAGGCCGGTGGAGGAAGACGCTGATGACATAATCGCTATGGCCCGAGAAGACGATGCCCACGTCACCGTGGGTGTCGTCTATCCAGCCGTGTTTGTGGGCGAACCTTGTTCCCTCGGGTAGGCCGGTCTCAAGGAGGGTGCCGATGTGATTTGTTTCCATGATGGAGAGCATCTCCTGGCACTCCTTAGGGGTGTAGTCCTCGGGGTAGGCGGCAATGAGGGTCCCTCCACCGGTGGCACACTGATAGATCATCTCCATCATGCGACCTGCATCCTTGGGAGTGGTCTGCACGTAGGGGTCGGGTTGGGTATCCTTATCCTGGCGGGAATTGGCAGGGGTGACTATCTTGGGAGGCGGCGTCTCGGCGTCGTAAGGGGTGGCCATGAAGGTGTTCTCTAGCCCCAGATAGCGCAACGACTCGGTAAGCCTCTCAGCCCCCCGATAGGGGTCGCCATCGCCGATGAGGGACAGGAGCAAGTTGGACGTGTAGTTGCCGGCCGAGGTCATGGTCTCGCTTATCAGCTTGGTGGTCTCGGCATCGGGTGGGGCGTCCAGGTAACGGTAGCTTTCTTCCACGATAGCTATCTTTATGATGCTCATCCCAGCGAAAGCCACGTCGGCATCTATGGCCAAGGTCTCACCACTTTTGAGGTCCTTGATGAAGATGCCGCCAATTACTGGGAAGTCAGCGAGGCGTTTCTCCAACAGAGTCCCTAGCAGCTCAATGTCGGGCTCTGGCGGCTCGAGGGTATCCACCACTAAGTCCACTTCACGCTTCTCCGCCGAGGTCAAGGCTTCGATCACTTTGGGAAGAGAAGCTTCCATATCAAGCCGGCGCTTCTCTTGGCCAGGGGAGAAGGAGAGATTCTCAAGCACGGGTTGGGGATCCTGTAGGGGTTGATCGTAACTGGCAGCTACTTCTGATAGAAGCTTCCTTAGATCATCCTCTGAGTATTGGGCTTGCAGAGGCACATCAACCAAAGGGCCAGGCTTCCGGAGGACAAAATCGAAGAAGCCCTGCCAAAAGTCGGTCTCTGCCTTTAGTCTATTCACTTCCTCCAGCATCTCGTCGGCCTTCAACTGAAAGCCGACATCCTGGGGATGAAGTTGAAGGCTCTCGTTTAGATAGTTCAGCTTGACTGGCTTTGAGAAAGCCTCTCCCAGGAGTCGCAGCGCTTCCTCCTCCCGTTTCCTCCCCATAGGGATGCTCGCTAACGAAACTCCTTGTGGAATCTGATTCTGATAGGCTCTATAGTCGTTTAGCTGGTATAAGAAAGCTAGTATGACAACTATCAAGATCACGAGAATCGCAAATCTCGATGTTCTCAAAATACCCTCCTAGTTTGCCTCTTCTTCGTTCGACGGCTCGACCGAGGCTTCGACGGTGAGCTCAGCCGAACCGCTCGCCGAAGTCTGAGGCTCAACAACATCTGGCGGCCAATCCGGTGGTTGACTCAGAAGCTCTTCTGCCTCCTGGGCCAAGTCTTCCGGGACCATCACCCGCACCTCGCCCAGGCCATCCACGGTGATGCCCAAGACGACACCGGCGCTTTCATAGTCTAGCAAAGCAGGGATACCTGCGCTTTCTAGCTTGGTTTTGATGACATGGGCTTCCAGTTGCCCAAAGGCGGTGTAAACCGTGACCAGCCCAGGCCTGTTCGTCTTGTGACCTGCCATTGTGTCCTCCCTGTTTTCGGTCTTGATGCGCACAGAAGTATGCCACAATCTGCGGAAATAGTCAACAAAGGGCTTAGAACGCGGATGTGCAGGGTTCTATGGATTTCGCCTCAGTCCAACTCGCTTGGTCCGTAAATTCTGCCGATCCATTGTTTTTCCGCTAAGAGCTATTTGTCAAGGCAAGGGAAAGCTGGTATAATTAGTCTTGGCAATTGGTCTGCCCGAATCACAGAACCCAGGAGGACTTTTCAATGATCGTAAGGGAGACCCAGACGCCGGCGTATTGGCAGGAATTCGCCGTTGACGACCGGGATCTCGATTACCTGTACGAATTGTTCTTGGAGGACGACAGCAGGCCTCGCACCACTGATGATCTCACTTTGGCCCTGGTGAGAAGCCGCTGTGAAAGGGAGGAAGCTCTCATAGAAAGGGAGCTAGCCAGAGGGATTCCCTTTCAGCCGAAGGATAGCTACGAAGTGGGAGAGCAGGTTGTCTTTCCTATTTTCAGTTATGCTTTGGGCTCCGTCGTTGGTGTGCGGCCGGGCCACAATCCAAAATACGGCGACTTCGAAGTCATCCAAGTACGCTTCGAAGGCGAGGAGAAGACGAGGGAGTTTGCCTCGAAGTTCGGCTGCCCTCACAAGCTGAATCGTGAGGAAGGAGAGTTGCTGGAAGCCGAGGAGCTAGTGTCGCCAGTTGAGCTCTATAATCAATACGGTTCGGTTGTCCAGCGGAAACTGCTGGAGCGTTTACAACTCAGCGGTGATTTCGTGAGCTTCCGCGACGAATGGTTCCTGAAGGGTTTGTTAGTCGAGATCCATGAAGGACACCTGAACATCGCCGAGGCCATGCTTGACGTTAAGGGCATGCCGCTTCCTGCTCAAGAATTGCTCCAAGAGCTGGACCTACCGACCGAGATCGCCCCGGCTGCTCAGGTTTTCTCCCTCAACTACGCTCTAGCCCAGGACGAGCGTTTTGATGACGTAGGCAACGATGGTCAGAGCCTTTGGTTTCTGCGACGTTTGGAGCCCCCTGAGATCATTCATCTGCCGCCGTGCTTGCACTACATTCCGGAGCCATACGATAGGGCGAGCCTCGGTGGGGAAATGCTTCGCTGGGAGATGGAGATTGACGATGAGATCACGGAGCTGGCCATCCCCCGCACAGGAGAGGAGATTTCCAGTGCAACCATCGTCCTTAACTACCCCCACCGCCGGGTAGGTACTATCCCTTTGACAAGCAAGGCTGAGGGCCTTTTCCCAAAGGGGGATACCGAGCGCATGATGATCACTTTTATAGATGGCCGGACAGGTAAGCAGATGCTGGGCTGGGTTGTTCACCAACACAAGTATGTCTATGGCCTCAAGAGGTGGTATGAGAAGTACGATATACCCGTGGGGGCTTACATTAAGCTGGAGAGAACCGATGATCCTCTGGCCATTGTCGTAGATTACCTTCCCCGCCCCAAGAAACGCGAATGGATCCGAGTGGCTACGGTTGCGGAAGGAGAACTGGCGTTCACCATGCAGATGAGGACTGTTGGCTGCGAGTACGATGAGCTGATGATCTTAGGCGAGGATGACCCGGCTGAGATCGATGCCCTGTGGATGCGAGCTGAGGAGGATGGCAAGCCCATCTCTGAGTTGATGCGCCAGGTCTTCCCCGAGTTGGCCAAGCTCAACCCCCAAGGCACTGTTCATGCTAAGACCATTTACAGTGCTATCAACATGGAGAAGCGCTGTCCGCCAGGGCCGATTCTTGCCGGGTTAGCTAACATGGCTTGCTTCTTGGCGGTAGGCGATGGCTATTGGATCTATGACCAGGAAGCTCTCTAGGAGAACTGCTGAGGTGCCAGGCACTTCCGAAAAAGCCATCTGGGCCAGCGCCCAAGATGATTGGAAATTGCTTTCACTTCGAAATCCTCGGTGAAAGTGCCTGGCACCTGAGCGCATAACAGGTTAAGCTATGGTTAGGTGGATCAAACCGGACCTAGAAACCAAGTTTCACATTGATTTCGATTGGTGGGAGAGAGAGGGGCGCGACCTGCGCGTCTACCTGCAAAGCCATCTGTGCCCTGAATGCAAGGTGACATACACCAACCACCGTGGAAGCGAGGAGGTTGATTGGATTGACCCCGACACGGCCGAGGTGACACGGGTAGATGCTCTTTGGCAGTCCTTGCGCACTCACTGCAGCCCAAGGCCAGATTTCATCACCGAGAGCACTCCCTTGACGGATGCTGTCTTTCGCGTCTTTCTGGCGAATGGCAACGCGCCGCTATCCGCGATCGAGCTTCACGAGATCCTGGGCAAGTACACCCCAGAGGTTATCCTGCGTACCCTGGGCGGCCGGAGAATTTACGAGGGCATCAGGCCTGTGTTGAAGTGAGGTTAAGCGTGGACCGCTCGTTGCCGGCGCGAATTCGGGAGTCGGCCGAAGCCGAGGATGGCATCGAAGCCATTGCTCTGGATCGGGTTCGGGCCCTGGCCAGTGAGTTTGATGTTTCGCTCAGGGAGGTAGAGCTAACAGCTCTGGAGGCCCACGTCTTGCCCCGCCGCTACCTGCGCAGCTTGGGCACGGTAGGGTGGGAAGGGCAGACCAAGCTGTTGCGCTCCACGGTGGCGGTGGTGGGCCTGGGTGGGTTGGGGGGAAACGTGGTCGAGGGGCTGGCCCGTATGGGGGTGGGCCGGCTGGTCATCGTGGACGGCGATGTGTTCTTAGACCACAACCTTAACCGACAAATCCTGTGTTCTGAGGATGATCTGGGCCTTTTCAAGGCTGAAGTGGCTCGCGCTAAGGTCGCCCAGATCAATGCAGCGGTGGAGGTCATCGCCCGCCCTGAGGAGGCCACCAGGGAGAACTTGCCCCGGTTGTTGGAGGGGGCTGAGGTGGTCGTGGACGCTCTCGATCGCTTGCCCAGCCGCCTCATGCTGCAGGAGGTGGCTCAGAAGATGGGCGTTCCCATGGTGCATGGAGCCATCGCTGGCTACGTAGGTCAGGTGATGACCATTTTCCCCGGTGATGGGGGATTGCGGGCCCTATACGGTGGGGGCAGTGTACCCCAGCAGGGCATCGAGGTGCAGTTGGGTTGCCCCGCTGCCACGCCCATGATGGTAGCTGCCTGGCAAGTGCAGGAGGTGCTGAAGGTCCTCTTGGGGCGGGGTCAGCTTCTACGACATAAGATGCTTTTCATGGATGCCGAGGCGGGCACAGTTGAAGTTCTGGAGATTGGGAGCTAGGTGTTGAGGTTCTTCATCTCTGGGATCATGCAGGGTTCTTGCGCTGGGGTAGGCATTCATGACCAAAGCTATCGCGTGGCCATCAAGTCGGCCATTAAGGCCCGTTTCGCTGAGGCCGAGGTCATTGATCCCATAGAGCTGCACCCCGATGCTGGCTCAAGTTACGGGTCTGACGAGGCCAAGCGGGCCCTGCTGGAACTGGCCGAGGAGGCTGCGCGGGCCGACGTGCTGATCGCCTACCTTCCTGAGGCCAGCATGGGCACAGCCGTCGAGATGTGGCAGGCCTACCGGGCTGGCAAGCCGATACTGACCATTTCGCCCCTGGCTGAGAACTGGGTGGTCAAGTTTCTTTCGACGCGAGTTTTCCCGTCCCTGGAGGCCTTTGAATCTTTTGTGGCCGAGGGGGAGTTGGAGAGATTGTTGGAGGGGAAGGGAGGTTGATAAGCTCGTCAACTTGGAGTAAGAGTTTGAAGTTTGAGCTTTGAAGTTTATGGAATGTGCCCCTGTAGCTCAGTGGATGAGAGCAACTGCCTTCAAGGGGAGCCTCTATGGGGAATAGGAACCCATAGAGTGGACGGCGCTGTATGCTGGGAACCCCTTAGAGCCTTCGGTACCAGTGTTCATGGTGACAATCCGAAGGATTGGGCAATCAGCAGGAAACCAGCCCAAGTAGGCAATCGGTGTGGTATTCGGTTGGCAAGGGTCAGCAGTTATGAGACACCACACGAAACAAAAGGCGGACATTGGGGTCACGGAAGTGATCGCGGATCTTTATAGACAGGGGTTTGGAGTTGCTATCCCCATGTCGGAACATGCGCCTTTTGATCTCATTGCCTATGATGACAGCCGGCTCTATCGCCTGCAAGTCAAATACGCAAGGATGCGGAACGGGAGGATTACGGGCAAGCTCAGAAGGTCCTGGGCCGACAAGAATGGCTCACATTCGAGAAAGTACGAGGCGGGCTCGTTCGACTGTCTGGCTATCTACTGCCCGGAAACCGACTCATGCTACTACATTCCCTTCAAGGATATAGCTGGCATGACAACCGTGGATATTAGGGTCCTCCCGCCCAGGAACAAGCAGATGAAAGGCGTCAGGCTGGCAAAAGATTATCTCAGGCTGGGCTCCTCAGAGACTGTACGCGCCGCACCTGAGAGAGGTGAAGATACAGTCCAGACCACAACCGAACAGGGCCTGGGAAACCAGGAGTGGTAAGCTAAGCAGTGGGTCGGGGGTTCGAGTCCCTCCAGGGGCGCCTATCGCAGTAATTGTTTTGTATCCTCGCGGCGACGAATGGGATGAAACTGAGTGGTTGCAGGCGGCTGCCCGTAATCCGGCTTTCGCTTTCTTGAATGATCCTGAGGAAGACATCTACTCGTTGGCTGACGGGAAGCCCTTCCATGACGAAGTATAAGGTCGTTCTTGTCCCCTTAGGCGAAAGGAGAGGGATATGGCAGAGAGTGTGTACAAAGTTATCGAGCTGGTTGGAACCAGCACTGAGTCGTGGGAGAAGGCTGCTGCGACTGCCGTGGAGACGGCGGCGAAGACCTTGCGGGATCTTCGCATCGCCGAGGTGGTCGAGCTGGACATGCAGCTTGAGGACGGGAGGGTTCGCACCTACCGTGCGAAGGTGAAGGTCTCCTTCAAGTACGAGAGTGGCGACTGAGCTGGATCCCATGCGGGCGACCTCTCTGCGGAGGGCGCCCGATTTTGGTCTATATGGAGGACTTATGAAGAGCTACCGAAAAGAGCTCTGGTTTAACGTTCCTGATCGCCGGGCCTTCATCAACATCACCCCTCAGATTGAAGAGTGTTTGCGCGAAAGCAGCATCAAGGAAGGGCTGGCGCTGGTAAACGCCATGCACATAACCGCTGCAGTCTTCATCAACGATGATGAGCGCGGCCTCCATCAGGACTACGATGATTGGCTGGAGGAGTTGGCCCCCCACGAGCCTATCAGCCGCTATCGCCATAACCGCACTGGTGAGGATAATGGTGACGCTCACCTGAAGAGACAGATCATGGGCCGCGAGGTGGTCGTAGCGGTCACCGATGGTCGCCTGGACTTCGGTCCGTGGGAGCAGATTTTCTATGGTGAGTTCGACGGTCGTCGCAGGAAACGTGTCTTGGTCAAAATCATAGGTGAGTGAAGGGCACGAAAGGAGGCTCTATGGCGCGATTCAAAGAAATGCTACGGTGGCGGGCAATTTCGGGCGACAAGGTCACTGTGGGCGATGTCACCGTAACGCCACAGTCGCGGGCGCTCATCATTCGCTGGCCCCACGGGGGCCTGGTTTGGAACCGCCCCGGTGCCGTTCTGGTGGAGCGAGGCGAGCAAACGGAGCGCATCCCCATTGTGGACGTCACCCGCATGGCTCAACTGGGCCTGCTCGGCCTCAGTTTGGTGTTCTCTATGGTTATCTTTGTACTATCAATTCGACGAAGGAGGGATCGAAATGAGCGATGAATTCAAGGAAGTTGTTGTAACAGCAGTAAAGAACCAGGAGCAAGCTGCAGAGCTGATGGAGAAGCTGCTCGCCGTGGCCCAGCCGGGCGCAGTTTATAGCGAGCCCGTTACTGTTGGGGAGCACACAGTCATCACTGCCTCTGAGGTATCAGCCTCAATGGGGTTTGGCTTCGGCATAGGCGGCGGGACCGGCACCGAGCCAGCCAAGGGCGAAGCGGTGAGCGAAGATAAGCCTCAAGGCGAGAAGGGCGAAGCCAGAGGCTTCGGTGGTGGCGGCGGCGGTGGCGGTGCCTCCATGGGCCGCCCGGTCGCTGTTATCAGCATCGGCCCGGAAGGGGTGCGGGTTGACCCGGTAGTGGACGCCACCAAGATCGCGCTGGCCGTTTTTACTACGGCAGGCGCCATGCTCATCATGCTGGGCAAAATGCTCAAGGCTAGCCGAGGCTAATTTAGCCATTAACGTGGTCATTGCGAGCCGAAGGCGAAGCAATCTCCAACCTGGTAGGGGATTGCTTCGGCGCAAAAAGCGCGCCTCGCAATGACGGAACGTCGGCTGATCTCACCTGCCGAGCGACTTTGCGATTGCCCTACAGACACTGGTCGCCGTGGGGCGTTTGAAGTCTGAATGGTTGGTCCGATAGCCTGGCTCTTTTGAGGTGCCCGGCACTTCCCAAGTGCCGGGCACCCCAGTTACCTGAACGGCTAGCGAGACAGAGGAGGTGTTCCTCTTCGCCGCCATCGGTGTCACGTTGGTCTTGCCTGATTTTGCAGTCTGCTACACCGTGCTTATGAGCATGCTTGGTTTGACCGTTGCGTCGGTGGCAAGCCGTTCTGTATTCCTCCGTAGTCGGCAGTCCCCAGGATTGAAGTTCCCCCAAGGAGGCCACGATGGCCGTTTCGATTGATCGTGCCAATGCAGAAGATCTCCCCGCCATCCTGGACTTGCTGACCAGGAGCGATCTGCCCCAGGAGGGGTTGAGCGACCACCTGGCGACGACGCTGGTGGCGCGAGCAGGCCAGACAGTGGTGGGAAGCGCTGCGCTGGAGCTATACGGCACGGCAGCGCTGCTTCGCTCCGTCGCCGTAGAGCAGGCCCTACGGGGCCAGGGGTTGGGGGGGCGTCTCACGCAGGCTACGCTGGCACTGGCTCGACAGCGAGGCGTCACCTACGTCTACCTGCTGACGGAGACAGCCGGTGAATTTTTCCCCCGCTTTGGCTTTCACCCCATCGCCCGCTCGCAGGTGCCACCGGCCGTGCAGCGCTCGGTAGAGTTCACGTCCGTTTGTCCAGCCAGTGCACTGGTGATGGAACTGCATCTGGAGGGCCTGGACGAGAAAGAGCGTTTAGGCCATTGCAACTTCACACCCACCGAAGTGTTGTACGCCTTCTACCGTCTGGTGGACATGGTGAACAATCCGCCCCCGTACCAGCCGGTGAGGCGGTCGTTTTTGCCGTTGGTGATGAGGGCACTGTGATCTTGTGGAGGTGTATGTCTATTGGTGAGATTTGCTAGAAACGGTGATGCGACCAGAAACAAAACCTGTTAATCGGCACGACATCACCCGGGGAAGCCTGGTGCACAACATCTGGCACCTGGCATGGCCCGTCACCCTGAGCCAGTTCTTGTTTATGCTACCGGGCCTCTACGACGCGGTCTGGTTGGGCAAGCTCGGCCCCGAAGCACTGGCCGCCGCCGGGCTGGCGGTGTCGGTGCGCATCACGATGATCAGCGTGCTGATGGCGCTGAGCGGCGGCAGTGGCGCGGTGGTCGCCCGCTACGTTGGGGCCAAGGACCAGGAGAGTGCGAATCTGGCGGTGTTGCAGGCTGTTATCCTGATGATCGTGGCCTCCGGCACCTTGGGCCTGATCGGCATGATCTTTGCCGAGTCGCTGATGCGGCTCGCGGGGGCTGATGCTGCCGTTTTGCCTCTGGCCGTGCGTTATGCACGCATCCTCTTCGCCGGGCTGATTGCGATGGAGATGGTGCCCAGCGTCGGTGGGATGCTGAATGCCGCGGGCGCGCCGCACGTCCAACTGGGAATGATGCTGTGGAGCATGGGGACAATACTCGTCGTGGAGCCGCTGTTGGTGAACTGGCTCGGGTTGGAGGGCGCGGTGCTGGCATTGGTCGGCTCTAACACCGTCGGAATGCTGTGGGGGTTGGGCGTGCTGGTCGCGGGGCGCGCGCCGGTGCGCATAAATGTACACGATCTGCGGCTGGATTTCCCGATGATGAGGCGGATTCTGCGGATCACACTGCCTGCCATCCTCCAGCGAGGCGCGCCCAACCTGGCGATGTCGCTACTGATGCGCCTCGTCTCCTCGTATGGGGCGGCGACACTCGCCGCGTGGGTGGTTGTCCAGCGGATCTTTGGCTTTGCGCAGATTCCCAGCACGGGGCTATCGGGCGTCGCGCCGGCGATGGTCGGGCAGAATCTCGGTGCGGGTCAATCGCAGCGCGCCGAGCGAGCGATCAACCTCATCGCGCGCGCTGTGGCGGGGATTATGGTCGTTGTGTTGGGGTGTCTGGCGCTTTTCGCCCCGCAGGTGATGGCGCTGTTCAGCAATGACGCGGAGAGCGTGTTCGTTGGCGTCCACATCATCCGCATGCTTAGTCTGGGATATCTGGCTTTGGCTTTCAACTTCGTGTTTGACATGGCACAGGGCGGGGCCGGGGATACGGTGTCACCAATGGTTATCAACCTCGTCGCGCTGTGGCTCGTCCAGATTCCACTGGCGTACTTGCTCTCCCGGCCGTTCGGTCTTGGTGCGGAGGGCATCTGGCTCGCGCTGGTCATCGGCTGGTTCGTGCAAGGGGCCTTGATGATATGGCGCTATCGTCAAGGGCATTGGAAACTGAAACAAGTATGAGGTGGTTACGTATATTTCACTTTAGTGGGGTAGCAGGCCAATCGCATTGGCCGTCTTTGCGCCAGAACCGCCCAATACGATTGGGCTACTACCCGGTTTTGAGTTGCCTCACCAACTGGATTCGCTGCGCAAGCCCTCGCTGAAACCATTATTGACAAAGCCCGTAGAATGAAGTATAATACATTCAAGAGAATGTCGCCGATGAGTTCAATATAGCGGCAGCAAGCGACAAAGTTTCTTCAACAAATGCTCAAGAAAAAGAAATAAAAAAAAGGAGAGAGAATGAATATCTACGTAGGCAATTTGACATACGAGGTCACCGAAGAGGATTTGCGACAGGCCTTTGAAACCTTCGGGGAGGTCACATCCGCCAAAATCATCACGGACAAATTCAGCGGCACACCGAGAGGATTCGGGTTCGTGGAGATGTCCACCAAAGCTGAAGCCGAGGCTGCGATCGCCGGCCTGAACGGCACGGAGTTGAAAGGTCGAACGCTTACCGTTAATGAGGCTCGCCCTCGCTCCGAAAGCCGTCGAGGTGAAGGAAGACAAGGTGGTAGACGGCGCTTCTAGTAAGCAGCACTCGGGCATAGTCACAGCGCCATCGTATTTGTGACTCATTCGTTCGTCCAAACCAACCTACGGCTGGCTTCGGAAAAGCCGAGGACGTTACAGCATTGCCAGTATTGCTATGAGCAAGAGCCATCCTGGAAACGGGATGGTTTTTTGCGTTTTACGTTTATTGCCAAACGAGCCGACATCTGATATACTATGTTGGCAACCAAAACAAAGCGGGAGGTTAGAGACATGGGCGTGAGAAAAAGTGAAATCCTCATCGTTGGGATAGCATTACTCTCCTTTGTCATTGGCGTCTATTATTACCCTCAGATGCCGGAGAAAATGGCCTCACATTGGAACGCTCAGGGACGAGTGGATGACTATCTGTCGAAATTCTGGGGGGTGTTCTTGATACCTATTACTCTTGTTCCACTGGCCTTGCTTTTCATGGCCATTCCCAGAATAGATCCATTGAGGGAGAACATCGAGAAATTCAGAAGGTATTACGATGGATTTGTGATTCTGTTCATGATCTTCATGATTTTCGTCTACTTACAAATGATTCTGTGGAATATTGGAATCCAAATGAGCCCTAATGTATCTGTTCCAATTGGTGTAGGACTTCTGTTCATCGGGGCCGGTATCCTTTGCGAGAATGCGAAACGGAACTGGTTTATTGGAATCAGGACCCCCTGGACGTTGAGCAGTGAAAGGGTGTGGGACAAAACCCATAGAATGGGTGGGAAGCTGTTCAAGATCGCGGGAGTCATGGCCATGGTTGGGATATTCTTCCAGAGCTACGCGGCCTTCTTCGTCCTCATTCCAGTACTTCTGGTTGCTGCTTATACAGTCGTTTACTCCTATTTTGAATACCAGAAGGAAATGAAGTAGCGGCAAGCACAAAACTATCCGCCGAAGACAAAAGCCACCCGCGTCAACCGCGCAGGTGGCTTTTGTATTGCCAAAGGAAGCGAAATCTGGTATACTATATTCATCTACTCTCAGCCTTCTCCCTGACTGGCGACACTGGTGTGGGCAAGACCCGTCATGGCTGGCTCGCGCCTCGAAGAAGAGAAGGAGTTGACGGCGATGAGTCTCCTCTCCAAATTGCGATCTGGCGTCTACCTGTATGACCACCGCACGGGCCACGAGCGGTTGGTTCAGGCTGTGGAAAGCTACGGCCAGGTTGTCTTTCTCAGCTTTAAGCACCCCCAAACGGGTGCGGTTGATCGTCAGCCATTCTCTGTGGCAGAGCTCGAAAGTCGCTTCGAGATCCTTGAAGGTGAAGCTATCACCTTCCGTGCCCAATCAGAGATTGTGTCACTCGTAGCCGAGGCCTACCGCCTACAACACGCCTATCTCTTCAATCCCCTCTTTACTACCGAGACCTCTCTCATTGACCTGCTGCCGCACCAACTGGCCGCTGTCTATGGCGCCCCCGTCACGCCTGAGCATCCCGCAGAAGAACCCGGCATGCTAGACCTGCCTCGCTTGCGCTTCTTGTTGGCTGACGACGCGGGTGCTGGCAAGACCATCATGGCTGGCCTGGTGATCCGTGAAATGCTGCTGCGCCGGCTCATCAAGCGAGTGCTCATCGCCCCGCCTGCTGGCCTGGTTGGCAACTGGGAGCGCGAACTGCGTATCCTATTTCGCTTGCGTCCTCGCATCCTCTCCGGTTCCGATGTCAGCGACGACAATAACCCCTTCACCGATCCCCGTAATGACTTGGCGATTATCAGCGTGGATACACTCTGGCGCGAGCGGGTGCGGGCTGCGTACGTGGCAGCGCCCCCGTATGATCTGGTCGTCTTCGACGAGGCCCATAAACTCTCTGCGTGGCGAAATGCCGACCTGACCATAGACAAGACCCGCCGCTACGAGATGGCCGAGATCATTGCCCGACAGGGACGTCACCTGCTCCTCATGACCGCCACGCCCCACATGGGCAAGGATGACCCTTATTACTTTCTGTGGCGGTTGTTGGAACCTGAGCTGCTATCTACCCCAGAGGCCTTCGGGCGTCTCACCAGCACCCAGAAACGACACTACCTGCTGCGGCGCATGAAGGAGGGGATGGTGCGCTTTGATGGAAGCTCCATCTTCCTCTCGCGCGAGAGCAGCACTATCGAGTACCCCCTCACCAAGGGACCGGGCCAGGAACAAGACCTCTACGATCAGGCCACTGCCTACTGCCAGACGCATTACGACCAAGCACGGCTGCGTAACCGCTCGGCGGCCGGACTGGCCATGAGCATCCTCCAACGGCGGCTGGCTTCGTCCACCTGGGCCTTGTTCAGGTCGTTGGAGCGCCGGGCCGAGAAGTTGAGTGGAATCTTCGAGGCATTGGCGAGTGGTCTGCTCACTTTAGAACAGTTAGAAGCCCGTCAGTTTGCGCTGCCCACTCAGGACGTGCGGGATACCAAGACCGGCGATGAAGAAGAGAGCCAGGATGAGCTCGAGGAATCCGAGCGACAGGATGAGGAAGTGGCGTCTGCTACCGACGCTCGCACCCTAGCTGAACTACGCAGCGAGTGGGAAGAGGTCCGGCGATTGGTCGTCCTGGCTCGCCAGGTCTATGACCAGAAGCACGAAAGCAAGTTCGAGAAGCTGTGGGAGGCGCTGGAGGCGTATCCGGATACCAAGGTGCTCATCTTTACTGAGTTCCGGGACACGCTGGACTTTCTGGTAGGGCGGCTGGAAGGCAAGGGGCTCACCGGCAAGATCGCCCACATCCACGGTGGGATGGACTACAAAGAGCGCGACCGCCAAGCAGCCTTTTTCCGTGACCCCGACGGCGCGCGCATCATGGTCGCTACCGACGCTGCCGGCGAGGGAATTAACCTGCAATTCTGCTGGTTGCTGATCAATTACGACATCCCCTGGAATCCGGCCCGCATCGAGCAGCGCATGGGCCGTGTTCATCGCTACAAGCAAGAGCACGACGTACTGTTGCTCAACCTGGTAGCGATGAACACCCGCGAGGGCCGCGTCCTCAAGGTATTGCTGGACAAGCTGGAGAAAATCCGCCGTGAACTAGGCAATGACAAAGTCTTTGACATTATCGGCCAGCAATTCACCGGCAAACCATTGACCGAGTTGATCTTTGAAGCGGTGGTCGAAGGCAAGGAAGATCAGACGCTGCGCGAGTTCGATCAGAAACTGGACAAGGAGCAGGTGCAGGCCCGTCTGGAAGCTC
This sequence comes from Anaerolineae bacterium, assembly GCA_049589355.1. Taxonomy (GTDB): domain Bacteria; phylum Chloroflexota; class Anaerolineae; order VGOG01; family VGOG01; genus JBAWAP01. The sequence goes on from JBAWAP010000077.1 coordinate 30,931, forward strand.
AGGCGCGCAAAGTGGAGATCAGCCAGGTGCGCGCGTTGCTGGCTGTCTTGCAACAGCAGCGGGAAGTGGCCGAGATGCGGCGCATGATGCCGGCCTACGTGCGCCGCTTCTTCCAACTGGCCGCCCCGCTGGTTGGCGTTGGCATCCGGGGTGACATCGTAGGCATCTTCTGGCTCGATCCTTGCCCCGTCAGTGCGCAACAGGCGTTGGCCACCTACCCGGCGGACGTTCAGCAATGCCTGACCTTTGACCGTGACCGCGCCATGCCCGACTTAGCCCAAGACCCAAAGGCTATCTATTTGCACCCAGGCGAACCGGTCTTCGAGGCGGTGGTGGACCTTTTCCTGGGCCAGTATGAGCACCAGGCCATGCGCGGTGCGGTCTTCTTCGACCCGGAGGCTACAGAATCTTACCTCTTCTATCTGGCCAGAGTGGCGGTACTGCGAGATGCTGAGAAGGCGGATGATAAACCCGGTTTCTCCGAGAAACCGGGTTTCTGGGAGTCTGAGATCGTCGAGGAGAAGATGACCGGCGTGCGCCGCTACGAAGATGGTCGCTGCGAGTTGGCCCCAGCCCATCTGTTGTTGACTTTGTTTCCCACCACGGAGGAGACGGCAGACTTCCGAAGTCTCGCAGACTTCGGAAGTCTCGATACAGCCCCTGTGGAGGTTTTCATGGTGCGGGCACTGGGGCAGCCAGCTCTGGAGGCGCGCCGCCAGGAGGAAGAGGAACGTCTACCTCAGCGCCGGGAGCAACTGCGAGTGGCCTACAATCTACAGGGGGTTGAGCTCTTACACCAGCGCCGGTTGTTGAAGGAAGCGATTGAGAAAGGAGTGCCAGCCGCCCCGACGAAATTGCGTAGATGTGAAGCTGAACTGGAGGACCTGGACCGCCGTCGCCGGGAGGCGGAAGCGGCCCTGTACGCCGAGGTGGAACGGCTGCGCCTGGGGCCGGTCAGCATCTACGCTCAAGCACTGGTACTGCCCCTGCCGCCAGAGGAGGTAGAGCGCCGCCGCGACATCCAGGCTGAGCAGGTGGCCCTGGCGGAGGTCATTGGCCGCGAGGAGGCGGAAGGGTCGGTGGTTGAGGACGTGTCCGCGTCACATCTTAAGGCCGGCTTTGACCTGAAAGTGTTGCGTGCCGACGGCTCGATCCGCTATGTAGAGGTGAAGGGACGCAGCGGCACGCAGGCGGTAGAAATGACTGCTAACGAATGGGCGCAAGCGGCTAACCACCGCGACCGCTACTGGCTCTACGTGGTCTACAATTGCGACACCGTGCCACAGCTCTACAGGGTGCCCGATCCCTTCGGCCGGTTGGTGGCCCACCAAATCGGGGGCATCCGTATCAAGGCCAGTGATGTGATGGCAGCAGCAGAGTAGACTCCGGAAGCCAAGCTCTCAAGGAGAGGATATGACCCAGCGGCGTCTCATCGAAGAAGCCTTCCCGCTGAAAAAAGTCTCCGAAGACTCGAAGCACGAAAAGAATGTGCGCCACGGCCACATCAGCACGTTGCACATCTGGCCGGCCCGCCGCCCGCTGGCTGCTTGCCGCGCGGCGATCATTGCTGCCTTGATGCCCGACCCCGGCGACGAGCGCGGCCGGGCCGAACTGTGCAAGAAGATCGAGAGCATCACTCGTTGGAAGAGCGAGAACGGCCCCGCGCTCGATTACTTTCGGCGCGAGATCCGCAAAGCCTTTGGCGGGCGCGCGCCCCGCGTGCTGGACATGTTCGCCGGTGGCGGGGCCATCCCCCTGGAGGCCATGCGCCTGGGCTGCGACGTGGTTGCCAACGACTACAACCCGGTGGCCTGGTTCATCCTCAAGTGCACCCTGGAGTTTCCCCAACGCCTGGCGGGCAAGACCTGGCCGCTGCCAGCCCTCTCCCCCGTCCCCTCTCCCAAACCTGGGAGAGGGGTGGCCGAAGGCCGGGGTGAGGGCCAGTTGGCGTTGTTGGAGGACCGACAGGGAAAGCAGGGCGACCTGGCTGACCACGTGCGCTGGTGGGGGAAGTGGGTGCTGGAGCACGCCCGCAAGGAGTTGGCACCCTACTATCCCACCGTGAACGGCCAGCCGACGGTGGCCTATCTCTGGGCGCGCACTGTTCCCTGCCCCGACCCGGCCTGCGGCGCTGAGGTGCCCCTGCTCAAGACGCTGTGGCTGTGCAAGAAGGCGGAGAAAACCCTGCCTGACACCCCCGAAAACCGCGCCCGGCCCGACTTCCTGCGCATCAAGCGCACCCGCAACACCAGCCGTGTCGTCATCAACGCCCGCCGCGCCCTGCGCCTGGTCGTTGAGAGAAACCCGGTTTCTCCAAGAAACCGGGTTTCTGGGGTTTCTTTCGAGATCTGGACCCCTGGCCCGAAAGACAAAGTGCCGCCCGGCACCATGGCCGGTGCCAAGTCCCGCTGCCCTGTCTGTGGTGTAAACGTGACGCCGGACTACATCAAGCAGTGTGGCCACGAGGGGAGGATGTGCGCACGAATGACCGCCGTGGTGGTGGATACAGGACACGGCAAGGAATACCGCCTGCCTACAATGGAGGAGGAAAAAGCCACGCGCTGCGCTGCCGACGCCTTACCCGAGGCTGCTACTCAGATTCCTTACGGTCTACCTACTGAGCCGTTGCCGGGGCCGGAGATACTGGGCATGCGCATACCTCTCTACGGCTTCAAGACCTGGGCCGACCTCTTCACCCCCCGCCAGTTGCTGGCCCTGGTCACCTTTGTCAAGTGGACTCGCGCCGCCCGCGAGGAGATGCGCCGGCTGGAGTATCCGGAGGGGTGGGTGGAGGCAATCAGAGGGTATCTGGCGGTTGTGGTTGACAAGTGCGCCGACTATGGTTCATCTCTTGCCAGATGGGAAAGCGGCGGAGAATTCATTGTTCCTACATTCCAACGTTTTGCCTTGCCCATGTTGTGGGATTTTACGGAAACCAATCCATTGATCTCTGTGTCTGGCTCGTTCCAGAACCACCTCGATTGGGTGATCCGCTATGTTGAGCATGCTCTTGTAGCCGTTGGGACGAGTGGGATTCCAGTCGTCTTGCAACAATCGGCCACTTGCCCCTTCAATGACGGCGTAGATGCCATCGTCACCGATCCACCCTACTACGATGCTATCCCTTACGCCGACCTCTCCGACTTCTTCTATGTCTGGCTGCATCGCACCGTGGGCGACCGATACCTGGATGTCTTTGCTACTCCCCTCACCCCCAAAGCCGATGAACTTGTGCAGCAACATAAGAATGGTGCGGTTGGTCGAAAGGGAAAAGAAGAATACGAAGTCGGTATGGCTGCCGCCTTCCGCCGCATTTGGGAGGCTTTGTCTCCTAAGGGACGGATGGTTGTCGTCTTCGCCCACAAAGACCCCGAGGCCTGGGAGACGCTGGTAACAGCCATGATCCGGGTCGGCTTCGCCGTCACAGCCTCCTGGCCTGTTGACACCGAGAGGAGTGGCCGACCTCGTGCCCATAGCAGCGCTGCTTTGGCCTCATCCATCTGGCTGGTGTGCCGGAAGAGAGAAACCCGTTTTCTCCAAGAAAACGGGTTTATGGGCCAGCCCACCGTCGGCCGGTACGCTGCCGTTCGCAGATCTATGCAAGAACGGATCACCGAGCGGCTGCGCTACTTCTGGGACGTGGGCATCAGCGGGCCGGACTTTGTCTGGGCCGCCGTCGGCCCGGCGCTGGAGTCCTACTCCGCCTACGACGAGGTGCGCCGCCTGGACGGCTCCCCCTTCACCGTGAGCGAGTTCCTGCGGGAGGTGCGGCGCATGGTGGCCGACTTTGCCCTGGGCCAAATCCTCAAGGGGCACTCCACCGAGGGCCTGGACGAGTGGACGCGCTACTACCTCATCCATCGCAACCTCTTCGGCCTGGAACCAGCCCCGGTGGGGGAGTGCATCCTGCTCTCCCAGGGCTACGGCCTGGACCTGAACGACCTGCGCGGGCCGCGTGGTTTCCTGTCCAAGGATTCGGGCAGCGACCCTTCGCCAGGCTCAGGGCGAGCTCTGCGCCTGGCCAAGTGGGACGAGCGTCGCCGCGACGACCTGGGCGAACCGCACCCCAGCGGCGGCCTGCCCATGATTGACATGCTGCACCGGCTGATGCACCTGTGGACGGCGGGCAACCTGGACGCGCTCAACACCTACGCCGCAGAGAAGGGCCTGCGCCACAACGACCTGTTTTGGGCCGTAGCCCAGGCGGTGCTGGAGATGGCTGCCGTGAAGAGCCGGGAGCGCACGCTGCTGGAGGCGGTAGTGGCGTGGGGGCGGGGGAAAACGCCTACCACATTGGCTGAACAGCCAGCTTTGCTAACGGTAGTTGAACAGGAGGAGATGACATGATTACTCGATTGGACGTTCGAGCTTTCAAGGGGCTGCGCGAATTCAGCATCACGCCCCAGCGGGTGAACCTGCTGATCGGCGCCAACGGCACCGGCAAGACCAACTTCACCGATCTGATCGAGTTCATTGCCAGCCTGTGTCCGAAGGGCCTTTCAGCGACGATAAAAGATGAGCCTTTTGGTGGTCTGTCGCGAGTCCGTACCCGCCAGCCTGGTGCAGGGAAGCCGTACAAGTTGCAGATCGAACTGTGGCTGGGGGAAGATCGGTCGCGGGGCATTCAAGAGGTTTACTACCAATTCGCATTGGCACAATCGAAAGAGATCAAGGTTCAGACGGAAACTCTGGATGCGGTGGTCTACAAGCGCAAGCCGGGCAAGCCGACGAAGAAGGGCTTCCCTCTCTTCGACACAGGCCAGCCGGTCATATTGCGTTACAAGCGGGAAGGAACCACCGTGACCGAGTGGAGCGAAGCTCTGGGTCCTTCCATCTCTGAATTTGACGATGAGCGGGAGTTGATCCTGGTTTCCTACGGACGGTTGGGGGAACTGCGTACCCTGAGCGACTATCTTAGCTCGTGGCACGTCTACAACATTGACGCGGCCATTGCCAAACAGTCCACCGGCGGCAGCGACGTGGAACTGGAGCGGTATGGGGCCAACATCGTCCCTTATGTGGCGCGTATGTTACGCGATCAGCGGTTCCGAGAGCGGCTGTTGAGTGACCTGCGGGAAGCTGTGCCCTACATCCAGAACATTCAACCGGACCGGGTGTTGACCTTCCAGACCCTGCGTTTCGCGGAACAGGACACCCAGGTCGAGTTTCAACTGCCCGATATGTCCGATGGCACCATCCGGCTGTTGGGGTTGCTTGCAGTGTTGCGCCAGCCCGTTCCCCCGGCAGTGGTGGTCATCGAAGAACCGGAGAATGCCTTGCACGCCTATGCCATTCGCCACTTTACAGATGTGGCCCGCCGGGTGGCAATGGCCGACACGTTTGCATCACAGGTGTTCTTTACCTCGCACTCGCCAGCCGTGGTAGACGCTGTGCTCAGCGTAGAGGCCATGCGCGAAACCAAGGGGCAGATCGGGTCCTTTGTGACCCAACGCCGGCCAAGAGCACCGTCCATTGTTCCATCGCCCGAGTCGGTCATGCAGGCCATCGCGCAGAACCTGGGCCGGCCCAGCGATTTTCAGCGCGAGGGTAGTTTCGGCGATGAGCCAGCTCAACTGGAACTACCGCTGATGACATCGGAGGCACCATGATAACAGCCATTGTCGAAGGCCCCGGTGACAAGCGCGCCTTACCAATCCTGATCCGGCGGGAGCGAAGCAAGACATCGGTTCGCTGTGTCAATATGAGGGGCAAATCCAATATCGTGCGTCGAGACCGAGGGTTTGAAGATACCGTGCGCCGGCAACATACTCTCGGTGGAGAGAGTTTTATCGTGTTGATGGATGGTGATGTTACCTGTGCGCCTTATCAGTCATTGCAAGAGGAACGAGAGGATATGCCCCGGCGAGCCAAATCTCTGGAGCAGGAGCTAGGTGTACCCATTTGGGTGCATTGGGCCGTACTCGAAATGGAATCCTGGTTGATTGGGGCATCAAGCCCAAGTCAACCTATTGCGGCCTGAGGAGGGTCGGGCGGGTGCCGGCTAATACTGAGACAGAACCCCGGGACCCCAAGAACTGGTTAGAGAGTCACCTGCCGGATTCTTACTATTCACCAGAGACCCAAGAGTGCCTGGCTCAGCATATTGACCTGCAAGAAGCACAAAAGCATAACCAATCTATGCAGGTTTTCTTGACCAACATTCGGTAAGCAGATCACGTACTAAGGAGCGTGGCGATGACCTCATCACTCTGGCACCAACTCTGCACCCTGCGTGATGACGTGCGCAGCGGGACCCTCACCCTGGCCGAGTTCGCCGCCGACCTAAATGACGTTCGCACCGGCGATGCGCCGGCGGTCTATCGCGACCCGGCCATGTTCTTCGACCGCACTTACCCCACCTATCGCATGAAGGTATTGACCCGTGACGTACTGTTGCGGCTGGCTGGTCAGGGGGGCAGGCCGGTGTTGCAACTGCAAGTCGCCTACGGTGGTGGCAAGACTCACACCCTCATCGCCTTGCTCCACCTGGCCGAACGGAGAGCGGGGCTGGCCGAACACAAAACTGTGAGGGAGTTCTTCACCTTCGCCGGCCTATCCCAACTCTCTCAGGCGCGTGTGGCCCTGTTGCCCTGCGACAAGTTCGACATCAAAGAGGGCCTGGAGGTCTATGGTCCTGACAGGAAAACCCGCCGCGTGCGGACGCTGTGGGGCGCGCTGGCCTATCAACTGGCTGGCGACGTGGGCTACGCCCGGCTGGAGGAGCACGACCAGGACTTCATCGTGCCGGCGGAGCCACTGCTGGTGGATCTGTTGCGGGCTCCGGTGAGGGAGGGGCTGGGCGCACTGGTATTGGTAGACGAGGCGGTGTGGTACTACCGCGGGCTCGTTAACGAGAATCCTCGCAGGCTGGGAACCATCAAGGATTTCTACCAGGTGCTTACCCAGGCAGTGGCCAAGGTGCAGCGTGCGGCCATGGTTGCCTCGCTCATTGCTTCCAAGGTGGAGGCCAGGGATCAGACCGGCACTCAGTGCCTGGGGGCGCTGGAGGACATCTTTGGCCGGATTGCAGAGCCAGTAGAACCTGTAGCGCGAGAGGACGTGGCCGAGGTGCTGCGCCGCCGCTTGTTCGAGCGCGTGCCCGGTGAGGCGGAGCGCCGCCCAGCGGTGGACGCCGTGATGGCCGCCATGCAGCGGCTGCCTCTGCGCGATGCACAACGCGACCAGACCGCTTACGACCGGTTGATGGACAGTTATCCCTTCCATCCCGATCTGATCAACGTCCTCTACCAGAAATGGACACAGATGAGCGGTTTTCAGCAGACCCGTGGTGCCCTGCGCCTGCTGGCCTACGCCTTGCGCGATAGCCGGGGCCAGGACCCATCCCCGATTGTCGGCCCTGGTGCACTACTACCTTACGCTTCCAGGAACGGGAATGGAGGTGGACTCTCAGCCGCACTTGATGAGTTGGTTGACATCTGCGAAGAAAAGGAGAAATGGACGCCGATCTTGATCGGGGAGTTGGAGAAAGCCCGTGAGATACAGGCTGGTCTGCCCACGCTGAGCGCGCGGGAGATCGAGCAGGCGGTGGTGGCTACCTTCCTCCATTCACAGCCGATAGGACAGAGGGCCGCGCCCAGCGAGCTCCTTGCCCTGCTCGCCCACCCGTCCGTAGACGCCGCTGCCCTGGAAGAGGGCCTGCGCAAGTGGCGTGATATCTCCTGGTTCCTGGTGGAGAATCCCGATGTGTGGCAACTGAGTACCACGCCCAACTTGACCCGCATGCACGATAGAGCCATGGGCTGGCTGAATGAGACGGAGATTGACGACGAACTGAAGCGGCGCATTCGTGCTGTTCCTACACTCAAGACTGCGGATCCGGGTGTTGAAGTCCACACCTTGCCCCAAAGCCCCCGCGATGTCAGCGATGACCCGCAATTGCACTACCTGATCCTGGGGCCGGAGTGTGCCATGGAACTGGGCAAACCGCTGCCTGTTGCGGTCGAAGCCTACTTCAACGAGAGAACCGGGCCTCAAGACCCGCGCATTTATCGCAACAATATCCTGGCTCTCGTGCCTGAGGTCTCCAGGATGGCTGGCCTGCGCGAGCAGGTACGGCGCTGGCTGGCGTGGGGCCTAGTCAAACAGCCTGAGGTCTTCAAACTTCTGACAGACCAGCAGAAGAAAGATCTGCCCGGGCGCAAGCAGGAAGCGGCCAACGGCCTGCCGGAGGCCGTGGTGGGCGCCTACAACATTCTGGTCGCCGTGGATGAGACGGGACAGGTGCATGCCCAACCTCTGCGCGCCGACAGAGCGGTCGGCGGCATCCCGTTCGAGCGTATCAAGGCCACTCTCTCCCAGGACGAGCGGCTGGTAACCGCCAGCCTGGACCCCGACCTGATTCTGCCAGGCAGTTATCTCGAATTGTGGGCTGAAGGCGAAACGGCCCGCCGGGCCACCGATCTCAGAGACGCTTTTGGCCAGTTCCCCCGTCTGCCTCGCCTGTTGCGTCCTGAGTCTCTTTTCGACACGCTGGTCCGCGGCGTGCGCGAGGGTGTGTTGGTGCTCCGTCTCCCTCGCGCCGACGGCTCGATCCGCACCTGGTGGCGTATTCCACCAGATCACGATACTTTGCGGCGTTCGGAGATGGAGGTGCAGCCAGCCAATCTGGCTGTCCTGCACGACCTGGAGCCGGAACTGCTGGAACTGGAACGGGTAGATAGTTTGTGGCCAGTCCTAACAGGACCACTCACGCTAGGGGAACTGCGCGCCTTCTTCGATGGCGTTCGCGCCCCACGTCTCGCCACGCTCGATGTGTTGGACGCAGCGGTGCGCACAGCGGTACAACGAGGAACACTGATGGCCCGCCTGGACGACAGCAGCTTATTCCGGGAGCCGCTGCCCGATGGGCCACTGTCGGTGGGACTGGAGTTGCTTCCTCCGCCTCCGCTCATCCACGGTGCCGATTTGACCCCTCAGGCGCTGCCAGAAGCATGGGAGGACGATCAGGCCACCTTGCAGGCCATCGCTGACGCACTGGCTGCCCGGCACGGCTACAACCTTCCCTGGACGCTCCTGAGCCAGGGAGTGAACGAAGCTTTGCAACTGCACTTGTTTGAGCGAGTGCCTGAGAGCGGCCCTTGGCCCTGTTCGCCGGCGGTCGCCGATCAGGTACGTTTCCATCGTGTCGAGAAGATTCACCTCCCGCCGGAGACTGTGGTGGCGGCCCTGGGATACACCAGCGACGCCACCCCCGCGCTACGCGCTGTGAAGGAGACTATCGAGGCACGCTTCCTGGGGCGTGAGGTGCCAACGGAGCTTTTCGTTAGCGCAGTCCAGGCAGCTATCAAGCAAGGACTAGTGGCAGAAGCTGACGAGTGGCGTCGGCTGGACACGGCGCCAGATCCTCTCGCAGTCAGAATCCGCCTGCCGGCCGCGGCTCTGCTGGCCGAAGCAATCCTCGACCCTATGGCCTTGCAAAAACTATCCGAACGGGTGGAGCAGCTTCTCACCGTCGCGCCACAACTAGCCTTCAGCTTCCGCGTTATCCTCAGCGCTGAGGGCCCAAGGCCAGATGCGGAGACCCTACAGCGGCTAAATGAGTTGCTGGCAGAGATTCACCCGGAGTGGAGGTTAGACTATGGGTAATGGCTGACGACGAGCGATCCGCCAACGCGCTGGCGCCAACCACAAGGCTGCTTCTGTAAGCCAGAAGGAATTGATCAATGGAAAGGCAGACAATCTCCCTGTACGTCAACGGCTCTCCCTATCAGGTGGAGATCGGGCCCAAGACCACCCTGCTGGAGGTGCTGCGGGATGAGCTGCAACTCACGGGGACCAAGAATGGCTGCGGCCAGGGGCACTGCGGGGCCTGCACGGTCATCGTGGATGGTAAGGCCGTCCGCTCTTGCATCTACAAGGCCAGCCGCGCCGATGGGGGGCGCGTGGAAACGATCGAGGGGTTGACGGAAAACGGCGAGTTGCATCCCCTGCAAAAGGCTTTCATCGAGCACGGGGCGGTGCAGTGCGGCTTCTGTACCCCAGGGATGATCATGGCTGCCAAAGCTCTGCTCGACGCCCATCCTCAGCCCACCGACGAGGAGATCAAGCAGGCGCTCAAGCGCAACCTCTGTCGCTGCACGGGCTACACTCGCGTCATCCAGGCGATTCGGGGAACGACGGAGGGCAAGCCACCGCAGCTCCCGGCGACAGAAACCCCGCTGGCCGCCGTTGGGCGCTCTCTCCCTCGTCCCGACGCTAGAGCTAAGGTCACGGGTCAGGCAACCTTTGCCGCCGATCTCTACTTCGAGGGGATGCTACACGCCAAGGTGCTGCGCAGCAAGCATCCCCATGCTCGCATCCTGCGAGTGGACACCAGCAGAGCCAAGGCTCTGCCCGGCGTGGCTGCCGTCCTCACCGCCGAAGATGTCCCCGGCGCCAAGAACCACGGCCTCGTCCGCCCCGATTGGCCGGTGCTGGCCTACGACAAGGTGCGCTACGTGGGCGATGCCATCGCCCTGGTCGCCGCCGAGACGGAGGAGACAGCGGAGAAGGCGCTGGAGCTAATCCAGGTGGAGTACGAGCCCCTGCCGGTGGTAACTTCCCCTCAGGAAGCCCTGGCTCCCGACGCTCCCCTGGTCCACGATGGTGGCAACCTCCTCAAGCACATCCAGGTGCGCAAAGGCGATGCGGAGAAAGGCTTCGCTCAGGCGGACGTCGTCGTGGAGAGGGAGTATCGGACGCCCAGTCTGGACCACGTCTTCCTGGAGCCCGAGGCGGGCGTGGCCACGATGGACGAGGAGGGGAAAATCACCGTCTACGTGGGCTCCCAGATCCCCTTCGACGACCGCCGCCAGATCGCCGCCAGCCTGGCCATCCCTGAGGAGAAGGTGCGGGTGAAAGCTGCTCAAGTAGGTGGAGCCTTCGGCGGTAAGGAAGACATCTCCGTCCAAATCCACGTGGCCCTCCTGGCCCAGGCCACCGGCCGCCCGGTGAAGCTGGTCTTCACTCGCCAGGAGTCCATGATCGTCCACCCCAAGCGCCACGCCACAACCATCCGCCTGAGGACGGCGGCCACCAAGGATGGCCAGCTCACCGCTGTCCAGGCTGAGATCTACGGCGACGCTGGGGCCTACGCCAGTTTGAGCGAGCACGTGATGACCCGCACCGCCACTCACGCCGCCGGCCCCTACGACGTGCCCAACGTGAAGATAGATTGCTACGCGGCCTACACCAACAACGTTCCTGCCGGGGCCTTCCGCGGCTTCGGGGTTCCCCAGGCAGCTTTCGCTATGGAAAGCCAGATGGACATCCTGGCGGAGAAGCTCGGCCTCTCACCTTTCGACATACGGCGTAAGAACGCCTTGCGGGTAGGATCCACAACGGCAACGGGGCAAGTGCTCAGGGAAAGCGTGGGGTTGTTGGAAACGATAGACAGGGTGGAAAAGGAAGTAGAGCAACTTCAAACTTCAAAATCCAAAATCCAAAATCCAAAAATCGCAAATCGCAAATCGCAAATCGCAAATCGAAGGGGTTGGGGCATTGCCTGCGATTACAAAAACGTGGGCCTGGGTGGCGGGGCGGCGGATCGTGCCGGGGCCGAGGTGGAGCTTACGGACGATGGACGGGCCATAGTGCGAGCCGGAGCGGCCGAGGTGGGCCAGGGGCTGGTGGGGGTGCTGGCTTTGGTGGCGGCAGAAGAGCTGGGACTTCCCTACGATTCAGTAGAGGTGCTGGTAGCCGACACGGACCAAACCCTCGACGGTGGCGCCACCACCGCTTCACGCCAGAGCTTCATCACCGGCAATGCGGTCCGCCTGGCTGCTAAGAAAGTGAGGGAGGCTTTGGCTCAGGCCGCCTCCGAGGAGCTGGACGCTCCGCCCGACAGTTTGGTTTTCAAGCACGGATGCATACAGGCTGGTGAGAAATCCATCTCTTTAGCCGGGGCCGTTGTCCTGGCCAGGGGAGAGGGGCGCGAAGTGCGGGCCTCGGTCGTTTACGCGGCCCCTGAGACTGTTCCCCTGGGCGAAGTCGGCGACATGCACTTTGCCTTCGGCTATGCTACCCAGGCTGCTCTGGTAGAAGTGGACATAAATACTGGCCAGGTGGAGGTGCTAAAGGTCATCGCTGCGCACGATGTGGGGAGGGCGCTGAATCCTCTGGCTGTGGCCGGCCAGATCGAGGGCGGGGTGGTGATGGGCCTGGGCATCGCCTTACAGGAGGAATTCGTGATGGAGGATGGCGTCCCCAAGACCACTTCCCTGGCCAAGTACAAGATTCCCTCCATTGAGCGCACCCCGGAGATCGTGCCCATCATTGTGGAGGACAAGGCGTCCGAAGGGCCCTACGGAGCCAAGGGGATCGGGGAGATCCCTTCCATTCCTACCGCCCCAGCCATCATCAACGCCATCTACCACGCCACCGGCGTATGCCTCTACAGCCTGCCGGCGACGCCAAAGAGGATTCTGGCCGCTTTAGAACGCAGATTCCTCCAACACTGTCTTTGACATCAGGCCGTGGCTATCTCACAGGGGCTCCGTGCACCTAGTAGCCCGGCGATGGCATGTTGTTCAAGCTATGCCGCTGGAGGAGGTAAAGACCGCCGGGGGTAGGCGACGCTTTCATGGCTGGCTTGGCCTGGGCACTGGAGGCGAGCAGGATTTGGTTTAGACTGCTCGCTGGGCGGTGGCGCGCTGGCGGCCATGGAGGTAGGGACCGTGGAGGAGATGTAGAGGAAAGGGTTGAACAGAGGCGTTCCCCTGAGATCAATGTGCCAGGAGAGCGGAGATTTTAAGGTTTCACCGGTTGACAAAGAGCTCTGGATATTGTATAATGCAAATCGGTTTCAGATAACGATTACAGACTTCTGACGCAGGGGCAGACCTGGGTGGTCACCGTTCAAGATGTAGCAGACTTGGCGGGTGTCTCAACCGCTACGGTGTCGCGTGTCTTGAATAACCATCCACACGTCACCGGCGAAACTCGCTCCCCTCAGGATGTGGCCATCGTCGGCTTTGACGACATGCCTTGGGCACCATCGCTGGATCCCCCTCTGACCGTTGTGGCTAAGCCAACGTATGAGCTAGGCTGCACCGCTGCCAGCCTGCTCTTGCAAAGGATCGTTGATGAGAGGGTTGTAGTCAGCCGGTTCGAAGGTCATGTGGAATGGTGACTACTCAGGCTGTCATTGCGAGTCTTCCATGGCGCATCGCGCCATCCGTAGGGGGCAGAAACTTGGGCGAGGTTCGTAGTAACAGCTTTAGCTGTCGTTTGGCAGCAAAGGCGACTAAAATCGCCACTACGAACCAAGTTTCTGAGTAGCGAAGCGAAGCAATCCCCAAGCCGCAAGGAGGAGATTGCTTCGTCGCAAAAAACGCTCCTCGCAATGACACGGGCTGAGCAGTTACGTGGAATGAATGTTGACCATCCCAGGTTGGTGGGAGAGCAGCCCTAGGTGGGTGTTCCTTAAGTATCTACGCGCTCTGAATGTTGCGCCAGAAACGTTGGAGGAGGAAGGGTGAAAGTCTACATTTCTGTTGACATAGAAGGTGTGGCCTGCGTGACCCACCCCGATCACACCAAGCTGGAGGGCACCGAGTACGAGATGGCCCGCAAGTGGATGACGGCTGAGGCCAACGCGGCCATTGAAGGCGCTCTCGAGGCAGGAGCCACAGGGATAGTTGTCGCCGATTCGCACGGGCACATGCGCAACATGCTGCCCGATGAGCTGCACGAGGATGCTCTGCTGGTACGGGGGTCTCCGCGCCCCCTGACCATGATGGAGGGCCTGGACGAGACCTTTGACGCGGCCTTTTTCGTCGGCTATCACTCGATGGCGGGGACGGCCAAGGGTGTTCTCTCGCATACTTACATCGGCCGCATGGTGTATGCCATTCGGCTCAACGGCATCGCCGTGGGCGAGCCGGGGTTCAACGCAGCTATCGCCGGCCACTTTGGCGTGCCCCTGGCGTTGGTCTGCGGCGACGACACCGTAGACGCCGAAGTTGGCGCTCTGTTGCCCTGGACGGAGCGAGTGATCACCAAATGGGCCCTCAGTTCCCTAGCGGCGCGCAGCCTGACGCCCAAGGCATCGCAGAAGCGCATTCGCCAAGGGGCCAAGCGCGCCCTGGGCCGCCTGTCCGAGATGAAGCCGTGGACCCTTGAGACGCCCATCCGCTTCGAGGTAGATTTTATGGGGCCCATCTATGCATACCTGGCCGCTGACGTCCCAGGCGTGGAGTGCGTCAACGAGCGCACCCTGGCCTACACGGGCGCCGACATGCTACAGATCACCCGCATCTGGCGTCTGATGATCAATGCCAGTCTGGGCGAGCACTTCGTCTAGCGCCATCTCTCAAAACCAAGGCGAGTGTCCGGTGGTGAATCTGCCTGGCGCGTTTGGATCGCCACGGGAGAGCAAACCACAGAGGGCACAAGAAAGACAAGAAAGAAAGGAGGGGAAAATCAAAATCTAAAAAGTGTTCGGCCGCGAATCCAAGTGGTAGGTTTCGCTAGTTACACCAATCCAAACCAGAGAGGAGAAGAAAGGAGAGAATGCGATGAAAACGCACCGTTTCTTGCTTGTAGTGCTGATTTTGGCGTTAGGTGTGCTACCGTTGGTGGCAGCCTGCGCTGCACCCACCCCTGAGGTCATCAGGGAGGTTGTGACAAAGGTGGTCGAGGTCGAGAAGGAGGTGACCAGGGTCGTAGCAGGAACGCCGGTGGTCGAGAAAGTTGTCGAGACCAAGGTTGTAGAGAAGGAGGTGACCAGGGTAGTCGAGGTAGAGAAGGTGGTGACGGCGACACCGAAGCCAATGAAGTTGATCATTGGCAGCTATGCCGACATCGTCCAGAACCTCGATCCCACGCTCACCACCTGGAACTCGGACATCATGCTCTTCCTTAACCTCTACGAGCTGCTGTACCGGGTGAACGAGGATGGCAGCGAACTTTTGCCCGCTGCTGCCGAATCGTACGAGGCGAGCGATGACCTCAAGGTGTGGACCTTCCACCTGCACAAAGACCTCAAGTTCTCCGACGGCAGCCCCCTCACCGCAGGGGACGTGGTCTTTTCCGTCGAGTGGGGAATGCGCGAGGGGTCTGAATGGACCTGGATCTGGGAGGACGCCGGCCTGCAGAAGGTGGAGGCCGTTGATGACTATACGGTCAAGTTCACCCTGGACAAGTCATTCGTGCCGTTCCTGAGCTACGTGTCCGGTTACTGGGCCTCGATCTTCCCCAAGGCAGCAGTGGAAGCGCGAGGAGAGCAGGACTTCTTTAACCTGCCGGTGTGCAGCGGGCCGTACATGGTGAAGGAGTTCGTGCAGGCGGACCACATCACCCTGGTGCGCAACCCGTACGGACGAATCCAGGGCAAGGTGGAGGAGGTTGAGGTCCGGCTGATCCCCGACGACAACACCCGCATGCTGCAGCTTCAGGCGGGAGACATCGACGTTGCCGTCAATGTGCCGTACAGCCAGATAGACTCCATAGACGCCCTTCCG
This sequence comes from Anaerolineae bacterium, assembly GCA_049589355.1. GTDB lineage: Bacteria > Chloroflexota > Anaerolineae > VGOG01 > VGOG01 > JBAWAP01. Next base: position 46,392 of record JBAWAP010000077.1, read on the forward strand.
GACGTCCGGGTGGAAAAGTACCCCTTTGCCTTCACCAACATCCTGTACATCAACCATGCCAAGCCGCCGCTGGACGACCTCAACTTCCGCCTGGCGCTGGAGTATTCCATCGACCGGGAGGCGCTGATCAAGGCGGTTTTCTTTGGACACGCCGAGTTTCCGACCAGTTTTCTGCCCAAGGGCGTGATGTACTGGGACGAGACTGTCCCGGGCTTCCCCTACGATCTGGAGAAGGCCAAGGAATACCTGGCCAAGTCCAAGTACGCCGATGGTGCCGAGTTCGAGATCTGGGCGGCGCCGACGAACGTTACACACGTCGAGACTATTACGGCGCTGCAGGGCATGTGGCAGAAGCTGCCCGGCGTCAAGCCGGAGATTGTCCAGTATGAGAACGCCGTGTTGCGCGAAAAGCGCGACAAGGGCGAGCACTGGATGTTTACTGGTGGCTTCTCCAGCGACGTGGTGGACCCGGACGAGATCAGCAATTGGTACATCACCGGGTACTGCGTGAAGTGGCACCACGCCGACATCTCGGGGGTCAAGCCGATCATAGATGCGGCCCGGGTCGAAGCGGACCCGGTGAAGCGGGAGAAGCTGTACTCCGACATCCAGCACTGGGCCCAAGATAACGCCCTGCTGATCGGCCTGAACTATACAAGCAACATCTGGGGCATGAACGAGAAGGTTCAGGGCCTGTGGGTTGACCCGATCATGGGCATGCGGCTCGAGGGAGTCTGGATCAAGGAGTAACTCCTGCCCATACCTGGCGTAGGGTG
>JBAWAP010000078.1:0-28504 GCA_049589355.1 Anaerolineae bacterium
CCTTCGCCCACAATGATCGTGTTGCGATTTGTGATAGCTATGATTTCCACTCTTGGATTCGTTTGGTTGATAATAGAGCTAGTGGGGTGGATCTTTGGCTGGAAGCTTCTAGCCAACACAGGCCTTCTTGGTGGGATAGTTGTTGGGTTAATGTGCGCTTTCGCATCCGCTGTCTACGTCCTCATTTACCTCTACAAACAGACAGTAGAGCTCCAGGCGTATATGCTTGAAGGGATGCCCATAGAAGAATTGCCAGAAGAACAACAGAACAAGCTGACCTTCCGACCAAGGAGGGGTAAGCCATTAACGGAAAACTTATTAGAAGATCTCCAGGAAGCCTATCAAATGGAGAGATGGGAAGAGGTAATCAAAATCGGCAGTGTCCTGAGTCAACCCCTGTGGGTCACAGGCAAGTATGGGCTCCGCGTTGAATTGGGAAGGCTCATAGAGTCGGCTGCAGCTTACAGCCACAATCCGAGGCAACAGGCCAGAGCGCTGATAGACGATCTTGGATGGACGTTATTCGTATTAGGGGAAGTTGACGAAGCCAAGAAGAATATCTGGCATGGTATCAAGTTAGCTGAAGAATGCAACGACTTCTATTTGGCACATAAAGGTTATCGACACCTTTGCGGGATCGCTATGGAAAGCAACGATCTCGATAAGGCAATAGCTCACCTTACGAAGGCTCAAGAATATGTCCAAAGGATCGAGGAAGGAGCATCCAAGCTAGATGTCGCAGCAGGTCTTCATGTTGCCACGGCGCTATTGCGAATTAAGCAACACAATTGGGAGGACGCCCTTAGAGAGATCGAAGCTGCACAAACGATGTATCGCAAACTTGACGATAAGGATCACGAGGTCTCCCTTTATCACCTCCAAGGAGATGTGCTTTTTGAAATAGGTCGTGTAAGTGCTGCTAAAGACGTCTACCGTAGAGGACTGTCAGGGTGCAAACGGGAATCCCAGAAGGATGGAATTCTCAAGAACTACATTGGGATTGCAACAGTAGCGATGCTAGAAAGTGATGTAGTCGAGGCATCCAAGGCCTACTTGCGTGCTGCTGAAACTGCACGCGAACTAGGCCGTGAGACTCTGGCTAGGGAGCTTGAAGCAACAGCTTTAAAGCGGCCCCGATTAATCTGAGTAGTTGGACTTTCGTATCCGTCATATGAACCAGCGTACATTCCTGCTATTGCGTCATCCAGAAGCACAGAAGAATATAGAGGATCGGCACGGTGGGGAGGGCACTCCTCTAGCAAAAAGGGGCGTGCAGCAATGCAACGCAATTGCCCAGTACATTCTCGATAAGTTTAGCCCTCTAGATCGTTGTGTGCTCATTGGCCACAATGTTCCTCAAATACGAGAGACTGTCGAACTTTTGGGTGCTATGCTACGACTCACGCCAATATGGGACGAAAGATTGCGAGGGATCGATCTGGGCGTGCTTGCAGGGTTGTCGCGCGCTGAAGCCGCGCAACAATGGCCCAATGCAGCGAAGCGGCTCGAATTGTGGCGGATGGGACAGCTTCAATTGGATCAAGTGAACATACCCGGTGCAGAAACCTCTGACGAGTTCAAATGTCGGGTTGAGGCAGTGCTAGGTGAATGGTTGGAGATGCACGATGTGAACCTGCTAATAGCAGTTTGCACTAGGTCAACACTGATTATGCTAGTCAACCTGATCCAATTGGCGGACGACTTCAGCTATGAAGGCTATAAAGCGTATGATTTTGATGTTAGTAGCCTAACTAGAGTTGATGTTCTCGATACACATCCGCAAGTTATTACTATGAATCAGGTAGGACATTTGACAGGTGACATCTCAGGATAGGGTTAGTTGTTGGATTGCCTCACTGGAATATGCCGTAGGGACGTCCATTGCTAGGATTCTCCTCCATAAGGTTGGCTCAGGAAGCCGGATCCACGTGTCTGTTAGATACTGGAGTCCTTCTCGGATATGGATAGGGGCTAACTGCGAGATTCGTCATGGAACCTTCTTGGATGCTAGATCTAGCAAAGACATAGCTATCCAAATAGGAGATGGATCACGTATTAAAGATTACGTCGGATTTGCTACATACGGAGGCGAAATCCAACTCAGCAAAAATGTGTTGGTGGGGCGCTGTTCGACGATCTTTGGACATGGTGGAGTGTATATCGGTAACAACACCATGATAAGCCCCCATACACTGATAGTAAGTACCGATCACCTAGCGTACTTGGGCAACACGCCGTTTCAAGGCCAAGGATTTACAAGGGAGCCTATCTACATTGGAGAAAACGTGTGGATAGGAGCCAACGCCTGTATACTTGCAGGAAGCACCATTGCTTCTAACGTAGTTGTAGGAGCTGGTGCAGTTGTCCGGGGTAGCCTGCCGAGTGGCTGGTTATACGGGGGTATTCCGGCTGAACCAATTAAGCCACTAGATGTCGTCCATAAGCCCGAAGATCTAACAGTTTATACTCGTGATTGGGACCTTCTTGACTGAACCATCTAAGGCCATTTTAGAGATTGGAGATATGTTGGCATGTCAATCAAAGTGGAGCAACTTCTCTTCTCTTATTACGAACGATCTTACCCAGGCCATTTAGGAATTAGTTTCCCCAGCAAGCTCGCACATAGATTTCGCGGTCTCGATGAATATGTTCAGAAGGCACTCCCTGAATATGCTACACGGACAGTATGGACGCGCCTAAGACACTATCGAAATCATGTTGCTCCATTTGTGAAGACAAAGCCACTGCTAGACTTTCTAGACAATCATAGAAACTTCCAACCGGCTTACTTACTGGACTTCGGTTGTGGTGCAGGCCACATCATCAAGTACTTAGCCACACATCTTGGATCGCTAAGGGCAATATGGGGGATTGACCCCGATGCTTCTATCTTATCGGTGAGCGAAGAGGTACATCGACAAGGTCTTCCAAAAACTCTTTGGCATACAAGCTTGAGTGAAGCAGGTATTCCTGATCACAGTTGCAATCTGATCATTGCAGTTCACGCTCTACACCATCTGGAAAGAGATGAGCAAAGTAGAATACTGAGCCATTTGCTAGCTCTCCTGAAACCAGGAGGTGTTCTGTACATTTATGAGGATTCCTGGACTCTAGCAAGCCAATTGTCATTGAGCACTCTAGTAGATCTTGACTCGTGTTTCGGTGAATTGTCAACTGAGCAGAAGTTACGAGTGTTTGAACTCAACGAATACTGGTCAAACGCTTGGTGCTATGGAAGATTCCTCGATACTGACAAATCTCGATACCGCTCACTTGAAGAATGGTCGGCGCTTTTGATATCAAATGATCTCGAACTCGTTGACATCGGAGCAACTGGATTTGATGTCAGACGCATTCATGGTGTGCCATCAGCCTGGCTAATCGGGAGGAGAAGCGGGTAATTCATGGAATCTGAAAACGGTCAGATCCGGAAGGTCTCAATCATGAAATTGGAGGATAGAGGATGATGAAGTTAAAAGCCATTATTCGAATGCTTCTCGTAGCCGTTATGACAGCCCTACTACTGGCCTCATCTGAAGCGAGTTTAGCCGTAGGGCAATCACTGGCCGTCGCGGCTGACAGCCCATGCGATAACATTTGCGTGGACGCAAGCTGTGTACCTGTGCCCGTTGAGTGGCTGGGGCCCATCCCGATCACCGACACGTTCATCATCTACCCCACCAGCGCCTGCCTCTGTGAGAACGAGGACGGCAGCTACAGGATAGAAGGGGAGGGCGAGTTCTTCCTGCCCAACATCCAGACCAGCCAGGGAACGGAGGGTATCTACGTCAAGTTCGTCATGGACGTGGTGAGCCTGGTTCCCACGCTGGAATTGGAGCCCCAATGCGTCCAGTTCACCGGCACCTGGGAGGAGGGGGTTCCCATCGGTGAATCGGGCTTTCTGCTGACCAGCATGGAAGGGGAGGTAATCTTCGAGCCTGAGCCCTCCGTCCAGGTGACTGGCACCATCGAGAGCGAGCAGCAGATGCCCGACGATGGCCCGGCGGTGACGGGCGAGGGTACGCTCTGGGTCAGCCTCGAAGAGCCCCACGAGGTGAGCTTCGAGGGAACCCTGACGGTGTTCGCCATCCATGCTGTTCAGGCAGCTCTGACCTTGGACCAGAGTTGGGGCTTCGCCGGGTCGGTGATGCTGACGGCGCCGGGCTGTGACGGGGGAGCTTTCCTCCACGTATGGGAGGAGGGCGATGGGGTCTACGGCTTCGCCGGCAGCGCCTCGCTGACGTGTACCATCGAAGCCGATTCGCTGACCCCTGAGGGCTGGCCTGACTGGCTGCCCGGCATCCCCGCCGAGGACATCACCGTCACGGCGGATGGCGAACTGGGCGAGTTCTGCCTGGCCTGCGACGCGGGCCAGTGCGTGGAGGAGACCTACGGTGTTTGGGCCGGCACCGCCCTCGACCTGTCCCTGCCAGAATCCGTTGTTGAGCCAGGCACGATCACCGCACGCTTCTTTGTCTCCTCGACGGGCATCCTGTCCGCCACCACCAACCTGGAGCGCTGCGAGACGATTGCTGATTGCCGAATGCCGAATGCCGAATGCGGAAACATTCCGATGGCCAATCTCGGTGGGGACAAGGTTTACAGTCCGGCCATGTTTTGCCTGAATCAGCCACCGTCCATAACTATCACCAGTCCCAGTACCTCGGAGGAGCCGGGCAGCGGAAGCTACACCATCCGCTGGACGGCTGACGACCCCGATGACGAGGCTGTCGTCTCGCTGTATTACGACCGCGATGGCACGGGGCGCGACGGACGGCTCATCGCCCACTGCCTGAGCGAAGGGGAGGGCAGCTACGTTTGGGACACGTCCGAGGTGGGCAGTGGGATCTACTACGTCTACGGCCGTATAGACGACGGCAAGAACCTGGCCGTGGTGTCCTACAGTGCCGGCACGGTCAAGGTGGATGATTCCACGGCGCCAGCAGCACCCAGCGCGCCTTCGGTCAGTCTGGAGGACGGTGTGGCAGAACTGAGCTGGGAGGCCAGCATGGAAGACGACGTCATCGGCTATGAGGTTTACTATGGGCCTGAACCAGATGCCTACACCGGCAGCTACGATGCCACCAACGTGACCAGCTTCCGCCTGCCCCAGAAGCCGTCGCCGGAGACCGCGTACATGGCCGTCAGCGCCTATGACAGCTCAGGCAACAGCAGCCCTCTCTCGGAGGAGGTGCGGCTGTGGTTTGTGTATCTGCCGGTGGTATTGAAGAACCAGCATTAGGCGAAATTGCTAGGAAAGGAGGGATCTACGTGGGTTCTGTCAAGAAATGGCGAAAGAAAAAGATCGCCAAGCATAAGCACAGAAAACGATTGAAGCTGACTCGTTGGCAGAGACGGAAGAAGTAAAAACATGAAGCCAGAACTGCCAAGGGCCGTGAAACGTATTGCGTATTGCGTGCTGCGTGACAGAAAACGGAATACGCAACACGCAATACGCGCCACATAAAACCTAGACACGGGAGTTGCGATGAAGGGTTTGATTGTCAGCGGTGGCAAGGGCACGCGCCTCAGGCCCATTACCTACACCAGCGCCAAGCAACTGGTGCCGGTGGCTAATCGCCCAGTGCTGTTTCGCGTCCTCGATGCCATGGTGGAGGCGGGCATCACTGATATCGGCATCGTGGTGGGCGACACAGCACCAGTGATCGAGGCCGCGGTGGGCGATGGCTCCGCCTGGGAAGCTAAAGTGACCTACATCCACCAGGAGGCACCTTTGGGCCTGGCCCATGCCGTCAAGATCTCCGAGGACTTCCTCATAGACGACCGCTTTGTGATGTTTCTGGGCGACAATGTCATTGAGGGCGGTATCATTTCCTTGGTGAAGCAGTTCGCTGCCAGCGATTGGAACGCCCAGATCGTCCTCAAGCGGGTGGAGGATCCTCGGCAGTTCGGGGTGGCTGAGCTACAGGATGGACGGATAGTCCGCCTGGTGGAGAAGCCCAAGCACCCTCCCAGCGACCTGGCCCTGGTGGGCATCTACATGTTCGATCATCACGTCTTCGAGGCTGTCAACGCGATACAGCCCTCCTGGCGAGGTGAATTAGAGATAACCGATGCCATCCAGTACCTGGTAGAAAAGGGCTACCAGGTCTACCCCTATATCCATGAGGGTTGGTGGATTGATACTGGCAAGATGGAGGACATGCTGGAGGCCAACCGCCTGGTTTTGGAGACCATCGAGCCTCGGACGGAGGGCTTTATTGATGCTGACTCTAAGGTCAACGGCAAGGTTGTTATCGAGAAGGATGCCGAGATCATCAACAGCACCGTGCGCGGTCCGGCCATCATCGGAGAGCGAACCAAGGTGGTTAACGCCTACATCGGGCCTTTCACCTCTATCTACTACGATTGCCTCATCGTTGACTGCGAGATCGAGCACTCCATCATCATGGAAGACTGCAAGATCACGGACATCCACCATCGCATTGAGGACAGCTTGATCGGGCGCAACGTAGAGATATTACGCTCGCCCGTCAAGCCTCGCGCCTACAAGATGGTGCTGGGAGATCATAGTAAGGTGGGGATACTGTAGAAATCCGAGGAGGCGCTCAATGTTTGGCTTTGACCGGATCACTTTTGACCCGAACATCATGGGGGGCAGAGCGTGCATCAGGGGCATGCGCATCACCGTCGCCTTGATCTTGAATCTGGTTGCTAATGGGATGACAACCGAGGAGATCATCCAGGCTTATCCATATCTGGAGCTAGAAGATATTCACCAGGCACTGCATTACGCAGCCTACTTGGCTAACGAATCCGTCTACGAACTGGAGAAAGTCCCAGCATGAAATTCTTGGCCAACATGGGCATTTCCCCTGATACGGTGAGCTTCCTACGCGACCTCGGCTATGAAGGCGTGCATTTGCACGAGGAAGGCCTTGACAGATTGCCAGACTTTGACATTCTGCTTAAGGCCCGACGGGAGGGGTACGTGCTGCTCACAAGCGACCTCGACTTTGGCGAGCTTTTAGCGCACGGTGGTGAAGCATTACCTAGCGTGGTCATCTTCCGCCTGTCAAATATGCGTCCAGAGTCTATCAATCTGCATCTGGCCGAAGTGATAGAGCGCTTTGGCACGGATCTGGAGCGTGGCGTTATTGCCAGCGTGACGGATCGGCGTATACGGGTGCGTCAGCTTCCTATCGAAAGGGCAGGGGAGTCACCATGAAAACAACCTTGATCTACGCGGGCATAGCCGGCTACGGGTTCGAGAGCCTGGGCAAGGGGATGGAGGCGGGATGGATAAACCATGGTCTGGCCCAGCTCGCGGCCTGCGCCAAGGCCGAGGGGTTCGAGGTGGACCTCATTGACCTGAGGGGGCTCGAGGGCTGGGACGAGTTCCGGGCAGAGGTAGAGCAGCGCCGCCCCAATGTCACAGGCCTGACGATGATGAGCGTGGACTACAACCCGGTGATGGAGGCCATCGTCGTAATCAAGGGCGTGGATCCTTCGATTATCACCGTTGTCGGCGGTCCCCATCCGACGCTGGTGCTGGAGGAGGTGGTTGCCAACCCCAAGATTGATTACATCGTCACCCACGAGGCGGAGATCACCTTCCCCAATCTGCTGGCGGCTATTGAGAGAGGCGAGCCGCCGAAGGAGCGAGTATTGGTCGGGGAAAGGCCAGACCTGGACGCCGTACCCTTCGTGGATCGGGAGCTTTTCTTAGATGAGTGGCGCAGATGCGGCTACGAACCCGATTCCCCTGAGGTGCCCTTCGTGCCGGAGCTGCCACCACCCTTTCTGACCATCATCGCCGGGCGCGGCTGCATTTACAACTGCAACTTCTGCCAGCCAGCCGAGCGCCTAATCTTCGGCCGGTTCCGCCAGCGGAGCGTGCCCAACGTCATCGCGGAATTGAAGCTGCTCCAAGAAAAGTACCACTTCGCCAGCTTCATGTTTCACGACGACTGTTTGACCAACGACAGGGAGTGGGTGAGCGAATTCTGTGAAGCTTACAGACGGGAGGGGTTCATCCAGCCCTTCTTCTGCCAAAGCCGGGCCGACATCATCGTCCGCCACGAGGAGCTGGTCGAGCTGATGGCCAACGCCGGATGCCGAGGCTACTTCATCGGCTTCGAAAGCGGGAGCGATCGAGTGCTGCGCTTTTTGCGCAAGGGCACCACCAGGGAAGTGAACCTGAAAGCGGCCCAAATCTGCAGGAAGTACGGCATCTCCGTCTGGGCCAACTACATGTTGGGCCTCCCTACTGAGACCAAAGAGGAGATGATGGACACCATTTCCATGCTCAAGGAGATTGACCCCGACTACTACAGTCCGGCCTTCTACACCCCCCATCCTGGCAGTGACCTTTACACCTATTGCATCGAGAACAACCTCTCTACTATTACCAGCCACGATCAGTACCGCCGCAACCCTACCGAGACCAAGATCAAGGGCCAGGATCCTGAGTTCCTGAACTGGGCCCTGGTGGAATCTCAGCGCCGCAAGCCGTTAAACCAACTCAAGCGGGCCCTCAGGTATTACTGGCGGCGTTACGCCAAACCACGTAAAGCCATAACCAAACTTCGCCATCTTATATCCAAGAGAGCCGCTGTTTGAGGCACATGAGGGGATGCAGAAACTCATCATCACTGTCGCTCCTACAGGGAGTGTACCCACTAAGGCCCACAACCCGCACCTGCCAGTGACGCCGGAGGAGATAGCCGACACCGCCTATCTCTGCTGGCAAATAGGAGCCTCCATCGTCCACGTCCACGCTCGCGACGACCAGGGCCGCCCCACTCTCGACCCAAACGTGTTTGCCCGCATCTATGAACTCATCAGCCATCGGTGCGATATAATTGTCCAAATCTCCACCGGTGGCCGGGCCGGTATGGACCTGGAAGCACGGGCCGCAGCCGTGCGTCGCCTCCGCCCGGAGATGGCCTCCCTGACTACTGGCTCGATGAACTTTCCCGACCAAGTCTACGAGAACCCCTTCACCACCATCGAATATCTGGCCCGGGCGATGCAGGAGGCCGGAACCAAGCCAGAGATGGAGATTTTCGAGGCCGGCATGATCGCTAATGCCCAACTGCTGGTGGAGCAGGGGTTAGCGACAGCCCCCCTTCATTTCAATTTCGTGCTGGGCTCGCACGGCTCATTGCCGGCCACCCCCAAGAACCTGTTCTACCTCAGCGAGTTGATCCCACCCAACGCCTCCTGGACGGCCTCCGGCCTGGGTCGTTGGCAACTTCCCACGACCGCACTGGCCCTGGTGATGGGCGGGCACGTGCGCGTTGGTCTGGAGGATAACCTGTATTACCGTAAGGGGGAACTGGCGAGCAATGAACAACTGGTGGAACGGATGGTACGCCTGGCCGACGAACTGGGCCATCCCGTAGCTACACCTGATGAAGCGCGGGCCATTCTTCACCTGACGCCACCCCAGTAGCATACGAGCGACGACTGATGGAGAGTCACGTATTCTACCGCCGCCTTGGCCATGTCTATCCGATCGTGGAGCGGGGCGAAGGAATCTACCTGTACGACGCTGATGGCAAGCGCTACCTCGATGCCTCTGGAGGCGCTGTCGTGGTCAACATCGGCCACGGCGTGGCAGAGGTGGTCCAGGCTATGGCCGACCAGGCTGGCCGGGTGGCCTATGCCCACGCCACTATGTTCACCACGCAAGTGCTAGAGGAGTACGCCGGGGCCCTGGCCGCAATCGTCCCCTTACCCCATCCTTGCTTCTTCTTCCTCTCCAGCGGCTCAGAGGCGGTGGAGACGGCCATCAAATTGGCCCGACAGGTCCAGATGGACCGGGGCGAACCAGGGCGCTATATAGTCATCAGCCGCTGGCGCAGTTACCATGGAACTACCCTGGGTGCGTTGGCCGTCTCCGGACGAGCCTATTTGCGACAGCCTTTCCTGCCCTTGCTGCAGGACGTTCCCCACATCCCCCCGCCCTATTGCTACCGTTGTCCCTGGGACAAGAGCTATCCTGGCTGCGACATCAACTGTGCCCAGGAGCTGGAGGTGGCGGTGAGACTGGCGGGGCCGGAGAACGTGGCCGCCTTCATTGCAGAGCCGGTCAGCGGGGCCTCGCTGGGGGCAGCTACGCCCCCACCTGAATACTGGCCTCTCGTTCGGGAGATTTGCGATCGCTATGGGTTGCTGCTGATCGCGGACGAGGTAATGACCAGCTTCGGCCGCACAGGGCGTTGGTTCGCCATGCAGCACTGGGATGTGATGCCGGATGTGATGGTCATGGCCAAGGGGGCAACCAGTGGGTACTTCCCCCTGTCTATCACCGGTGTACGAGGGGAATTGGTGGAGGCCATCAGGAAAGGGCACGGCGACTTCGTCCACGGTGGCACTTTCTCCCACCACGCCGTGGGTGCGGCTGCTGGACTGGCTGTGCTACGCTATCTGCAGAAGAATGACCTGGTCACAGCCTCAGCAGTTAAGGGCAAGGTGCTGGGAGAGAAGCTGAGCGCTGCCTTGGGCGATTTATCCTGCGTAGGTGATGTCCGGGGCATCGGGCTGATGTGGGGTATAGAATTCGTCGCCGACCGGGTGACAAAAGCCCCCTTCCCACGAACAGCTCGCTTCGCCCGTCGGGTGGCGGATGCCGCTTTTGAGAAGGGGCTCATCGTCTACCCGTGCACGGGATGCGCCGACGGGGTGGCTGGTGACCTGGTCATGGTCGCCCCGCCGTTCATCATCACCGAGGTCCAGATGGACGAAGTAGTGCGCTTGCTTCGAGAGGCCGTTCTGGAGGTAAGTGAAGCCCACCGATTGGATCCGGCACCATGCCAAATGTCGAAGTAGATCAAAGTGGGAAGATGGGGGACTTGGCAATCCACACTGTCTTGGCTTTTGCCAATGACATCGAGTATGCTGTCCTTATCCCGGCCGGAGTCAAGAGAGCCATAGTTCAGAAACTGCGCGCCCAGGGCAAGTCGAAGATTAGGGCCGAGCTTTAACTTCTTGCTGCCAGCCTTTTCTTGCTGCTACGGGATTCGCTTGGCGAAGTTAATCGAATAGTCATTGACACAGAATACACCGGATATGATGTGGACATTTGTAGCATGTTGCTGAACCACATTTGGCGAGTGGACCCGACCTTTGGTAAAGAGCAGCTAACATTCCGTAGAATTGGCAAAAAGTCGCCAGCGCACAAGCGGGCGCTGGCGACCTACCGTGGCAAACAGAGGGCCAACAGACAGATTGGGGAGCGGGAGCTATGGGCGGTACTGGGTAAACAAAAGGACCGGGGGAGCTTGCGCCCAAAACCCGCTTAGTCCCCGGTGGTGTGCCGGGAAGGCTACGGGTCACCCGATCTATAAGCAATTTTACCATAAAATACATACACTGTCAAATCCAATGATCAGGAGGCAAATAGTCAATGCGAAACTTGCTCATCACCGGTGGGGCCGGCTTCATCGGCTCTAACTTTGTGCGGTACATTCTTAGAAAGTACCCCGACTACAAGGTCGTGGTCTACGACAAGCTGACCTATGCTGGCAACCTCGATAACCTCCGCGACGTTGAGGATGACCCGCGCTACACCTTTGTGCGAGGGGACATCTGCAACGCGGGGAAGGTGGACGAGGTAATGCGCGAGCACGAGATTGATGCCCTCGTGAACTTCGCTGCCGAGTCTCATGTAGACAGGTCGCTGATGGAAGCTGGCAGCTTCATCCAGACCGACGTCTTCGGCACCTACGTCCTCTTGGAGGCGGCCAAGAAGTGCCAGGTCGAGCGCTACCACCAGGTCTCAACGGACGAGGTCTACGGCCAAGTACTGGAGGGCTCTTCATTGGAGACCGACCCCCTGTTGACGCGCAGCCCCTACGCCGCCTCCAAGGCCGGTGCCGACCTGCTGTGCCACGCCTACTTTGTCAGCTTCGATGTTCCCATCACCATCACCCGAGGCTCCAACAACATCGGCCCCTACCAATATCCTGAGAAGGTGGTCCCCCTCTTCATCACCAATGCCATTGACGATATCCCGCTCCCTCTATACGGCGATGGCCGGCAGATGCGCGACTACCAATACGTGATAGACCACTGCGAGGGGATAGACGTGGTGCTGCACAGGGGCCAACCAGGCGAGGTCTACAACCTGGGCACCGAGGTGGAAACCCACAACATAGACATGGCCAGGATGGTCCTTAAGCTCCTGGGCAAGCCGGAGAGCCTCATCCAGCACGTCAGAGACAGGCCCGGCCACGACCGCCGCTATTCCCTCAACTGCGACAAGATCAAAGCGCTGGGCTGGACAAGCCGTCACACCTTCGAAGAAGCGCTGGAGAAGACGGTCCAGTGGTACGTGGATAACGAGTGGTGGTGGCGCAAAATCAAGAGCGGCGAGTACCTGGATTATTATCGCCGACAGTATGAGGGGCGGGAGATGGTTGGAGATTAGAGATTAGAGATTGGAGATTGGAGGTTGGAAGTTGAGAGTAGCTGAACGCAAAAACGCCGGGGGAGGACCTCGGCGTTTTCTATCCTGAAGACCTCGGAGGTTTCTGTTGTGCCTCTGCTGGCAAAGTTGCCTTGATGATCTGGTTGGTTTACGGGCGAAATCGCGTCTGAAAACCTCCGAGGTCTGGATAGCTCTCTTAAGTTTATGGTTGGCTATTCTTCATCCGCGCCGAAGGTTATCACCAGGGTGTCCTCATCGAACTTGGCGCTTTGAACATCCAGGCTCGCCAAGACGCGAGGCAGGATCAGGTTGCGCTTGCGGTTGCCGATGTGCACGATGAGCTCGTCCCCAGAACGGGTCAGTTGCAGATCCTGCTTCTCTACGAAAGGCAGCGGTAAACTCAAGATGTAGCGCCCGTCTTTCTTTTCCACGCTGTGAGTCTGGCCAACGAAGTAGACCTTGGTGGGGTCACTATCGCCGTAGATGCTCTCGGCCATGCGCCTGAGCATGTCCAGCCCTACCACCTCCTGATCGAAGAGGGGCGCCTTGAAGATGGGCAGGGGTGAGAAAGCCTCCTCGATCATCTGGCTGTATTTCTCGTGGCTCTCCTTCCAAGAGTCGAAGTAGCTATCTTGCACCCGGGCCGGGATCAGGCGATTGGAGATCACGGCATCGGTCAGGTAGCCATAGAGATTAAGGTAGGCGAAGGTGCGCTGCGCCTCCTTAATGACCATCTTCTCAGGATTCAGGACCAGACGCACTGAGGCCTTCTCGGGGTCGGAGAGGAGGGTGTGCATACGGGTCAGTTGCAGGATCAGATCGGCGATGGTGTCGAACAGCTCCTCGTCAGGGATGGGTAGGTCAGTCACAGCTCGAAGGAGAGGGCGGCTGAGCTGCACAGCTTTTCGCTCGAGGGGGAATATCTTTTCCAGATACCAACGAGCTACCTCGGGGAAGGTAAGCAATTGCAAGGTGGCGCCGGTGGGGGCGCAATCCACGATGATGACCTCGTAATCGCAGTCGTCGTGCAGGTGGACAATCTGCAGGAGGCTGGCCAACTCTTCCATGCCGGGCAAGACGGCGAGTTCTTCAGCGATTAGATCATCCAGACCCCTCCAGGCTAAAACCGTAGCAAAGTATTTCTGGACATGGCCCCAATACTTGTCCATCTGGTAGAGGACGTCGAGCTCCTGGCCCCAAAGATTGGGAGCCACCAAAGTTGGCTCAGGGCCCAAAGGCAGGTCGAAGCTGTCGGCCAGACTGTGGGCAGCGTCGGTGCTGATGACGATGGTGCGATGGCCAAGGTCAGCGCAGCGCAAGGCTGTAGCCGCGGCCACGCTAGTCTTCCCCACGCCACCTTTGCCAGTGTAAAGGATAATGCGCATGATCCCCTCCGGGTACTGATTAGACACTGCCCATCGTCAGCGCCATCAGTGCCTTTTGCACGTGCAGGCGGTTCTCGGCCACGTCGTAGATCACGGAGCGAGGGCCGGAGGCGACCTCATCGGTTGCCTCGTGGCCCCGGTCCACCGGCATGGGATGGGTGAAGAGAGCGTCGTCGGTGAGGGCCATCTTCGCGGCGTCGCAGATCCACTCCGGGTACTGCAACGCCTTGTCAATTTCCTCCTGCTTGTGGAACTCACCGTCACGATAGGCTTCGGGGCTCATCCAGTGGCGGGAGTAGACAACGTGGGCCCCCTCGTAGCCAGAGGTCACGTCGTGGACTACCTCGAATGTCCTGCCATTGGCTGCACAGTTCCCCTTGGTCCACTCGATGACCTGGGGGTCCAGGTCGTATCCCTTGGGGTAGGCCAAGGCCACGTCCATCCCGAAGCGGGAACCGATGAGCAGTGCCTCCTGGACGCTGCACCAGGAACGGGCCAGCGCCCCGTGACCCCAGGTAACCAGCAGCTTCTTGCCCCGCACGTCGCCCAGGTGCTCGCGCCAACCCATCACATCGGCCAGGCCCTGGCAGGGATGGTATTTGTCGTGAGCCATGGAGATGATGGGGATGGTGGCCCAGCGAGCGTATTCCCGCAACAGGTCGTCGCCCTCGCCGTAGGCCCCGATCTTGTCCTCCAGGATGCGGATGCCCAGGCCGTGGGCGTAGCGGCTCATTACCTTAGCCGCGTCCTCGACGGTCTCGCCGGCCGTGGTGGCCGTCTTGAGCCGCATGGCCCCCGGCTCCAGGAACTGGGCATGGCCGCCTAGTTCAGTGGCGGCGCACTCGAAGGATTGGCGCGTCCGCACCGAGGGGTTGTAGAAGAACATGAAGAACGTCTTGCCGCACAGGACGTTGCTGTACGTTGGCCCGAAGCGGTCGCGCTTCATCTTCGCCGCCAGCTCGAGGACGGCTTCCAGTTCGGCCTTTGACCACTCCTGCGTGGTGATCAGATCGCGTTGATACAGGTACATAGGTTTTTCTCCTTGTGAAAATCAGGAAAGACGAACCTCAGAAACCCGTTTTCTTGGAGAAAACGGGTTTCTGGGTTTCTGAGCATCAGTCAAACATCAAGTGCTCGATTACTTTTCTATCATCCTCAACGTAAGCTTCAACGAACAGACGGTAGGCATCTGGCGAAGGGAACTGCGATAACACGATGTCTGGTTTTGGGAGTGTGCCGTTTCGCAGGCCAATGAACTCCGGATAACTGGAGAACTCCCAATCTTCCGCTCGTCTGAGCAGCCCAGCAGCTACCGGGTTCAAGTGAATGTATCGCGACAGGTGCATCAGATACTCGTTTCGATCTGCGTGGACAGCCTTGAAGCGTCCCTGAAAGAGCGAGCCAATCCGCGCATAGCGCTTGTTAATGGCTTTGGTGTACGAGAGAGCAAATGGCTGCATCGAGCCTTATAGATCGTCGGTCTTGAGATACACCAACAGGTGGTAGTGATTGGGCATCAGGCAGTAGGCGACAATCTCGATCGCATCAACCACCAGGTACTTGCGTAACTGTCGCAGGAAGTACAGATAGTTCTCACGCTCGAAGAAGATGGGCTGGTAGTTGTTGCCTCGATTGTACACGTGATAGTATTCCCCTGATCGGAACTCAACGGGGCGATAGGGCACGGGAACCTCCTGGCTGGCCCTAGAAACCCGTTTTCTCGAAGAAAACGGGTTTCTGAGGTTTCTCATCACCTCATGATGAGCGACATGACCGCCTTCTGCACGTGCAGCCTGTTCTCGGCCTCGTCGAAGACCACCGACTGGGGCCCGTCAATGACCTCGTCGGTCACCTCAAAGCCCCGGTCGCAGGGGAGGCAGTGCAGGTAGATGGCATCCGGGTCGGCCAAGGCCATCTTGTCAGCGTCGCAGATCCAGTCCTTGTTGGCCTCGAAAATCTCCTTGGCCTTCTGGGGATCGTCCTCGCCGACCGGAGGCTTGAACATGGGCACTGCCGTCCAGGACTTGGGGTAGACAACGTGTGCTCCGTCGAAGGCTTCCTCCATGCTGTTGGAAATCTCGAAAGAGCCCCCGTACTTCTCGGCATACCCTTCACAGGCCGCGAGAACCTCTTCGTCAAGCTCCATTCCCACAGGATGGGCCAGCACTACATCCATTCCCATCATCGTGGCCCCGATGATGGCGCTCTGAGGCACGGCCCGCGGCTTGTGGATGCTGGGTGAATAGGCCCAACTCATGACAAACTTGACTCCCTCGAAGGCGCCGAACTTCTCGTAGACGGTGAGGATGTCGGCCAGGGCCTGGCAGGGGTGATATTTGTCGCACTCCATGTTGATAACCGGGATGTCCGCCCAATAGGCGAAGTTCCTGATCATCTCGTGAGCCTCGCCGTACACCCAGTCTACCGGATCGCCGTAACAGCGGATGGCGATACCGTGGCCCATGCGCGCCAGTACCCGCGCCACGTCGGAGACGCGCTCGGTGGTATAGGCCACCTCTCTACCAGGCAGCGCTGGGGTGTAGATTTTGTCCGGGTCCAGAAAGTGGGCGTGACCGCCCAACTGGGTCATCCCTGCCTCAAAGCTGTTGCGGGTGCGCAGGCTCTGGTTGTAGAAGATCATGAATAGTGTCTTAGCTCTCAGCAAGTGATCGTGGGGCTCGCCCAGGGCGAAGCGGCGTTTGAGGTCCAGAGCCACCTCCAGGATGGTCTCTACTTCCTCTCTGGTGTAATCCAGGAGGGTGAGGAAATCTCGGCCTCGGAACGATTCGGTTTTCATCTTTTTCTCCTTTTTGTTTCGACATTGTTAGATGTGCCGAAACACTACAACGGATTCGGAATAAAACGGATCGGGGGCAAGGAAACTTGTATTGAGCCTTGTCCTGAGTTCGTCGAAGGGCTGTCGAAGTATCCGTTCCTTTCTCAATCCGATGTAGTGTTGTCTGGCAGCTACGTCCACAACCAGACAGCCTTACAGGGATCTAACAATGTCAAGCTGTATTTGGGGATAATATACCACCGTAAGGGCATCTCGTCAAGTGGGAGTGTCAAGTCAGTGGGAATGTTAATGAAACAGCAATTTGACAGTGGGGGGGGAGTGATATAATACGGTCATCTGTCGAAGGTGTCAGCCAGGAGTCGGGATCAAAGCGGGCTGCCCCGGCGGACATCGGAGATAAGCAACCTTAAAATTTTCAAAATTTGTCTTCACAGGCCGTATCTTTTTCGCCACTTTTACGTTTATATATGTAGAGGGATAATGCTGTTCCGAAAGAGAGCAAGCGTGGTAGACCAGAGATCAGAGACCAGATACCGATGTCAGATTTGTGTCCTGAGAAACGGCGGCGGTTTCGCACGCCTGGCTGATAACTGCATGCAACGCCAGTCTCAGGTGCCCCACGAGCGCCTGAGATTGACGTTCTTGTTTGCCCCACCGCCGATGGGTGGGGGAAGCTGAAGGGAGGAGACTATGTGATTGACAGAATTCGCGGGTTGTAGTTTTACTCAGAGAGCTTTTGAAGCACAGGCATGTTTTTGCCACCATTATTCGAGTCTGCTCGAGCGGAAACCTTGAAAGGAGTAAGTATTATGATGCACAGGCAGAAAGTCAAACTCTTATTGTGGTTCGCGACGCTACTCTCCATCTTGGCGCTGGTCGTGGTGCCAGCCCTGGCGATAGGGCAGTTTACCCTCACCGTGAATAAGGTCGGGGATGGAACCGGGACGGTGACCAGCGACGATGGCAAGATCAATTGTGGTGATGACTGTGAAGAGACCTACGTGCCTCAGGCGGTGGGGAAGCTGATGGCCGAAGTGGTGAGGGTGACGCTGACGGCCACCCCGGATGAAGGTTTCGCCTTCGCTGGTTGGGGACAGGATTGCCAGTGCGGCCTAGACCCTATCGGGGCCGGCTTTGCCCGCGGGACCTGCACCATAATAGGCATGTACGATGGTGAGAACAGGACCTGCACCGCCAACTTCGGATTGCCGGTCGGCGGCATCGTCGTGCCGGTGAACAAGGTGGGGCTGCTTGTGCCTTGGATGGGGTTGGTCACACTGGCTGGGCTCGCGGGCTTAGGGGTTGTGCTGATCAGGAGGCGCAAGACCTAGAAGTCGCTATTCCCGATTGTGGCAAGACAAAAGGTTCTGGCAAATGGTTCGCCAGAACCTTATTGTTTTGAGGGTCGGCATCTTGAGCTGGGCAGGAACCAATTACTGCTGGGTGAGTTGACCAAAAGATGTCCCTGTGGTAAAATGGCGAAAACGTAGTGTGTATTGCGTGTTCCGTTACGCAATACACACTACGCAATACGGTTCACAAAGGATTCTTTCTATGTTTGAACTAATCTTTCTCGGTACTTCTGCTTCAGCTCCCTCGATCAGGCGGAACCTGTCGGCCACCATGGTCCTGCACAGGGAGTACCGCTTCCTCATAGATTGTGGCGAAGGGACACAGCGACAACTGCTCAGAAGCGGCCTTGGCTTCAAGCGGTTGGACAAGATTCTCCTCACTCATGGCCACCTGGATCACATCCTGGGCCTGGGAGGTCTGGTGTCCACCTTCAGCCGTTGGGAGGCTATCCCGAAGTTGGAGATCTATGGGGGAACTTGGGCCCTGGAACGGGTCAGTGACCTTATCTTTGGAGTGGTGTTCCGCGGAGTAAAGCCGCCTCTGCAGATTGACCTGATACCGATAGAGCCTGGGGTCTTGATGGAAGACGACGCCTTTCAGCTCTCGGCTTTCACAGTCATCCATCGCGGGCCAGGCTGCCTTGGTTATACGTTTCGGGAGAAGGAGAAGCGTCCCTTTCTACTTGACAAGGCCGAGGCTCTGGGAGTGCCGGCCGGGCCAGAGCGAGGCCGCTTAGTTCGGGGGGAAACGGTGACTCTGGCTGATGGCACGGTGGTGCATCCCGACCAGGTGCTGGGCTCTCCGGTCCCCGGGGCTAAGCTAGTCTTCGTGGGCGATGCGGCTCGCATCAACAACTTGATAGAAGAGGCAAGAGATGCTGACGTCCTGGTCATTGAGGCCACCTATCTATCAAAAGAGGATAGGCTGGCCAGGGAATACGGGCACCTTACGGCTGCCGAAGCGGCGACCTTGGCCTGCCAGGCGGGAGTCAGGCAATTGTACCTAACTCATATCTCCCGGCGCTACGCCGAGGAGGCCATCTTGGCCGAGGCCAAAGCCATCTTTCCCGAAACCGTAGTCGTCAGAGACCTCGACCGCTTTCGAATCATCAAGGAGAAGGCCTCGTCGTGATTCCCTGATCTGGACGCATATCTCATCGTCAAGAAGCCGCGTAGCGCTGAGGCCGTGCGCCTGGCCCTGGACATCACCGCCGACATGGTCACCCGGCACGGTCTGTTGAGCGCAAGAGTCACCGAGAAAGATCAAGCGCATCTCACCCAGGTGGTATGCACGGACTGAGCAGGGCGCGGTGGGCATCGTAGCTGGATGTGGTGTTTTGGAGGGAGTTGTGAGTGGTCCTCACCCTATCCCTCCCCCGCCACGCGGGGAAGGGGTGTCCGAAGGACGGGGAGAGGGCTGAAGCTGAGGGCAATATGATTCTTCGATTCATCATCTACGGAATGCTTGGCTGGTGTAGCGAGATTATCTGGACGGCGACGAGGGAGAAGCTCAGCGGGCAGCAGCGAGGTTGGAAGCTTAGGGGCACTACCTACCTGTGGGTGTTTCCCATCTATGGCCTCATCGCGCTCCTGTACGAACCCGTCCACAACGCCCTCCGCGCCTGGCCCTGGCCGCTGCGGGGCGTTATCTACATGTTGGGCTTCTTTGCCATAGAGTACCTGACGGGCTGGTTGCTGAAGCGCCTCATCGGTGTCTGCCCCTGGGACTACAGCCGTGCCCGCTGGCACGTGCACGGCTTCATCCGGCTGGACTATGGTCCCGTCTGGTTCCTGGTCGGGCTGGGTCTGGAACGTGTCCATGATCTGCTGGTGCAATTGACACCTGCCATCCAGCAGGCCCTGATTCGTTGACTGCTCAGCCTGGTCTGGAAAAAGAGCGCCAGAGTTCCTATGAGTTCCCCTGAGTTCCTATGAAGCAGGGGAACTCGGAGGAACTCGGGGGGAGATTAGTTCTGTGAGTAGCCCCTGCTCCCGTACCCTTCGCCACACAGCCGTCTTCACCCTCACTCTGCTGGCCATCGAATTCCTCGACGAGTTCGTCTTCGGGGCCCGCGAGGCGGCCTGGCCGCTGATCCGCACCGACCTGGGCCTGAGCTATGCCCAGATCGGGCTGCTGCTCGGCCTGCCCAGTCTGGTCAGCAGTGTCGTTGAACCTTTCCTCGGCATCCTGGGTGATGTATGGAAACGCCGCGTCCTGATCCTGGGGGGCGGCGTTGTGTTCGCCCTGGCGCTGCTGCTCACGGCGCTGAGCCAGGATTTCCTGGGGCTGCTCATCTCGTTCATTCTCTTTTACCCGGCCTCAGGTGCGTTCGTCACGCTGTCGCAGGCGACGCTGATGGACACCGACTCCACCCGCCACGAGCAGAACATGGCGCGCTGGACCTTCGCCGGTTCGCTGGGCGTGGTGGCCGGGCCCATCGCGCTGGGTGCGGCGGCGACGCTGAACTTGGGCTGGCGCAGGCTGTTCCTCCTCTTTGCCGGGCTGACGCTGATCCCGCTGGCAGTGGCGTACCGCTTTCGGTTTGCTATAGGGCAGCGGGAGTCCGAGAGGACCAGCTTCAAGGCAGGCGTGGTGGATGCCCTGCGGGCGCTGCGGCGAGGCGAGGTGCTGCGCTGGCTGACGCTGCTGCAGTTCTCCGACCTGATGCTGGACGTGCTGCTGGGCTTCCTGGCGCTGTACTTCGTGGACGTGGCGGGCGCCACGCCGGCCCAGGCGGGGGCAGCGGTGGCGGTGTGGACAGGGCTGGGGCTGCTGGGGAATCTGTTGCTCATCCCGCTGTTGGAGCGCGTGCGCGGCCTGCATTATCTGCGTTTGAGTGCGGTGGTGGAGCTAGTGCTGTTCCCCGCCTTCCTGCTGGTGCCGGGCTTCTGGGCCAAGCTGGTGCTGCTAGGGCTGTTGGGCCTCTTCAATACCGGCTGGTACTCGATCCTCCAGGCGCAGTTGTACTCGGCCATGCCGGGGCAGAGCGGCACGGTGATGACGGTGGGGAACGTGTTCGGATTGGTGGGCGCACTTGTCCCGCTGGGATTGGGGCTGGTGGCTGAGCGATTTAATCTGATGGTGACGATGTGGCTCTTACTATTGGGGCCGGTGGCGCTGCTAGTTGGGATTCCGAAGAGAGAGGGCACCAGTACTACCGGGGAATGTTGAGGAGGTTCTCAATTTTTTCAATGAGCAAACTGGATCTCCTGCAACGCCTGGCGTTTCTCCTGGAGCTTGAGCAAGGTCTTGTACTCGCCAGCCCACTCGATGAAGTCCAGAGACTCTTGCAGCTTATCCTCGATCAGGCGACGATAAAACTCAGGAGTGCTCATGCCGTATTTTTGTTCAAAGTCTCGCAGATTGCGTTGCGTTCGTGACAGCCCTAATTCAATCATTTTCAACTCAGAGCGCAAAGCTGACTCCACCAGTGGCCTGATGGCGACTCCGCTTGGCGAGACCAAAATAACTTGAACTTGTTGAGCCATGTTCTGCTCCTTGGGGCAATCAACACCATAGCGCTGTTGCCTTCTATAATCGTGTAAGATTATATCATGTGGCCTGGTAAAAAGCAAACAGGCACAGTTGCACTTGAGGCTACCATGACGACTGTAACTACCGTTCGGGCCGCGGAAGCCGAACGATTTCAGACAGATGGCGTGCTCACCATCACCGCCGGGCACGCGGTGCACGATACCTATACTGCCTTCCTGGCCCCTCTCCTGCCGGCCTTTATCTCCAACCTGGCCCTATCCAAGACCGAGGCCGGACTCCTGTCGGTGTTCATGCAGGGACCGTCGTTGCTCCAGCCCTTCATCGGCCACCTGGCCGACCGGGTCAGCCTGTGCTACTTCGTCATCCTGTCCCCCACGGTGACCGCCGCGATGATGAGTCTGCTGGGTGTGGCGCCGGGCTACGGGGTGCTGGCTCTGTTGCTGATGGGGGCAGGCGTCAGCTCGGCCAGCCTGCACGCTGTAGCGCCAGTGATAGCTGGGAACCTGTCGGGCAGGAGCCTGGGCCGGGGCATGGGGTTCTGGATGGTCGGCGGGGAGTTGGGCCGTACTCTGGGCCCCATCGTGATCGTCAGCGCCGTCCACCTGCTGACCCTGGAGGGCACGCCGTGGCTGATGATCGGTGGCCTGCTGACCTCGGCCATCCTCTACGTCCGGCTCAAAGGCGTGCCCACACAGCCCGCCAACGCCGGGCAGGGACTCCCCTGGCGACAGGCATTGCAGAGCATGGGGCCGCTTCTGGTTCCGCTGGCAGGCATCATCGTGGCGCGTTCTTTCATGGTCAGATCGCTGACCACCTTCCTGCCCACTTTTCTGAGCGAGGAGGGCGCCGACCTCTGGTTGGCCGGTGCCTCCCTCTCGCTCCTGGAAGCAGGGGGCGTGGTGGGCGCGTTACTGGGGGGCGCGATGAGCGACCGGCTGGGCCGCCGGCTGGTTCTCTGTATCTCAATGCTGACGACGCCGCTTCTCATCTTTGTCTTTTTGGCGGTTGAAGGTTGGCCCCAGTTCCCGCTCCTGCTGATGATGGGCTTCACTGCCCTGTCCGTCACGCCTGTCGTCATGGCCCTGGTGCAGGAGAGCTTTCCTGAGAACCGGGCGCTGGCTAACGGCGTCTACATGTCGCTGAGTTTCGTTCTCGGCTCAGTAGTGGTAGTGGTGCTGGGGGCGATGGGGGACCTGTTCGGGCTGCGCCTGGCATTTACCGCCAGCGCGGTCATTACATCGCTGGGGCTGCCTCTCATCCTTCTGCTGCCGCGAAAGTAGGGGACGAGGTGGGCCCGTATCGGCTCGGTGTGACTGGTCGAATGGTCAGCCTGGCTTTGATGAGCCTTGCCAGGTAGCACAATAATGGGGTGTGCCCAGTTGCATTGGCGAAAGTGGTGTGATATAATCGCTACGGTAGTCGGATTCGGAGAATGCTGCCTAGTCATCGGCTATGAGCATGACAGCAAGGAGGTCGTCCCATGACCGCCGACCACATCTTTATCTCCCACGCCACAGCGGACGACGTCTTCGTCCGAGACCTGCGTCAGGCCCTGGGGAGCCTGGGCCTGAGCGTGTGGGTGGACTCGCGCAAGCTGCGCGGCGGCGACAAGCTGGCCCGCGAGGTCGAACTGGCCATCGAGGAAGCGCGCCAGGTCCTCGTCGTCCTCAGCCCCAACACCATTAACTCTCCGTGGGTGCGCCGGGAGATCGGGAAGGCCCTGGAGGTTGAGAAGCGGCGCGGAGACGACGACTACCGCGTGATCCCGCTCCTGCTGCCAGGGGTGCAGCCGGCGGCTCTGCCACTGTGGTTCGACGAAGAGCCCCTGGCCGTGCCCATCCGGCTGGGGCCCGGCGGGCTGAGCGAGGCCCTGCCCCGTATCCTCACCGCCCTGGGGGAGCGCCTGCCCACCGACCACGAGACCATCCAGGCCGTCGCGCCGCGGCCGGTGGAAGAGCTGGTGCTGGAGCTGCGTGACCCCCGCGTGACTCTCCGCGAGGGGAAACGCCAGGTCACGGCTACGGCCACCCTGGTCTACCAGCCGGCCCACTACGCCGCCCGACAGGTCGAGAGCAGCCGCTACCTCTTCACCGCCCCCCTGGGCCCCATCGAGCTCGACGAGCTGCGCTGGTACCTGGAGGAGTACGCCCTGTGGCCGGCCGGCGTGTTCCAGGAGCGGGCCGAGCGCATTGAAGGGCAACTGCCGCAGTGGGGCCGGGCGCTGTACCAGGCCGCCCTGGGAGTGCCCACCGCTCAGGAGGCCCTCACCGCCTGGCGGCAGGCCGCCGATGGCGTCGAGCGGCGGCTCTCGGTGTGGGTGGATGCTGAGTTGCCTGCGGGCAGCCGCGAGGAGGACCAGGCAGCCGCGCGGGAAGCCGCCAGCGACCTGCTGACCCTGCCCTGGGAGCTGCTCCACGACGGTCGCGGCCACCTGTTCCGGGGCAAGGACGCCGTGCGCGTCCGCCGCCGGCTGCCCAACCGCCGGCCCCAGCCCGTCCGGCTGACGAAGCTGCCCATCCGCATCCTGCTGGTCAGCCCGCGGCCCGAGGACGAGCACACGGGCTACTTCGATCACCGCAGCAGCGGGCTGCCGCTGATGGAGGCGGTGGAAAACCTGGGGGAGCTGGTGGAGCTCACCGTCCTCACGCCCCCCACCTTCCCCGCCCTGGAGGAGGCCCTGCGCCGCGCCGATGAAGCGGACGAGCCCTTCGACGTGGTCCACTTCGACGGCCACGGGGTGTACGACCGCAAGCTGGGCCTGGGGGCATTGTGCTTCGAGGAACCCAGGGACACCCACAAGCTGGAGCGGCGGGGGATGCAACTGGTCCACGCCGAGAAGCTGGCCGAGGTGATCCGAGGCTACCGCATCCCGCTGGTGTTTCTGGACGCCTGCCAGACCGCCCACGTCGAAGAGGACCCCACGGCCTCCGTGGCCGCCAAGCTGCTGGACGAGGGCGTGACCTCGGTGGTGGCTATGAGCCACAGCGTGCTGGTGGAGACGGCCCGCCGCTTCATCCAGGCCTTCTACGCCGAGCTGGCGCGGGGGGCGCCGGTGGGAAAGGCCATGCTGGCCGGCCAGCTCGCCCTGAGCGGCGACACCTACCGCGGCGCGGTCATGGGCGCCGGCGAGTTGCACCTGCAGGACTGGTTCGTGCCGGTGCTGTACCAGGAGGAGCGGGATCCGCAGTTGATCACCGCGCTGCCGCCCCAGACCGTCCGGCGGCTCCAGGCGCGGCAGCGCCGGCTGAGCCTGGGCGACCTGCCCGAGCCGCCGCCCCACACCTTCATCGGGCGCAGCCGGGAGCTCCTGGCCCTGGAGCGGTTGCTGCACGCGGAGCCGTACGCCGTGGTGCGCGGGCCGGGGGGCATTGGCAAGACCACCCTGGCCGTGGAGCTGGCCCGCTGGCTGGTGCGCACTGGCCGCTTCCGGCGCGCCGCCTTCGCCAGCCTGGAGACCTACAGCGATGCCCGGGGCGTGCTGGACACCCTGGGCCGGCAACTGCTGCCCGACGGCGACCGCTACTCCGTGGCCCAGTACCCCAGCCTGGAGAGGGCGCTGCAGCCCGTGGAGCGCGCCCTGGCCGACCAGCCCACGCTCATCGTGCTGGACAACCTGGAGAGCGTGCTGCCCGACGCGGAAGGCCATGCCCCGCCCGGCGCCGCCCCGGTGGACGATCTGTTCGATCTGTGCCAGGCCCTGCTGAACGCCCACCCGGCCACGCGCCTGGCCTTCACCAGCCGCCAGCCGCTGCCTCCCCCCTTCGACGATGGCCGGATCCCGCCTCTGGGCGCGCTGACGCGGGACGACGCCGTGAAACTGGTGGAGCGGGTGATGGCCCAGGAGGGCTGGGAGCCGCCGGCGACCGACCCCGGCACCACCCCCCAGGAGATCACCGAGTTGGTGGAGGCGGTGAACCGCCACCCCAGGGCGCTGGTGCTGCTGGCGCGGGAGGTGGCCCGGCGCGGTGTGCGCGCCACCACCGAGAACCTGCACCACCTGATGCGGGAGCTGCACCAGCGGCATCCCGACGACCGGGAGCGCTCCCTGTTCGCCAGCGTGGAGCTCTCCCTGCGCCGGCTGGCAGCGGATGTGCGTCAACGGATAAACGGAGTGGGTGTGTTTCAGGGCGGTGCTCAGTTAAACGTCATGGCGCACGTGTTGGATGTGGATGTGGAAACGGCACGCAACCTAGCCATAGAGTTGATTGACGTGGGGCTGGGCGAGGACATGGGGTACGGGCACCTGCGGCTGGACCCGGCCCTGCCGGCCTACCTGCTGGGGGAGCTGGACGAGGCGGAGCGGGACGCGCTGCGGGCGCGCTGGGGCCAGGCAATGACTGAACTGACGGGTTTTCTCTACGAGCAAATCTTCAAAGACACCCAGCTCGCATTCACGCTGACGCTGCTGGAGCTGCCCAACCTGCTGACCATGCTGGTTTGGGCCCAGGAGAACCTGCCGGCGGAGCAGGTGGTGGAGCTGGCGGGCAAGGTGGAAGTGCTGCTCGCCCAGTTGGGCCGGCCTCAAGCCCTGGCCCAGGCCTCCCGGGTGCGGGAGCAGGCAGCCCAGGCCCTGGGGGAGTGGAGCCACGCCCGATTCGCGGCCGAGAGCGCGAACATGGATCGGCTGCTGGAGCGGGGCGACCTGCCCGGCGCCCACGCCACCGCCCGGCAACTCCTGCAGCGCTGCCTGGCCAGTGGGGAGGGCGCGTATCCTGAGGCAGCGTACGATACCGCGTACGTCCATTGGCAGCTTGGGAGGGTGCTGCGATTCATGGGAGCGGCCGAAGCGGCGCTGGAGCCCCTGGCCGAGGCGCAGCAGCGCTTCCAACGCCTGGCCGACGCCGGGGATGCCAGCGCCGCAGGGATGGCTTCCACAGCAATCAGCGAGCGTGCGGATTGCTTGCGACTTTTAGGGCGATTGGATGAAGCCGCAGTAGCTTATGATGAGGCAATCGAACTTTCTGAGGAACTTGATAGGAAGAGAGATGTGGCTGTTAGCAAAGGTCAACTCGGCACGGTCCGCATGCTGCAGGAGCGCTACGACGAGGCGCTGGCCATCTACGCCGAAGCCCGCGACGTCTTCGAGGGCGTGGGCGAGCCCCGCAGCGTGGCGACGGCCTGGCATCAGATGGGCATGGTGCACCGAAGGGCCGGCCAGTTCGACCAGGCCGAGCGGGCCTATCGCCAGTCGCTGGCCATCAAGGTGCGGCTGAAAGACCGCGAAGGCGAGGCATCTGACCTCTTCGAGTTGGGTGGGCTGTACGTTGGCATTGGGCGGCTAGAAGAGGCTGTGACCTTCTTCCAGCAGGCCGCGGATATCTGTATTGAGCTGCAGAATCGATATCGTGAGGGGATGGTCCGCAACAACCTGGCCGATACCCTCATCAAGCTGGAGCGGTATGATGAGGCGCGCCGCGAGCTGGAGCGAGCCATTGAGTGCTTTGAGCCCTTCGGCCACGCCGCCCAACCGTGGAAGGCGTGGACACTGCTGCACGACCTGGAGCGGGAGGCCGGGGACCCCCAGGCCGCCGCCCATGCCCGCCAGCAGGCCGTGCAGACCTACCTGGCCTACCGCCGTGCCGGTGGGGAGAGCCGGATGCCTGGTGCCAGGCTCTGCGCTCTGGTAGCCCGGGCCATCGGGCAAGGCGACATCAGCGAGGCAGAACAACTCCTCGCCCAGCTTTTGAGCGCGGACCCCGAACCATGGGCACAGGCCATGATCCCCAAACTCCAGGCCATCCTCCAGGGCGGCCACGACCCCGCCCTGGCCACGGACCCCAACCTGGACTACGACGACGCCGCAGAACTGCAACTCCTGCTGGAGGCTCTGGGGTCATGAAGGGCGCGGAATCCTTGCGAACGGTTGGGGCGGAGATTTCAAGTCCAAGACGCCTTCGATAGTGGGGATTCTGTCATGGAGACCTATTTTGCTGAACCTTCGCAAGGATGACCCACAAACGGCCCTCATTCTTCCTTCACCCCAACGCCGCTGGCCCTCGCCTGGCCTTGCCTGGATGCCATCAACATCGCTTTTTGCGACCCGCCTGTTCTTCCAATCTATCACCCCAGTGGCGAAACCCCAAGGAGGCCGATCTTGAACGTGAAGTGGTGGTCTACCATCGCTGCCTGGGCCGAAGCGCCGTGCCCATGACCCGGCAACCGCTGGTGCTGCAACTGGAACAGCCGCTGAAGGAAGTGTACGTGGCGGTCTCGATGGCCGAGTAGCCGCCAGGCTCTCCGCCCCCCCGATCCCCCCCAACTCTGGGGGGAAATAGGGGCATTAAGACGGATGTCCGATGAAAAAACGCCAAGGGTGCTCGCTGACCTGATTCGCCGTGGCATGATCCTTCGACTATGCTCAGGACAGGCGTGCCACGGCTACGGAACTGCCACCCCGTAAACGGGGTTCCTGAGCCCGATTCATCGGGCGGAAGCTCCGTAGCACGGCGACTTTATCGCCGTATGGCTCTGCATGGCATTTCAATTCTTGCCAAACGGGGTGAAATCTGGTATACTGTTTGTAGAGGTGAGTATGGACGAGAAAGAAGCAGTAAGGAACTATGTCGAGGCAGAGGCCGCAGGCAAAGCCAGAGAGCCGGTCTTGGTGGCCTCTTTCAACCCACCCAATGACCCAATCGCTGCCAGGGTCTATAGGGTAGATTTCACGCCTGGCGAAGCCTGGATAGGCGGAGCGCCGAAGTGGTGGTGGGTTGTGGTTAGCAAGTTGCCGATGAATCTCTACGACGGTGGGAAATTCACTGCCGATGAGGTCTACAGCTTTCACCTCGGGGTCATGCTGAGGTATGCCCACAGCCAAGGCTATCCAGATGTCCCTGACTTCCTGCTAGACTGGACAGCAACGGGCGCACCCTCTGACTGAGCAAGTACTGCTGAAGTGATGAGGAATAGTAACGAGGAACGAGTAATGAGTTACGAGTTCCCTCATTGCTCGTTCCTCTTTACCTATTTCTCACTTATGAGGGAGGAATCAAAATGGGGGATAAGATCTTAGTGGCCGTCGCCTGGCCTTATGCATCGTCATACGTCCACGTAGGTAACGTGGCTGGAGTGTACCTG
>JBAWAP010000079.1:0-6798 GCA_049589355.1 Anaerolineae bacterium
GCCTTCGGCGAAGCTTACGACTACCCAGTCAGCGTCATCCTCAATACTCCAGAGTAAGTTCCCACCGCCCCGGACGGTGACAGTGATGGTCTGCGGTTCGGTCTCAGGGCAAGGCGGACCATCAGGACACCTTATCGATTCGAAAATTACTGACTCGGGCTCAACCTCAATGAAGGGCTCTTCGACCACCGTGATGGTATACCACTTGGTTGGGCCAAACTCATAGAGATTGGTGGTGGTCACTACCGACCAGCCATCGGAGGGGGCTTGGAAGCAGACTGTGGAGGCGAAGTTGCCGCTGCCTGGGTCATAATCATCGCACTCGCCCAACAGGATATTGGTCTCCGTGATGGCCATCGTGACCGTGATGGCGGTGTCCACACTCGGAGCCAGGTTGGAGGTGAAGACACCGTACTGACGGCCTTCTTTGACCGGCCATTTAACAAAATCCTGGTCGCCATCGGGGTAGAAATTGTGCCCCTGCGGTTCTCTATCGTCAATGAACTTGGGCCTGATCTCGTCGGGCTCGTACTTGTCAACGCCCACGGAGAGCAGGGTCAGGTCCAGATCGTAGGTTTTGTCCGGGCCGTAGTAGCCGTTTATGCCCTTGCTGATAGTCGCTACGGCACTGCCATCCGCGTCCGGCACGAAGCGCACCTCTGATGCCAGGAATTCCGGGTCAAGAATCCACCCTGGCTCAGGCCATCCCGTGCCGATGTCATCGTTCTCGCACCAATAGTAGTCGGTCTCCTCGCACACCTCGCCGTTAACCTCGACGACGATCACGGTGTCGGTGCCTGTGATCAAATTGGAGGTGCCAAGGGCGTACAGGAGTCCCTCTTTGACCCCAAACTCTACCTTGTCCACGTCGCCCTCGGGGTAAAGGTTGTGCGTCTGCGTCTCACCGATGGCAATAGGGCTGGCCGTCTCGTCGGTGTCATCCGGCTCGTAGATGTCCACAAGCTGCTCAACGGTGATCTTGTACCAGTTATCAGCCCCCCCTCGACCGGCGAAGTCGGTGATGGTCACCACCGCTGTAGCATCAATGGTGGTCGAGAAAGTGACCTTGGAGGCGCGGTTGGTCTCACTCATATCATCGTTAAAGTAAACATTCCCACCCACGGTCACAGTCATGACCGTATCCACATCCAAGGCCAAGTCGGAGGTGTAGACGTCGTACCAGTATCCTGCTTTGGCTGGGAACCACACCAAATCCTTGTCGCCCTCGGGGTGGAGATTATGCTGCTGTGTCTCGCCAATGGCGATGGGTTGGGCATCTTCGACCGTGTCGTCAGGCTCGTAGTCATCTAGACCAGGGATTGGCGTGGATGTGGGCGTCGGCGTCGGGGTGAGGGTAGCTGTGTTGGTAGGAGTCGAGGTGGGTGTGGGAGTTTTCGTTGGTGTAGAGGTGCTTGTTGGTGTAGAGGTGCTCGTTGGGGTCGGCGTAGGCGTGGGCCAGGTAAAGTCGAAGTAATTGGCGGTGTATGTCTTACCCACCACAGGGACGTTCCAGAAATAGAGTCTGTCGTTGTAACAGTTATATCCCGAACAATTCGTGCCCCCGCAGCCGGAAGTGGCAGATGCAGGGGTACCTTGAGGCGGAGGAACGGAGACCCTGAGCTGCAAATCCCATTTCCCCGTTCCGTCAGGGCCGGTTGACCACCAGGCCTCGGTCGGATTCCACTCCACCCTACCGTCTGCCTTGGTTACTTGCACCTGACCGTAGCGTTTCCAGCTATTCTCCTCGAAGTACCGAAGCTCGATTCCCACTCCACTGACCGGAGCATGGGTGTATAGATTCCTGGCCATTGCTCCTATCCTCCAGGTCCCAGGAACAAGAGTGGGCGTGTTGGTGGGTGTGCTCGTGGGCATTGGGGTAGGCGTGATGGTGGGTGTTGGGGTGGGATGCCGCATAACAATGGGCAAAAACACCGGGGCAGCAGGCATTGGTGTCTGCGTGGGCGTTGATGTCTGCGTCGGCGTGCCAAAGGGTGTCTGCGTTGACGTCGGTGTGGATGGAACGAACTCTCCCGAAGTACGCAAGCGGATGGCTACGTCATTACCGTATGCCCCCTCATCGTACCACGCGCTGCCATTGGGACCAGTATACGTGCGCCGCGTCTCATGAGGACCCACTAAATCAACTGCAACAGGATACGGGTAATCAGCATTGGTGAACTTCACCACCGCGATGACGTCGTCACCACTGGCCACCGCCAGAGGCGGGTCCACCACCACTCCATGATAGCCAGCCTCATCAAAGCTGTGGTCCGGGCTACTCCACAGTAAGTTATTGAGCGTCGCGCCATCGAAATCATCGTAGATGTACACGTCAATATCAGTGGTGCGGTCCGTGGTCCAGAACTCCACGCGCGTGGCGTAAGTGTTGCTGGCAGGGAAGAACTTGCACAAGCCCCAGCCAGTCGTGCTGCCGTCGTAGCCCACCTCGGTAATCCAGCCACCCTCGTCGTAGTACATGATGTCGCCGTCAGGGTCGTAGTCCTGCCAGTCACCCATAAAGGATGTGTACTTGCCGATGCTGGCCGAGCCATAGGCAATGGTAAAGTAGCCTTTTTCCGTACCGTAGCCGCAGGTACCTCCCCAGTCGGTGCCCCAACTGTTCTTCACGATCCAGCCGCCTGTCCCTCCGTCGTGGACGAGGCTGTCATCCCAGCCAACGATCAGCACGGCGTGGTTTGGCGTTTCTGTTCCCGCGTGGTAGAGCGTATAGGAGCCATCGTAGTTCCCAAACTCTGTGTACCAGGCATCGCCGTCGCCGGCGTACATTGACACGTAAACCGGGCTGGCAGTTGCATAAATGTAGGCCTTCAGTACCTCCGTGTTGGGCACCTCGTCGCCGGAGATGATCCTCCAGTCCAGCAGTGTCTTTATGTACGGGCAGGCATCATTGCAGTCAACGTCGCTGCCCACGTACGGGTCGCACGACTCCAGCACCGTACCTTTTTTGGAGAACAAGTTGGCCAACAGCCAGTAGTCTCCTCCACCGCAACTGGTGTCGTACCAATTACACTCCTTGGCGTTGTTCTCCGAGAAATCGTAGCTGCCGGCCCCGTCAATCAGCATCCTGGACTCGATGTTGCCGATGGCAGCAAAAGCATAACACGAGCCGCAAGCGCCTTGGTTCTTAACGGAAGTGACCACGCCTTGATCGCGCCAATCCCACCTGCTGGGCAGGGCCGCAGCGCTAACCCCCTCGGGCATTCTGTCTCCTTTCAGATGAGACAGGTCTATCGGTGGCGGTATGAAACCCGTGCGGGGCGGCGGCGTCTTCAGCGGCGGCGGCATAGTCGGCGCTAGGTGCCGGGCAGGCTCTGGCGATGGGGACAGTGGCCCGACGGCGAAGGCCCTTCCACTGACGTTCAGCGCCAGCAGCAGGAGCGCGCCGACCAAAATCGCCGCCCCCAGAGCAAAAATCAGCTCGGATCTCGCCTTACTGCTTTTCATTATTGCCCCTCAGTTCCTTGGACTTCGGACAAGTCCGGGAGAGCGACCAGAAACCAGGTTTTTGGCATCTTTTGCCTCCCAAGCGTGTTGAATTGCGGGTGTTTTGAGTACCCCAGGCAGTACTGCTAGTTGAAAAACCTGGTTTCTCTCACTATCCAAACGCCCTCCAGAGGTCATGGCGACTTCGTCTTCAACTCCAGCACGATCACGAATTCCACCGCCTCCGGGCTGAAAAGGCCTGAGACCATCCTGTCTCCTCTGGTCGGGAGATTGCCCATCCACTCGCCTATCGTCTGCAGGCGGTAGGGAGGGCCAGCCAGGTCCAAACCGAGCCCCAACGAGGCCATGCCGGGAGGCCTCAGGGAGGACGACGTCGTCGGCGCAATGAAGGCTTCAAACTCATAGCCTCGTAGGAGCCCGTCAAC
This sequence comes from Anaerolineae bacterium, assembly GCA_049589355.1. Lineage (GTDB taxonomy): Bacteria > Chloroflexota > Anaerolineae > VGOG01 > VGOG01 > JBAWAP01. The sequence goes on from JBAWAP010000079.1 coordinate 3,891, forward strand.
TCCCGAAGTCTGGATATCTGCCAGCTTGATATATCTACCGGATTTGCCAGTGATATTGATAGTGTGCCAGCCTGGGGCGCCTGCAACTGGCATATCATAACCAACTGGCGAATCCCAGGTAATCGCGTCTTTGCTGACGTAGACTTCCACGCCGTGCCAGTCGGAGGCAACAGTACCATCCACATATACTCGGATCTTTGTGAGGTACCATATCTGTCCCAAATCCAGGACAATCCAGTGCGACTCGTCAACGCTGTGCTCCCAATAGGTTGTAGTATTCCCATCAATGAAGTTAGTAGCTGGATGCCCTGCTTCTTCACCGCACCAGCCGTGGACAGCGTCAGGGCTAATCCAAACGCCCGGACTAGTAACCTGCAAGATCACCGTGACCGTTCGCTGACAGGGCTCGACGCAGCACGGATCAAGTCCGGTGATGTAGATGTGCCCCACATAGGTGCCCGCCGTCAGACCAGTGATGTCCACAAGCGCTTCCCGAGTGGAGGGAGCAGTCCCCGAGTATGGGTCTTCACCGGGAAGACCACCACGAAGAATCAGCCAAGAGGCATCCTTGGTAGCCTTCCAGTCCAGGAGGCCCCCGCTGATGTTGGTGATATCAAACTCCTGCGCCCGAGGGAGTGGCTCCCCCAGCACAGCCGTGAATTCAAGCCTCGTGGGACTGACGTCCAGTATCGGCGATTCGTTAACGTTGATCTCGTATGTCTTATCAACGGCGTACTGTGGCTGCAGATTGGTGATTATGGCCACCGCCGTGCCATCTCTGGGGCTTTGGAAGCAGACCGCCGAAGCGAAGTTTCCTGTGCCTGGGGCATAGTCATCGTTCTCGCCCATTTCCTGGTCTTCCAGCACGACCTTGAGGCCAGTATCCACCCCCAGGGCCAGATTGGAGGTGAAGACGGCGTAATATCGTCCCTCTTTGACCTTGAACTTGACTAAGTCTCGGTCGCCTTCAGGGTAGAAACTGTGCTCCTGCATCCCCTCAACGGCGATGGGCTTGGCAAAGGGATCGTCGGGCTCGTAGTCATCCACCAGGCTCGAAAGCAGGCTGAGGGTCAGGTCGTAGGTCTTATCAACGCCATATTGCCCCTCTGCGACTGCGCTGATAGCCGCCACTGCCACGCCATCTACCGTTGGTACGAAGCGCACCTGGGATTCGTAGTAGCCGGACGCAAGGTCGTCGTTTACGCAGGTTGGGCAGACATCTCCATCGAACTCCATCACGATCTTCGTGTCCACACCCGTGGCTAGATTGGAGGTGGTGAGGGCATACAACCGGCCACTTTTAACCCCAAAAGTTACTTTGTCAACGTCACCTTTAGGATAGAAGCTGTGCGTCTGTGTCTCTTCTACACCGATGGGTTTGGGGTCAGTATAGTCGGGTTCATAGACGTCGCGCAGGTCCGGAGTGGGCGTAGGGGGAATGGGCGTGGCCGTTGGCGGTGGCGTAGCGGTCGGGATTGGCGTAGCGGTTGGGAGCGGCGTAGCGGTCGGGATTGATGTGGCGGTCGGGATTGGCGTAGCGGTCGGGATTGGCGTGGGCGTGGGAATAGTCTCTTCAACAGTGACCTGGTACCACATCCCCGGGCCATATTGCCCCCGGTTACTTATCTTGACGGAAGCCTCCACGTCATAGCCGGTCCTGACTTGAAACTGCACGCAGGAATACAGGACGCCTGGTTCGCAATCGTCGTTGGTATAATGGGTTCCGCCTGCGTTCACGTCCAGGTGAGTGTCCACGCCTGGCGCCAGGTCTGAGGTGGAGACCCGATAAAAGCGCCCTGCCTTGGCCAGAAACTTGACCCTGTCCACGTCGTAGACGGGATAGAAGTTGTGTAGCTGCGGCTGAGCCAGGAGGATAGTCTGGGGCTGGAAGTCATCTATTTCGTACTCATCGGGACCGGGGGTGGGAGTGGGTGTCACCACGGGTGTAATAATCGCTGTAGGCGTTATCGTCACTCCGGGTGTTATCGTCACCCCGGGTGTTATCGTTCCTATGGGTGTCAGGATTGCCTCTGGTGTGCTCGTCGCGGCGACAAAGGGAGTGGCAAGGCTGCTCATGGACTGTACCTCTACACTGGAGAAGAGATCGGACTTTTTGAGAGCATCGGCGTAGGCAGTCACAACGGAGCTGTCCATGGCTTGCCCTTCGAGGGTGATTCGGCTATCGGCCTGAGTGAGAGAAGTGAGAGTGAGCTCGGCCGGGTTGTAGTTGCCGATGGCGGCCAGCACAGCGAGCCAATCGGTGCGGCCAGCCACGATGCTGGGATATGCTGCCTCAAGCTCGCTAACAGGCTCCTGGATCTGGGCCAAGGTGTTCATAAGCTCTTGGACCTCGGGCTCTGGAGTGCTGATGCTTGCCAGAGCATCTTGGGCGAATTGGAGTTCGCCTTGTAAACGAGCGATATCGCCGCGAAAATGGCTGGAGACGACGTTGAGAGGCAAGATAAGTATAGCCAAACCAGCCGCCACCAACAATAAGATGATCGCCCTCCGGGGCATTCTAGGCGGCCGGTATTGCTCCGGCAAGATGTTGACGTCAATGAAATCGGGTAGAGCTGTTTCAGGTGGCATTTGAGCTACCCCCCTTCATAAGCAGTCGGTTTGCAATAATTTTAGCACACTTTTGCAAATTTGTCACGTGGCTTGCGTTGGAGATAGGGATGTCGTAACCATTCACCTCAACCCCAGCAACACCTTCGACTCACAATCCAGGCCAGCTTCCCCCCGGGGCAAAAAGATGTCTTGCTCGTAAAGCCGATCCCCCTTCTGTGTGGTAACAGGCGCTGCCAACACGATGGGGTATCGCTCGTCCATATTGTCTTCGTCGTTCTGCAGCACCAGCACTGGACGCACTTTCTCTGCGCCCGGTTCACTGGCCTCGTGAGGAAAC
>JBAWAP010000080.1:0-2795 GCA_049589355.1 Anaerolineae bacterium
TGGTTCGTAGTGGCGACTTTAGTCGCCTTTGCTGCCAAACGACAGCTAAAGCTGTTACTACGAACCTCGCCCAAGTTTCTGCCCCCTACGGATGGCGCGATGCGCCATGGAAGACTCGCAATGACACATCCGTGTCGTCTCAACGCCTCCTCAGGATGCGTGGAATCCAGCCCGGAACCTGCCAGCAATACTCCTCCCACCGCTCACCGAACTCGGCGGCCAGCGCCTGCTCCTCCCGCCAGGCGCGCAGCACCAGGCCCAGGAAGGTCACTATGGTGAACAGGAGCGTCCAGGTGCGGTAAATAAGGAGCCCGCCTGCAGAGGCGAGGATGATACCCAGGTACATCGGGTGGCGCACAAAGGCGAAAGGGCCGTGGGTGACCAGCCGGTGGTCGGCGTATAGTTGCGCCCCCATGCTGCTGGAGACGTTGTACATCTCGCCGAGGGTTAGCCGCGCCCACAGATACAGGGCCAGCCCGGGGAAGCAGAGCAGCGCGCCCAGGGCGAGTGCCACGGCCCGGGCTGACGCCGAGAGCGCCAGCGGGAGCGGTCGCCACAGCAGAAAACACGGGCCAAAGAAAAGAACACCGATCAGGAGGTAAGCCGGCAGCCGCAGGACCCTGCGCGCCAGGCCAGTTGTCCGCCCCCGAGGGCGGCGCAGGCCGCGCGCCATCCCTGCCAGTGCAGCGATCAGGCACACAGACGTCGCCACCGCGCCAGCCCAATGCACCCACCATTCGACGATATCCAGCCTCATACTACTCCTTCCATCAGTCCTTCGTTTCCGGGTGAATCCGTGCCCGCAGACGAGCCACCAGCACTGCAATCTCCGCCTCATCGCCTCTGGGCGCCTCGGGCCACTCGTCCACGCGCACACCCCAGTACTCCTGGGGTGCGCCGGGGTGGCGAGGAATCAGGTGGACGTGCAGATGGGGCACGCGGTTGCCTATCACGAAGGCGTACACGTGCTCGGCGTTCAGTTCCGCTTTGAGGGCCCGGCTCAGGCGGGCAACCAGCCAGCCTATGGCCTGCGCTTCTGCGTCCGTCAGGTCGGCCAGGCCAGGAGCATGGCGGCGGGGCTCGACGAAACACCAGCCCAGATAAGCGCGGCCATCCGGCGGAGGGGCCTCATGGCTGGCGTAGACCAAATCATCCTCATAGATCGGCCCGCCTGGCACTGGCTCCTCACCGCGATGCTTGCGGCAGACGAAGCAATCGGCACGTTCGGTCACAGTTGCCTCCTCGTCTCGTTGACAACGTCCTACTGAAGGCTTTACGTCTTGGGAAAGCGAGACCGGCCTGCCCAGAGGGCAAGCCGGACGGTTCATACCAAAACGCCAGAGGCTAACCAGGCAACAGTCAGTGGTAGGATTGGGGGGATAAGAGAGACACAGGCGATCAGAACTCGGTGAACTCGCGGCGCCTTAGACCTTCGAGATCCAGCGTCCCGTTCTTGGGATCCAGCCTGATCTCCCATTGTTCCATGACCAGAGCTCCGATCAAAACGTCCAGTTCGTGGCCATCAGCGCGACCAATGTCATCCACGGGCACGGCATTGCCGAAGAAATCCAATCCTTCGATTTTGCCCTCGATCAAAATTTTTTATAATCCGTGCCACGGTCTGGTCTCCATCCCTTCCTTGCTCAGGGTACGGGCTGTTGCTTGTCAGCCATTCTACCATGCTTTCACGCCATCGTCAAATCTCTGAAGAAGGCAAAGGGACACCCCTCGTGCTCCTCGGGAATTCACCGCGCTCCCTCTGATCGCGTTCACAACACGCCTACAGCCTGTTCCCCACGCAGCAGCGCCAGCAGCCGGCCTTGGTCGCAGTGGGGTAGGCACTGGGCCACGCGATCCAGCCGCCCCCGCCGGATGTAGGCCAATGTCTCCTCCTCCAGCCAGGAGACGCGCACGGGCACACCGTCCAGATTCACCGTGGTCTCCGTCTTGGCCCTTGTGGGCACCCAACGTTCCCCTTCGCGCCGGCGTAGGTCGCCTATGACCTCGACGGCCACCCCATCGAAGTCGAAGCGGCCGAAGTGGGAACGATAGACTTCGTTCTCGCGCAGGGCCACGGGTTCCACGACGTGGTCGGCGAAGAGGGCCTGGAAGCGGTAGGCGTCCTCGGCGTCAGTTTCGATGTCCAGATCATTCACCGGCACCGCGACGCCGTGTAGCGTGGCCGAGGCCCCACCGACGAGCGTGTAGGCCACCCCGGCCTCGTTGAGTCGCCGGGCGATCTGGCGCAGCACCGCTCGCCAAAGAGGTTTGACAGCGACGACCAGCAGGTGCTCAACACAGCCGTGGATGGAGGGGTCGGCGGCTATCCGGTAGTTCAGGTCCACCCACGTGTCCCACGCTTCGCCGGAGAGGGCGTTCACCCCATCTTCGACCATGCTCACCAGCCCTTCGATGCCCAGGACGGTCACGATCTCGAACACTACATTCTGAAACAGTGGGACGACCTCGCTGGAATGGGCGAAGTAGGCGATGAACTCGGCGTCCGATTCCCCACGCGGGGGCAAGACGCCCGTGGTCAGGATCATTTCTGCAAGCTCCGAATGCTCCAGGGGCCAGGTGGGCTCGTGAGCGGCCGCCCACCGGAGTGCGGCGTAGCGGGAGATAAAGGCGGCAAAGAGGATTCCGCCGGGTTTCAGTACCCGCTGGGCTTCCGCCAGCGCTTGCTGCCTGTCTTTCTCCTCCAGCAAGTGGTAGAGCGGCCCCATGAGCAGGAGCGCATCGAAGGCATCGTCGGGGAAGCGGGATAGATCGGTGGCCGTGCCCTGCTCGTAGCC
>JBAWAP010000081.1:0-13282 GCA_049589355.1 Anaerolineae bacterium
CATCACGTTTCACGCATCACGACTTCACGCTTCACGCATCACGCCATCAGGAGGAAGTGCGCCTCTCAAACGTGTAGCCGTGGTGGGGCACGGTGCGGATGTAGACAGGGTGGGCTGGGTCGGGTTCGATCTTGGCGCGCAGGTTCTTGATGTGCCAGCGCACCAAGCCGGGGTCAGCCGTTCTTGGAGGGTAGCCCCACACCTGCTGCAACAGTTGCTGGCTGGAGAATACTTCGCCGGGGTGGGCCATCAAGTGGTGAAGGAGGTCGAACTCGGTGGGCGTGAGCTGCACGGTCTTCTCCCCTACCCGCACCTGGCAGGCGTGCAGGTCCAGGGTGAGGGAGCCTACTACCAGCAGGGAGTCCCGATCTCCGAGTCCCGATCCTCCCTCTAGGGCAGATCGAACCCGGCGCAGCAAAGCCCTGACCCGGGCTTTCAACTCCTCCAGGTTGAAGGGCTTGACCAAGTAGTCGTCGCCCCCTTCGTCCAGCCCTTTGATCCGGTCCTCAATGGCACTGCGCTGCGTTAGGAACAGGATGGGCATGGCGGCCAGGGTAGGATCCCGGCGCAGCCTGTGACAGACCTGCAGGCCATCCAGCCGGGGCATGACGATGTCCAGGATGGCCAGATCGGGGCGATGGCGCCGGGCAATGGCCAGGGCCTCCATGCCGTCATAGGCGGTGAGCACCTCGTGGCCCTCATCGCTCAGGCTGTGTCGTAGCGCCCAGACCAGGTCCTGCTCGTCATCCACCAGCAGGATTTGGGCCATTGGCATTACCTCCTTTACTGACTCGCTTCACGGCCTGACGGGCCATCAGGCGAACCTCCTCCAGATCGAAGGGTTTGGAGATGAAGCCGATGAAGAGGTCCTTGTCCAGGCCTTCGTTGATAGCTCTGTCTTCCTGGTAGAAATAGCCGGAAATCAGGACAATGGCGGTGTGCAGGCTCCGTTGGCGGATTAGGGCAGCCAGCTCCAGGCCATCCAGATCGGGGAGCTTGGCATCCACAAAGGCGACGTCGTAGGGCTCCGCAGTGAACAGTTCCAGGGCCTCTGCACCGGTTGTCGTGGTGGTCACCGCATAACCGGCAGGACGCAGGATGTTCTCCAGCGTCCAGCACATGTCCGGCTCGTCGTCAACGATCAGGATGGTCTCTCTCTCGTCTATCTCTTCCTCCTTTGCCAGAGCAGCATTGGTAGTTGTTCCGACCCTGTTCCTTGGCACGGTACATAGCGATGTCGGCATTCTTCACCAGGGTATCAATATCTTCACCGTCGTCGGGGCAGAGGGCAATCCCAATGCTGGTGGTGATATGGAGTTCGTGGCCCTCAAACACAAATGGCTTTCGAAAGGCCTCCAGGGTTTTCTGGGCAATCCTGGCCGCGTCTTCCATCCGAGCCATTTCTGGGAATAGCAGCATGAATTCGTCGCCTCCCATGCGGGCGACGGTGTCGCTCTTACGCAGAAGGCTTGTCAGTCGCTCGCCAACAACTTGCAGCAACTGGTCTCCCACGCTATGCCCCAGCGTATCATTAACGTCCTTGAAGTGGTCCAGGTCGAGCAACATCACGGCCAGCTTTTGCCGGTTGCGGTTTGCGTGAGCCAGTTCCAGGGTGAGACGGTCATTGAACATCACCCGGTTGGGCAGGCCGGTCAAGGCGTCGTGGGTGGCCATATAGACGAGTTGTTGCTCCACCTGCACCCGCTCGGTGACGTCGCGGCCCACCGACTGAAACTCAATGATGCGACCCTGCTCGTCAAATATCGCTCGATCGAACTGCTGCTGCCAACGGATCTCCTCATTGGGAGCCACAACCCGGTGTTCGTAGGCTACAACGGGGTTCTCTGGGGACAGGGAGGTAAGTTGCTTTCTGACGATTTCCTGGTCCTCATCGGAAATAAATGGCATAAAGGTATGTCCGATCAGCTCCTCGGGCTTCTTGCCAAAATAGTGGCAGTAGGCCTCGTTGACGAAGGTGAGCGCTCCGTCGGGCAGGAAACGGCAGATCAGTTCAGACTGATCCTCGACGATGGCACGATAGCGCGCCTCGCTCTCCCGCAGCGCCTCCTCCGCGCGCCGCTTCTCCTCAACCAGGCGCTGCTTTTCAAGGACCTCCCTGGCTGTAGCCAACACGTCGTTCAGGTTCAAGGGCTTGGTGAGGTAGGCCGATACTCCTTCATTCAGAGCCCGCACCGCGGTTTCCAGCGAGGCATAGGCAGTGACCATGATCATCTCCATGTCAGGATGCATTTCCTTCAAAGGCGCTACCAGCTCTATCCCTTCCGTGTCGGGCAGCCTGATGTCCAGGAGCGCCAGGTTGAAGAATCTCTCCTGCGCCTTCTCTATGGCCTCTGCACCGCTCGTCGCGGTGGTCACCGCGTAGCCAGCGGGCTGCAGAGTGTTCTCCAATGCCCAACACATGTCCGGCTCATCGTCTACGACCAGAATCCGCAGCAGTTCTCGTTCCACCTCAGACTCCTCCTACCGGCAGCCGAACGGTAAAGCTGCTACCCTGGCCCACCTGGCTCACCACCTCGATGGTGCCCTGGTGCTGCTGCACGATGCTGTAGCTGATGGACAGCCCCAGGCCGATGCCCTTGCCCACAGGCATGGTGGTGAAGAAGGGATCGAAAACCTCGGACAGGTGTTCCTCGGGGATGCCAACTCCGGTGTCGGCAAACTGTATTTCCACCTGGTTATCAGAGTTCATTCTGGTGGTGATGGTCAGGCTTCCCCCATCGGGCATGGCGTTACAAGCGTTGAGGATCATGTTGCTGAAAACCTGCTGCAAGAGACTCTTGTTGCCAACCACTGGCAGCAGATCGGAGGCGAAATCCTTCCACAGCTCTATCCTTTGCACCTTGAGCTGATTGGCCAATAGAGATAATGTCTCTTCGAGGGCTTCGCCTATGTCCATCGGTACCATGCGCTCCTCAGGGGGACGGGCAAACTTGAGCAGGTTCTCTATAATGTACGAGGCCCGTTGGATGCCAGAATAGATCCTCTCAGCAGCCTCTTCCCTGAACTTCTTGTCATCGGGCCTCTCCAGCAGGAGCTGGGCGGCAGCAGAGCTTATCGCCAAGGGGTTGCGGATCTCGTGGGCGATGCCCCCGGCCATGACCCCCAAAGAAGTGAGCTTGGCCGACTGGATCAGTTGAGTCTCCAATCGCTTTCTCTCAGTCAGGTCCCTCCCGACAGCGACGAGACCGATGACCCGGCGCTCATCGTCGAGCATGCGGGAACCGGTCCAGGAGATGGGGACATCCCTACCTTTCTTCGTCCTCAGGTTGATCTCCATGCTTTTCTTTGTGAACTGGCCCTTTACCCACTGCGCCAGCCATGACACCATGTTCTGCTGCTCCTCTTCCACACACAGGTTGGGCAGGTATTGGCCCTCCACCTCTTCGAGCGTAAAGCCTGAGGTATCTTCGGCGGCCCTGTTCCAGGTCAGTATCCTTCCTTCGGGATCCATGGAGACCACCAGGTCATGGGCACTGTCCACCACACTGGCCAGGTGCCGTTCGGTCCGCCGCACCTCCTCCCCCAGTTGCTCCCGTTCAGTGATGTCATCCATCAATAGCATCACATTCTCCACTCCGTCCCCTCCCCTGCCAGGAGAGAGGTAGAGGGGGACGAGTCGGTAGTAGTAGATGCGGGTGGGCAGGCTAGGAGCCCGATAGGACAGCTTCCCGCCCTCCAATGGCTCGCCCCTACGAAAGGCCTCTCGCATCTTTTGGTCCAACTGAGTGTACTCCAGCAGCACCTGGGGAAAGATCTCTTCTATCTTGCGGCCCAGGGTGTCCCGCGCCTCACGCCGGGTTTTTTCCAGAAAGTTGCGGTTGGCTGAGACGACATGCAGGCCCCGGTCAATCACCACCACGGAGATAGGGATGCTGTCCAGGATGCTGGTGATGAAGCGCTCCTGGCTCTCCAGTTGGCGGCGGCTCTCCTGGAGCGCCTCCTCCACCCTCACCCGTTCGACGTTCGCCGTTTCCAATTCGGCTACTCGTTGGCGCAACTCCGCCAATTCATTCATGAACTGCTCTTTGGTCTTATCTTGGTCTTTCATCTTGTGCATCTCCCCAAATAAACAGCAATTTACTCGAACTCAAACCCCTTCTCGGTGAAAAGCTTCAAGCAAACGTCCACCACCTCAGGGTCATAAAGGACACCCTTGTTCTGTGAGATTTCCTCCAGGGCTTTATCTATACCGAGAGCCGATCGGTAAGGCCGGTGAGAGGCCATAGCCTCAACAACGTCAGCTACACCTAAGATTCTTGCCTCCAGGATAGTCTCCTCACCCGATAGACCTTGAGGATAACCAGAACCATCCATCCTTTCGTGATGTTGAAGCACCATTTGGGCCACCGGCCAAGGAAATTCTATCACCCCATTCAATACGTCGTGACCGACTTGGGGGTGCATCTTGATGAGACCGAATTCGAGTTCGGTTAACCGACCGGGCTTGCTGAGAATCTCAGCGGGTACGTTGATCTTGCCGATATCATGAATCAGCCCGGCCATGTGGATTCCCTCGATCTGCTCTTTGGGAAGGCCCATCTCGTTGGCGACAGCGCAGACCAGTTGAGTTACCCGCCGTTGATGACCAGCCGTGTAGGGATCCCTCATCTCGATGACTGATACCAGGACATTGACCGTTCCCTCGAACGTTCTTTGTAACTTCTCGAAACTTTGTTGAAGTTCTTCCTCCACCCACTTGCGTTTGGTGATGTCTGTGCCCTGGGCTATGGTAGTTAAAAGAGTTGTGCCGTCCTCAGCATAGATGTTCGCCGAGTTCCAGAGCACTACTCGAATATCTCCATCTTTGCTGAGAATTGGGATTTTCACTGACTCCCAGTATTCACCGGCCAGGGTGCGAGCGATCTTGTTCAGCGACTCGCCTCGGCTTGCTTCAGGGAAGAGCATGTGCAATTCTTGGCCGATGACCTCGTCGGCTGTATATCCTGTAAGGTGCTCGAAGGCATGGTTGAACCGAGTGATCCTCCCCTCCGGGTCCCAGACGATGATGGGGGCATTGGCGTAACGGATCAGACTGTCCAGATAGTCGCGCGTCTCTCTGAGCGCCTCCCCCGCCCGTTTGCGTTCGGTGATGTCTTTGACGAAAACAGAGAGGCCACGCTCAGAGGGGTAAGCGCTGATTTCAAAGAAGAAGTCCCTACCGCCAATGTGGTATGGGTTCACTAAACTCTGTGGCTGCTGCGTTCTTAATACATCCAAGTATGCTCTTTCTGCCCTTCTTGTCTCTGGTGTGTCTGGGAAAAGCTCGTAGAGAGATTTCCCGATAGCATCCTTCGCTGGAATCCCGGTAAGTTTCTCTGATGCTTTGTTCCAGTAGGTATATCTCAAGTCCTTATCAAAAGCAAAGAAGACATCGGCGATGCTGTCGGCAAGCTCCCTGTACCTCGCCTCACTCTCCCGCAGTTCCTCCTCCGCCCGCTTGCGCTCGGTGATGTCACGCACCACGGCGAGGATAGCCGGTTCTCCCTGATATTCGATCCTGTGGGCATTGACCTCTACAGGAATGACCCTCCCATCCTTGCAGCGATACCCCGACTCCACTACAGTGGTTTCTCCAGCCCATATCCTCTCCTGGTTGTCCTTCATCAACTGATGGAGGTCTGGATGGACGATATCGGCAGCCCCCAAGCGTAGGAGCTTTTTGTGGCTGTAGCCCAATCGCTTAAGCGTAGCTTCGTTGCAGTCCAGGAACCTTCCTTGCGAACTGTAGACCATCACCGCGTCACCGATGCCCTCGAAGAGCTGCCTGTAGCGCTGCTCCGACTCTCGCAGTGCCTCCTCTGCCTGCTCGCACTCGGTGTCCCCTGCTTCCAGTTCGGCTACTCGTTGGCGCAGTTCTGCCAATTCATTCATGAACTGCTCTTTGGTCTTATCTTGGTCTTCCATCTTGTGCATCTCCCAAAATGGGCAGTAATTTCACCTAGCCATCACAACGGCCAGCATCGCCTTTGGTGTCCTGTCCATGCTCACTCCTCCCGTACGCCCTAAAAGCGTCTCTGATTGCCGGCACCAGCTCTTCGATGAGCGATTTCTTTACCACGTAGCCACTGGCACCACTTGCCATGGCCGCTTCCCTGTACTCCTGCATGTCGAAAATGGTCAGAATGATGACTCTGAGCTCTGGCATTTCATCCTTGAGCTGACGAGTGGCATCTATCCCGTTTGTCCCTGGCATCCTCACATCCATGAGAACCAGGTCTGGCTGGAGCTCCCTGGTTTTGAGGAGGGCTTCCTGACCGTCGGCCGCCTCTCCGATGACTTCGATGTCCGGCTCAGAGAGCAGCAACTCCTTTACGCGCCGGCGAAAGCTGGCGTCGTCATCAACGATCAGGGTCCTTACTATCTGCACTGTCTTCTCCTTGCTTATCTTTACCGATCAATAGACGCACTATCGCCTATCTTCAGTATACACGACCTAATCCGTCCTGTCTATTGGCGAAACGCTGATTTTTCAAAGAAAAAGGCCCTATTCCCCTTAGGGCCTTTTTCAGATCAGATTTCGGAGTTCGGATTGCGGATTCCCGTTCCGCAATCTGCAATCCGCAATTATTGTATCACCCCCTTACGGATGGCGTATTGGGTCAGTTCGGCCGTGCTGTGGATATCCAGCTTGTCCATCAAGTGAGCTCTGTGGGCCCTAACCGTTTTTGCGCTGATATGCAGCAGTTCAGCAATCTCTGGGCTTGAGTGACCCTCAGCAATCAGTTGCAGTACCTCTCTCTCGCGGTTGGTAAGCTTGTCATAGCTGTTCTCTGCCACTGCTTCGGCCTTCCGCACGTATTCTTCGATGACCTTCCTCGAAATCGAGGGGCTGAGGAAGGAATCGCCCCCGTAAACAGTCTGGATGGCCGAAACCAGTTCTGTGACCGCTGCTTGCTTGACCACATATCCTGAGGCCCCGGCCCGCAGGATTTGGAAGATATACTCCTCGGTAGAGTGCATGGTCAGAATCAGAACTTTGACCTCAGGAAACCGCTTCTTGATCTGGCGCGTAGCCTCCAAGCCGTTGAGGGCCGGCATGGTGATGTCCATCAGCACGACGTCGGGGAGCAGTTGTTCAACTTTCCTAACAGCCTCTCTCCCATCTTCGGCTTCCCCTATCACCTCTATGTCCGCCTCGCCATCCAAAATGGAGCGAAGGCCCTTGCGAACGATGGTGTGATCCTCGGCCAGCAGCACTCTTATCTTGCTCATGATCCTCCGTTCCATTTTCGATTTTAGATTGCCGATTTTCGATTTGTAAATCGGAAATCGAAAATCCTATGACGGTATTTCTATCGTCAGCCGGGTTCCCTGCCCTGGACGGGCCTGGATGCTGAAACTGCCCCCCAGGGAGGCCACCCTTTCTCGTATCCCTAACAGGCCTACCCCGCGCTCCGAGACTTCGCGGCCGGCAAGCTTTTCTACATCGAAGCCTTGGCCATTGTCTTCAATGAAGGCAACAACTGTAGACACCTTGCGCTCCAGACGTATATTTACCCTGTTGGCCTGCGCATGCCTGGCGACGTTAGTTAAGGCCTCCTGCACCACGCGGTAGAGAGCCGTTTCCATCTCCGGAGTCAGCCTCTCCTCGAAATCAAGTGCTTCAAACTTGACCTCGATGTTTAGCCTTTCGACGTATCTGTTTACGTACCAGCGCAGCGCAGGCACCACACCGAGATCATCCAGCATGGTGGGCCGTAGGTCAAGGGACAACTCACGTACTTGCTTCAATATCTGATCGGCCAGCGAACTTGCCTCCGCCAGTCTCTCCCTGATCATGGGGGCCAGCTCTGACGGCAGTTCTTTCTTAATGGCTGCCAGATCGATTCCTATCGCTGTCAGAGCCTGGCCCATCTCGTCGTGCAGCTCTTGGGAGATCCTCTTGCGTTCCGCTTCCTGGGCATTGATGAGCTGGGCTGACAACCTTTGCAGGTCTCTTCTATGCTTCGTGACCGCATCCAAGAGTTGGGCTTTCTCAATGGCAACGGCCGTCGCGTTGGCCATGGCCTGACAGAGTCCTACTCGATCGGCAGTGAAGGGGATGCGTTGCCAACTACGCATCTCGCCCAGGGACACCACTCCGAGGGTGCGATCTCCAACCACCAGCGGGATCAGGAGGGCTGATTGGATACCTTCGCTGAGGGCTATCCTACACTCCGTTTCCGACACCGCTTTGGATGGATCATCCTGGCGCAGGATCATGATCTCGCCTCTCTCGATGACTTGCTTGTGCCAGGAAGCGTCGGCCAAGGCATATTGCCGACCCAGGCTCGGATCCCAGTCCAGGTCATGGGTAGCGAAAACAGCCGCTATGGTCAGAGTTTGATTCATCTCATTGAGCAAAGCGATGCGGCAGAAGGTAGCTCCGACCGAGGTGGTCATCTTTTCTGCTAAAGTGCGGAGGATGTAGTCAAGCTCAAGGGTGGATGAGACAGTGGTGGCCGTATCCAGCAGAAGCGCAAGCTCCTCAGATTTTTGTTGTACTCCCTCAAACAGCCGCGCATTCTCGATGGCGATGGCGGCGTGGCTGGCAAAGGCCTGCATCCGCCGGGCGTCTTCGGATCCGAACTGCCCCGGCCCAGTGCCGCTCACACTCAGGAAGCCCACCGTCACATCGCCCAACTGTATGGGAACGCCGACGTAGGACCGCCGCCACCCCTGGTCTCTCGCCGCTGGGACCCAGTCGGGGTCGACCGATGTGTCGGGCACAATGACAGGCTTCCCCGTCCGCGCCATCTTCATCACCTTGGAGTACTTGGCGATGGGGATATCGAAACGCAAGGGTTGTATCTCCTCTCCCGGTAGCTCGTACCCTCGGGATCGGGCCACACGACCGACATCATCCTCGATCAATATAATACTGAAGGCGTCCCCGGCGACGACCCGTTCCGCCTGCTCCAGGATGAGGTCCAGCACCTCGTCGAGGTCCAGCGTGCTGCTGACGGCGGCGGCCGCCTCCTCCAGCGCCTCGGCCAGGTCACGCTCCCGGCGCAGTTCCTCCTCGGCCCGCTTGCGCTCGGTGATGTCCCGCACAACGACCACTGTGGAGCCGAGTGCCGCCCCCTTACCCCAATCCTTCCACGGTTCGACCTGTACGAGGACGTGACGTTTCAAAAATTCGTCATAGGCTTCGCATTGGGCCGGCTGTCCCCGGAGCGACTCCTCCCACGCTCCTTCCCAGAAGGAGTCGAGATAGCAGGAGGAATCCACGCAGCCGGGGTGCAACAGCTCATGGACCCCCCGGCCCTTCACATCCACAACCCGCGCCAGGTTCCAGGTCTCCACAGTCCGGTTTGCCCGCATGATGCGCCCTCCATCGTCTACCAGGCAAATAAGGTCAGGGAGCGAATCGGCCGTGGATTCCCACTCCTGCTTTGCCCGCTCGATCTTGTTCAGGAGCTCTTTGAGGGCCTCCTCCGCTGGCTCGCGCTCGGCTTGAGCACGCTCTAGCCCCGCTGTTTTCTCTTGCAGAGCTTCTATCTCTTCGATCAACTGAGCCTTCTTCATCTTTGAGTAGTCCATGATGCCTCCTATCCTAACCAAAAAGCCAGCCATAAACACGTGGGCGCTTTTGGCTGGCACGCAAGGTGGGCATCAGCACCCACGTTTTGGCTCTCAAATCCATTTCAATTGTAGCAGAGAAAACGAGCTATGTCAAGCCTTTGTCCTCTCCGCTGCTGGCAAGCGGCAATTATCTTTGGCGACAATTGGCGGTGTAGATGTTGTTTTGCCAAACGGTGATTTAAGCGGTATAATTATCATAACTTCGCGGAGGGAGATGACGATCATGCCGAGGGAGACCTTTGACGAACAGATCGGCGAGTTGCAGGAAGATCTCCTGGCCTTGGGCGATCTGGTGGATAAGGCTATAGAGCGCTCGATCCAGTCTCTAGCCAACCGTGACTTAGAACTGGCCCAGCAGATCATTGACGAAGATGCCTTGATTAATCGGGCCCAGCGCGATCTAGAGGAAAGGTGCCTGGTTCTGATCGCCACCCAACAGCCCCTGGCCAGCGATTTACGGATCATCATCGCCGTCTCCAACATCGCCATTGAACTGGAGCGCATGGGTGATTACGCCAAGGGGATTGCCAAGATCACCCTCATGATTGGTGATCAGCCTCTCTTGAAACCCTTGATTGATGTCCCTCGCATGGCTGAGAAAGGGCGTCAGCTCCTTCACCAGCAGTTGGACGCTTTCATCCGTCGCGATCCTGACTTAGCTCGGCGCCTCGGCGTCGAGGACGATGAGGTAGATGCCTTGTATGACCAGGTATACCGCGAACTCCTGTTCTTCATGACGCAGGACCCCAAAACCATCACCCGGGCCACGCATTTGCTTTGGGTAGCCCACAATCTGGAGCGCATTGCCGATCGCACCACCAACATCGGCGAACGAGTGGTCTTTTTGGTCACGGGTCAGGTGGAAGAACTGAATCTGGAACGGCTTAGTCCTAGCCAATCGCCAATTGGAGGTGGATCATGAACTTGAACCAAGCTACTAAGATGCTCACCTGGCTGGACGAGGAGCACCGACGTGATAAGACCGAGTTGGCCAAGCTCCAACAACGGGTGGAGAGCCAGGCTGCGGAGATCACGGAGCAGGCCAGGAGGATACAGGAGCTGGAGGGGAGGTTGGCGCGTACCCAGGCCCAACTGACCAAATTCCCCCAACTCGAGCAGGCCCTCGACCAACTCAGGGCTGAGCTTGTCCTACTCATAGAGCGACACGATGAGCAACGCCGAAAGGCCGAGATGGATGCAGAGCGAGTGAGGCAGGTGGAACGGGACAGTCAGACCCGCGTTCTGGGGGAGATCAGGAAGGAGTTGCAAAGACTGCCCCGCCACGAGGAGGAGATACAACTGCGCCGGGCTGAGGATCAGCGCTTAGGGGAGGGCATCTTAGACTTGCAGCAGCAGGTGGCCGACCTCAGTAGAGATCTAGACAACCGAACGAGGAATCTGCCTTATCTTGAAGAACAACCCCAGCGGAATGCCAAACGGATAGCCGAGCTTCAACAGGAGACGCCGGAGTTGTTCAAGAGGACTGAAGCCCAATCTACGAAACTACAACTATTGGAGGAGCTAGTCAGGCGAAGTGAACACCGGATAGGGGAACTGAACCTGCTGGGGCCCGAATTGAAGCAAGAGCAGAAGGACTTCATCGAGGCCATCAAGCTCGGCGAGCAACAGCGCGAGAGGCAAATGAACGAGTGGGCCGAACAGATGGAGGAGCACCGCCAGAAAATGGAGGAACATGCGGCTCAGATACAGCGGTCCGCGGAGCAATATGAGAAGAACAAGCAAGCGTTAGCGGCTTTGGAGAAGCTCGAGGAGCGTCTGAAACAGGATCAGGCCGAGGTAGCGGAACTACAGCGTTTGGCGGAGAAACGCCAAAAGCATCAATGGGACGAATGGCAGGCGGAGAATGAGAAGCGCTGGAAGAAGCATGTGGTAATTTGGGAGCAGCACTGGCACAATCAGGATAGGTGGAACGAAGAGCAGGCTACACGGCTTGGGTCGTTGGAGGAGTCTACCGAAGCAGACCGAGCTCAGATCACGGCCTTGTGGCAGACCTGGCAGGAATATGCACGCCGCCAGATCAGCGAGATGCAGGAGCGTATCGTGCACGCGGAGGAAAAGGCCAAGGGGGTCCGCTAAGCAAAGGGTCAGTCGAGCCGATTTGGCAATCCGGCGGGAGCGGTTGGGATGATTATTTCTTAAGGAGCAGTTGCAGTTTGCGAGTGATTGGCACGGCGGGACATGTAGACCACGGCAAGTCAAGATTGGTAGAGGCCCTGACAGGCATTGATCCCGATCGCCTCAAGGAAGAGAAGGAACGGGAGATGACCATTGACCTGGGCTTCGCCTGGCTCACTTTGCCCAGCGGCGAGCCAGTCGGGATCGTTGATGTGCCTGGCCACAGGGATTTCATCGAGAACATGTTGGCCGGCGTGGGTGGCATTGATGCTGCTCTTTTTGTAGTGGCCGCCGATGAAGGGGTGATGCCTCAGACGCGTGAGCACTTGGCCATCCTGGACTTGTTGGGGGTGAGGAACGGCGTAATAGCCCTGACCAAGATGGACCTGGTTGAGGATGAAGAATGGCTCGAACTCGTCCAAATTGATGTAACTGAGCTGTTGGAGGATACCGCCCTGGCTGATGCCCCCATTGTTCTTGTCTCAGCCAGGACAGGCCAAGGATTACCGACATTGCTAAAAGAGTTGGACAGGCTGCTGGAAAATGCGCCCCCCCGTAGCGACTTGGGCCGTCCCAGACTTCCGATTGACCGCGTATTCACCATTGCTGGTTTTGGTACCGTGGTGACGGGCACGCTGGTTGACGGCAAACTGCAAGTTGGTCAGGAGGTGGAGGTCTTGCCCCAGGGGCTGAGGGCAAGGGTGCGTGGCCTGCAGACTCACAAAGAGAAGATCGAACGAGCTGTTCCTGGCAGCAGAGTGGCTGTCAACTTGACAGGGGTTGGCACAGATGAGGTGAGGCGGGGCGATGTGGTTACGATCCCAGGCTGGCTAGAGCCCACCAGGCTAATAGACTTGCGCTTGCGTTACT
This sequence comes from Anaerolineae bacterium, assembly GCA_049589355.1. Lineage (GTDB taxonomy): Bacteria > Chloroflexota > Anaerolineae > VGOG01 > VGOG01 > JBAWAP01. The sequence goes on from JBAWAP010000081.1 coordinate 12,592, forward strand.
TGGACAGTGCCCCCCGCCCCTTGCGGCACAATGCGCCGCTGAAGTTCTTCAGTGGTTCTGCGGAGGTCATAGCCAAGGCGCGACTTCTGGACAGCGAGGCCATTCGACCGGGTGGAGAGGGCTGGGTACAGTTGCGGCTGGCTGAGCCGGTGGCCTTGGTCAGAGGCGATCGTTTCATCGTCCGCCAGCCCTCGCCTGCTGTCACTGTAGGTGGTGGGCAGGTAATTGACCCTCATCCCCGCCGGCGACACCGGCGCTTCCGCTCCGACATCACTGCCAGGCTGGCCACTCTAGCCCAGGGCAGCTCGGTGGAGATCCTCCTCCAATCACTGGAAACCAGCCAGCCCTGCCAGCCACGAGAGCTGATGGAGCGCAGCCGTCTTGCTGTGGAGGAAGCAGGCAATGCTTTGCAGGAGTTATTGGATAGCAAGCAAGTCCTGATACTCGACGCTAGGATCAGGCAACAACTACCCAGTATCCAACAACTAGTTACCAGTAACCAGTACCTTATCTCAGCGGCGGGTTGGGAGAAGCTGTCGGACAAACTAATCATCGCCTTGCGAGACTATCACCAACGGCACCCTTTGCGCCAAGGCATGCCTCGTGAAGAGCTCAAGAGCCAGTTGAGATTATCCACTAAACTCTTAAACGCAGTGGTAAACAGGGCAGTGAGCGAGAGTAAGCTGGTGGA
>JBAWAP010000082.1:0-5866 GCA_049589355.1 Anaerolineae bacterium
CCTCTCCTGTTCCACCAACGACTTTCCCAACATCCCGCCCTCCCTACGCCGGGGAGTTCTTCGGTGCTGCACTTCCAGAGCCTGCCCTGAGCGCAGCGAAGGGTTCTTCGCACCTTCCATGGCCTTCACTTCGCATGACAAGCTCGGCTCTCCCTTGTCCCCCTCTCGGGGCTAACATTCCGACGCTGCAGGATTCACTTCATGTTACGGGCTGCGGTCTTGCACCCCTTTCTCAGGGGGATACAACGCTTCAGCACAGCCAGTCACCCGGCTGCACTGGTTGCCTGCTACGTGGCCCCCTGGCAGTTACCCCTGGACTGAGCCTGTCGAAGTCACGACCGGACTTCCACCGGTTAGCAGACGACAGCTTTCAGGACACACCAACCCAGTGTTAGGCCAGCCTCCCCGTTTTGTAGTTGTGACCCAACCATTAGGCTTCTGTGATTTCGGGGATATGGTCATCTTCGTATTTCTCAACCAATACTCCCAAGACTTCCATGAGCGATGCTAACGGATGGGTCTCATCTTCGCCAACTTGGTCAATCAAGTTGTCTAGTAAATTGACCGCCTCCTGATATTCCTTCTCGGTATGAGGAACATACAACACGCCCGAGAGAGACAGCCAAGCAGTTGCTACCTGCTGAATCTTGGTCGCTAACATAGCCTATTCCTTCCACTTGCCTCGGTCATACTCGTCATGGGTCAACACTGCACGGATATAAATCTTGCGCCGGTTGTAGTGAATCGCGGCAATCAATCTGGCTTTATTCCCACCGATGTTGAACACGGTCAGTTTGCCGACTTGGTCTGCGCTCGGAAAGGCGGTTCGTAAGTCTGCAAAGGATGTAAAGTCTTTGGACTTCATCAACTTGTACCAATGCTGGAGACTCGATTTCGCGTCTGGATGTTTCTCTGCATAATCGTTGAGCCTCTTACGGGTGATGATGTGCATAGACACTTTCCTTGTCTGGCAGAGTGGATAACATCATTATACCATCACTGAGGCTCACATTTTTGAGGTTTGTTTTTGTACTCATTGTTTCGCGGCGCACGGCCTAACGGTTCGCTTCAGCCGCGTTGCGGGTGTCGAAGACTCCTTCGCGGGCAAGACTCGCTGGAACTGCACGAACCTTCGCTGGGGCGGCGCGGTAGCAACGTCGGCTGCAAGCGGTGGTTATATTTTCCCTTGTATTCCCACAAGCCAACAACCCATCTATTTGTGCCCGGTTGATGGCTCGGCCCCATTGCCGCAGCCACTGCCTCTTTAGCGGGCTGGGCCGGCCGGCGGCTATACCGCGAACACCTTGAGCACTTCATCGCCATAGTGGTTGATCACCTTGACGGCGATCTTGCCCGTCGCCGGCCGGGCGAACGGGCGGCTCACGGTGCTGTAAAGGCTCGACCAGGCCGCCTCATCAATCTCGGCCCGCAGCGCCCGCTGGAGTTTGTCGTAAGGCTCATCCGCGCCGGTAAAGTAGGCGTGGCGCACGAAAAAGCTCTCGCCGTCATAGTCGGTGTCAATGAACCAGCAGGCAATGTCGTCGGTGGACGACGAGCGAATCTCGCCGGTGGTCGGGTCGTAGACGTCCACGCCCTTGATTTCGACACTGACCTGGCCGTCTTGCTGCTTCTTGATCTCTACGTCCGGCTCGCCAAAGACCATGAACAGGTTGCCCGCGCCGGTTTTCTTCAACAGGTCGTCGCCCATGGCCAGATCGGGATTCATCTTGACGGGCAGTACCATCAGCTTGCCGTAGCGTTTGGCTTCTTCGGAGACGTGCGGGTCAAAGGCAAAGCCGCACACCAGCAGCAGGTCAAAGCCGACGCCCTGCACCGCTTCCTTGGCCGCTTCTTTCACCTGCTGCGGGCCGACCGTGCCCTGCTCCGGGCCAATGGAGACGGCGACGCGCCGCACCCTCCCTCCCTCGGCCCCTTCCTGCCTCCCCCCGCTTGCGGGGGGATTGAGGGAGGTCTCGGTGTATTCGCCGGCGGCGTGCAGCCACGTCCCGGCGTAGGGGTCGAGGCGGTCGAAGGTGAGCCGCTCGCCTTTTTTGGTGTTCTGCACGCCGGCTTTGCGCAGGTTGTCCAGGATCATGGTGGCAAAGTCCTGCTCGCGCTGCGCCTCCTGCCGGGTGACGGTCCCGTCCATGTCCTCGTCGGCGGTGGCGAGCACGCGGTGCGGCGAGAGGCTTTCGACCGTGAACCGGCCGCTGACGCGGACGATTTTCTTGTCCGGATATGGCTGGTCGTAGAGCGTCTCGGGCTCGGCGTGGCGGGCGATGGCGGCGTCAATCTCGGCGCGCGTCAGGCCCTCGCGGATGTCGGGGTTGTTGGCGATGGATTTGAGCGTGACGTGCGGGACGCGCTTGTAGACAAAGCCCTGGCGGATGTCGCCTCCCTCACCCCCACCCCCTCTCCCAAAGGGCGAGGGGCGTCCGGTCAGCTCGGCCTCTTTCTGGATGCCGGCGGGCGAGTCGGCCAGCAGGTAGTAAGGATACCTGGTGGCCATGAGCCGGGTGCGGGCCAGGGCCAGGGCCACGCGGCTGGTGTCAATGGTGATCCAGCGCCGGCCCCACTGCTCGGCCACGTAGGCGGTGGTGCCGCTGCCGCAGGTGGGGTCCAGCACCAGGTCGCCGGGGTCGGTGGTCATCAGGAGGCAGCGTTGAATTACCTTAGGTGAAGTCTGTACAACATATTGAACGATTTCAGTTGAACGAAAGACAACCGTATCTGCCCATTCGTTAGTTAGTTCAACAGCCGGAAAGTCATCTAAATATCTTTTACCAACAAGTTGTTTATTCCATATTGCTAAACGTCCGATTTTTGCCAGAACGTCCAATTTTTCTGTCCCCATCGACCAATGCCGGTCATTTCCTGGATGGAAGTTTTGACCTTTAAAGAGATACTCAACGGTGGTATTTTTGCTAAAACCTTGTGAAGTAAGTGCCGATGCCCAGAAAGGTTTTTGATTGTTGATGACGGAATCATTGTCGCTAATTTCATCAGAAGAAAGTGCAATTACCCTTTCATATTCGTCAACAATATATCTGTATCGTTCATCAATTGTTTTTCTGCTTTTTGGGAGAAAAAGCTTCTTAAATTTAGCCACTGCTCTGTCTTTCGCATACCAGAGTAAGTAATCTCGGACAGATGGGATAAGGTCTGTAGTTGCTCCGCTTGTTTTTGAAAAAGCAATAATCGAGCAGTAATTCTCACTCCCGAACACCTCATCCAGCACACACCGCACCAGATGCACGTTCTCATCCCCAATCTGCACAAAGACGCTGCCCGTCTCGGTAAGCAGCTCGCGGGCCACCACCAGCCGGTCGCGCAGGTAGGCCAGGTAGGAGTGGATGCCCAGCTTCCAGGTGTCGCGGAAGGCGCGCACCTGTTCCGGCTGGCGGGTGGCGTCCTCGGCCCGGCCGTCCTTCACGTCGCGCTTGCGGGTGCTCACCTGCCAGTTGGAGCCAAACTTGATGCCGTAGGGCGGGTCAATGTAGATCATCTGCACCTGGCCCTTGAGGCCCTCTTTCTCGGCCAGGCTGGTCATCACCAGCAACGAATCGCCCAAAATCATGCGGTTCTGCCAATGGCCGTCGTGCTGGTAAAACTCCACGCGCTGGTCAAACTCTTCCGGCAGGCCGTTAAAGTCGGCAAAGAGCTTGATCTGGTAGACGGCGGCCTCTTCCGCCACGCGGCCGCCCTTACGCGCCGCCTGGGCCAGCAAGTCGGTAATCAGCGCCTGCGGGTGAATCTTTTCCTGGATGTAGATCGGCGCCACCGGCACGGCCAACGCTTTGGCGTCTTGCTCATCCTTGCCTTGCCAGACCAGTTGCGGGTCGAGCGAGGGGTCGCGGGGATAGAGCATGGTCTTGGGCGCGGCCTCGTCCTCGGCCACGAAGTCGCGCAGCTCCTCGGTGGGGATGTTTTTACGCGTGTCCTGCGTGTGGCGGATGGATTCCACGGGAGTGGAAGCGCTTTGCTTGGTTCGTTTCTTAGCCATGCGAGTTCTCTCCTCTATCTCCCACAGCGAACAGCTTCTTGAGCCGTGCGGCAATCAACTCTTCGCGGGCCTTGATGAAGGCCTCGAACCGCTCCAGTTTCCATAAGTCAGGATCGTCGGGAATCAAGTGCCGTTCCTTGAAACCGCCATCCCGAGTGGTAATCCACTCCTCAAAAGGCGTGTCCAGTTTCGCGGTGTTCTCGTGCGCCAGAAGCAGTTGGAGATTGCCGATGCGATTCATTTTTGAACGGTACTGGTAGACCTGACTCGTATCGAGGCCAGCAGCTTCAAGGCTTCTAGGTTTGAACAAACTCTGTGGAAAGATGTGATCCTGGTGAAATGTCATCGTTCCCCAGCCGCTTTCCTCGTAGAGGAGGGTGAGCGCAAGAAACGTAAGCCTGAGGCCATAGGTCAAGGAGAGAACGTTGTCCACCGCGTTGTCGTCAAAGCTTGCTGTGCGCCCCGACCGCTTTATGGCCTCGGTAATCTGTTCGACCGGAAAGTCTGCCTGCGATCCATTGAGAGTCTGTATGACTCCTCGCAATTCTCGGAGAAGATTGTCAGACGACCCGCCGAACACGCCATTGAGCAGGGCCGTGCCGATCCACTTTCGGACGCGAGAGGCGTTGCCTGCCTCAAACGGAGTGCTTCCGCGAAGCGTGAGGCCTGGTCTGCGGAACAGATAATAGATCAAAGGAATCAAGGCATTCGCGCTTGTCAGGTTGTTTCGGTCGATCCCGAAGAAGTTTACGAGATCGACCGCCCGTTCGATAGCGCTCTTGATGTGGTCCCAGCTATCCTGAATCTTCTGTAGATTCTGGTTGTTAAAGTTCTTTACCTTGTACGCGACAGGAAGGTCCGTCACGACCAGGCAGGTTTTCATAACGAAATCCTTGTCAAAGTCGTTCTTGCGCAGGCGTTTTTCGTTAAGGCGGTCCACAAAACCGTATATCTCGTCCCGTGCGTTGACTCCGTCCCATTTGGACGTAATCATGGATAGCAGAAGGTCAGATTTGCTCAGCTTGGTTCCGCCCGCGTTTGCGCGGACGAAAATGTCGAGCACGCGGTCGCAGTCTTGATCACTTTCGGTATAGTAGGCGATGACTTCGTCCTTCCATATTGCCCGGTAGAGATGATCCAGGTTCCTTCGAAAGACGAAAGTCTGGCCTTTCGTTACGCTATCCGGCAGGGCCTCTTCTGCTTTCTCCCGGTAGTCGTCGAAGGCTTCCTCCGTGTCGAAGTCGAGAATCTTCCCGACCTCAAACCACTGATGTAGTGCGTCAGGCGGTGGCGTTTTTTCGAGAAAGGAAAGGCCGTAGTAGACACCAGGCTCAGAACTACCATTCTCCTCATCGACTCGAGAGTCCTTCAGCAGGTCAAGGTATAGCTTCTGCTTTACCCAAGCGTCCGGATTGTCCCCATGCTTATACTTTTTCTTGGCAACGTAGCGGCCTTTGAGGCCGATCAGCAACGAGGTAAGCCGCTGTTGACCATCCAGCACCAAGGTAAGATGCTGAACGCCATGCGTGCCGGCCAAGGCGTTGTGTGTGCCTCCATCCCTGGCCTCACTGATGAACATGTAGGCCTCCCACTTGTCTCGATTCTCCGGCTTCAACTCCCAGAACAGAAATGAGCTGATGGGATACCCTCGGAGGATCGAGTCGAACAACTGCACAATCTGTTCCTGCTTCCACACGAACTCGCGTTGAATGGCAGGCAGAAAATACTGGGAGTTCAGGCGGCCGACGGTGATTTGGATTGATTCCGAACGATAGCTCATCTACTTCTCCTAACGTAACGGTTGTGCAACCAGGAGCTGAATCGTTCATATCGGCGAAAAAACGCAACTTTTGAACAACGGCA
>JBAWAP010000083.1:0-47107 GCA_049589355.1 Anaerolineae bacterium
GTCACCTGGATGATTCCGGTGCTCGTTTTAGGGGTGCCTATCTTCGACACCACCCTGGTAGTAGTCTCCCGCCTGCGCCGAGGTCTCAACCCCACCACTCACCCAGGCAAAGATCACCTCTCCCATCGGCTGGTGGCTATGGGGTTAAGTCAGCGGGAAGCGGTGCTGGCTATCTATTTGATCTGCGGTGCATTAGGTGTGTTGGCCATCTTCTTGACCCAGGCCGGCACTGTTGAGGGATATGTTATCGGAGCAGTGGTGACTCTTGTGGGCTTGTTTGGGCTGTGGAGGCTAGAGCAGGTTGACGGATTATAGACCAAGGTTGGCGCAAATGCAGAGGAAAGGAATCACGAGATTGGAGAGGATCCCTCGTCACATAGGCATCGTTATGGACGGCAACGGACGCTGGGCCAAAAAGCGGAGATTGCCGCGCTTGATGGGGCATCGAGCAGGCACAGAGAATACTCGCCGGGTGATCAGGGCTTGTGGGGAGTTCGGGATCAAGATCGTGACCCTCTATGGCTTTTCCACGGAGAACTGGCAGCGACCAAAGGATGAAGTGGAGGGATTGTTTAACATTTTCGAGGGTGCTATTGACCGGGAGGTGCCGGAACTATACCGAAATGGAGTTCGTTTGCGCCATCTTGGCCGCACGGAGGGGCTGCCAGACAGATTGGTCCAGAAGATAGAGAGCGCGATGGAGCTAACCAAAGACAACGATCGTTTGATTCTTAACCTGGCCTTCAACTACGGTGGGCGGGCGGAGATTGTGGATGCCACGCGGTGTATCATAGCTGAGGGAATAGACCCCGCAGCCATAGACGAAGCGCTCTTTAGCAGCTATCTTTACACGGCAGACCTGCCCGATCTCGACCTGGTCATCCGTACCGGGGGCGAGATGCGCCTCTCTAACTTCCTCCTCTGGCAGACGGCCTACGCTGAGTACTACGCCACTCCCACCTTCTGGCCCGACTTCGACGAGGCAGAGCTTGAGAAAGCCCTGCTTGCCTATAGCCAGAGGACGAGAAAGTTTGGTAAGCTGATTGAAGAGTAGCGCCACGCAAGAAGCAACGCAAAGAAAGAGATTATATCAACGACTTGGAGCGGTGGTTTTGGCTGTCGTCGTCACCTTGGCCATCGCTCTCTTTCGCGATAAGTTAGCCCGTTTTGAGCACTATGGCTATCCCGGTGTCTTTTTAATCAGTCTGCTGGGGAACGCCACCGTGATTCTGCCTGCCCCTAGCCTGGCCGTGGTTTTCGGCATGGGTGGGGTGCTAAATCCCCTCTTCGTTGGGCTGGTAGCTGGCGTCGGCGAGGCCCTGGGCGAACTGACGGGTTACCTGGCTGGCTATGGGGGTCGCGCTGTGATCGAGGACCGGGAGATGTACGGTCGGCTGGAGAGATGGATGCAGCGCAATGGCTCAGCCACCATCTTCGTTCTCTCGGTTATCCCCAACCCGGTCTTCGACCTGGCAGGCATCGCCGCTGGCGTTCTGCGCTTTCCGCTGCAGCGGTTCTTGCTAAGCTGTTGGGTAGGCAAGACGATCAAAACCACCTGCTTCGCCTTCGTTGGATGGAAAGTCTTCCCCGTGATCGAAAGATTCTTAGGTGGTTGACATTTTCTGGGATATGGGTTAGAATCATTGAAAGACAGGAAAAGATAAAGGGCCCCCCCCCTTTACTTCCCGGAAGGGATGTGGAGCTTAGTCCCTTGATTCTCATCGTAGCAAAGGAGTTTAGGAAATGGCTAGGAACAAAGGGCTAGCTATAGCAGTAGCAGTTGTTTTGAGCCTTCTCGGGATCTGGTCGGTAATGGTGGCGGCTTCGATTGGAGAGTTGGAGTTTGTGGGCTTTCCCAGTGAAATCACCGTCACAGGCGAGGAAGTTCAGCTCGAAGGCTGGTTGAAATTCAACGAGAGAGAACACTCCTATGCCAAGAATATTCACTTGTGGGTAAGTGGACATGAGGGGCAAATTGAGCCGGACTTCATAGTGGGCCCGCTGTACGACGGGGAGATGGCTTCAATCACCGCTTATCTCAACGGAGTCCCTGGGGTCGCAACCTTGCACGCTGACGACCCCCGTTGTCCATACGGGAGCTGGACCATCCAACTCATAGGGGCAACCCCGACGAGCACGCCAACAAGTACACCTACCTCGACCAACACACCTATCAGTACTCCCACACCGACAAATACGCCCACTTCCACCTCGACGCCGACCGACACGCCCACACCGGTTCCCAAGCTGGGCGTGCCCATCCAGGTGCCCGTCATCCAGGCTGAGGAAGGCTGGGAGACTTGGATACAGATGCAGAATGTGGGCCATTTGCCAACTGGGGCCATCATGTTCCTGTGGGGGGATCACTCCGACTCGTGCCCCCCCAACGACCCTGGCCCCATAGCTAGCCTATGTTCTGACCCCATTCCTCCTGGCAGCTCCTGGACGGTGAGCGGGGATGCCCTGGCCGGAGCGAGGGCGGCTATAGTCTATCCAGTCTCGCTGGATCAATTGGATACGAAATGCGAGGAGGCCAACAGTGCTGTGGGCGATTCCTCTGCCTGGCGTATTTGGACGGAACAGTGGGAAGCTGAGGCCAGGGGCGGACCCCTGGCGGTGACGGTCAACCGGATGGGGCCCGACGCCGATGGCATCACCGTCTCCAGCTCCTATACCGGCATCTCAGAGGAGATAGGGGGAGAAAGCCCCCAATTCGCTTACTTCGCCCCTCTGAGCAAGAGGGCGTATCACGGCTTTGACACCGAGCTCAATATCCAGAACTCCGGCCAGGTTTGTACATCGGTGTGGATCTACTATCAAGGGCAGGAGACCTGTCAGCCTGAGTATGCTCAACACATCGAGCAAGTGGCGCCGGGCGAGACCTATCGCACAGCCGTGCCTGAGGCTTTAGGCGATGGCTGGCTGGGGTCAGCCTCAATCAGGGCCAGCGTACCTCTGGGCATCGTCGTGGACGAATGGGGCCAGGGCATGCTACTCACCCATTGGTTGCCATTGTTAGAGGAGGCCAGCGGCTCCTTAGTCAGCTATGCGCCCTTGGTTTATCTCGATCAAGGCTGGAGTGCTGGTATCCAAGTGCGGAACCTGGGCCAGACGGGGCAGCCCACCTTCGTTACAGTGAAGTTCCTCGACAATAACGGTGCTCCTGTCCTCTCCCTAAGCGATTGGGTCTGCGACGGCGGTTCCCAGACCTTCTATGTCCCGGCCTTCGATGAAATGCCTGGTCGGCTCATAGGCACAGCGGTGATCGAATCGCAAAGCCATGTCCTGCCGCCAGCGGGAGACGAGATCCCTGGATCGCCGATTTGCGCCGTGGTAGAGCTGTTCAACGCTAGCACGGGACAAGGGATGGGCTACAATGCCATACCGCAGGATCAAGCGGAGGGAATGGAGGCCATTGCCTTGCCCCTCCTAGTGAAGAACGGTCGGGGCGGGAGCTCAGAGGTTGCCATTCGCAATAACTCAGCTCAAAACAGGCTGCACATCGCGCTGGACATCTACGATGGAGGTAGTCTGTTAACCAGTGTGCCCCTGACGATCGAACCCAGCCGCGTGAGCTACGTCAGACTAGACGACCTGGGCGAGCTGCCTGATGCCTTCATTGGTTCGGGTGTGATACGGGTCACCTCGGTGGAGGGGGGCGGGCTGCCCATGCCTGCTGCGGTGGTAGTGGAGAGAGCCAGCGGCAGCGGCGATTTGACCAGGGGCTGGGAAGGCATCCCGTTGATTGGTGGCTATCACTATAATCCGATGACCACACCAACTGCCACACCGACAGCTACCAACACCCCGACGCCCACGCCGACGGCCACGGCGACACCCACGATGACCAATACACCCGAGCGGACGCCGACCTGTACACCGACAGCCACGCCGACGCACAAGCCGACACTGAAACAGATATACCTGCCAGTCATCACGAAAAGCTAACAGCAGTAACAATGGGCGGGTGAACTCAAATGATGGAGCAAAGATGTCAAAGACCTGCGATCTACATCAAAGAAGACTTAGGTGGTTGACATTTTCTGGGATATGAACTAGAATCATTAAAAAAAGCGGTAACTGCTCAGCCTTGGCAGATTTGGACGCTTTTGGTGTCACCCTGAGCGAAGCGAAGGGTCTCGTTCTTCGCACAAACGAGATTCTTCGCTTCGCTCAGAATGACAGGCTGAGCAGTTACAAAAAGCGAAAGACGGTGAACAGGAGGAGTAGGTGGATCGGACCTGGTAGAGAAGAGGAGTCGTCGGCTGAAAGCTCCTCGCAGGGATGCCCGCCGAAGGTTGCCTGGGAGTCTACTGACTGATGGCAGATGGCTCATAGCCTCTGCGCAGGCCAGTACGGGTAAGCCCGTTACAGCAAAGTGAGAGAACAGCGGATTTGCAGGATTAGCGGATCGTAATCCGTTAATCCTGGTAATCTGTTGTTAAGTAAGGTGGTACCACGGGAGGTGAGCCTCTCTCGTCCTTAACGGGAGGGGCTCTTTTGTTTACAGTGGGGATGGTTAATTGACAAATCAGGCGATTTCCTCTATACTTTATGTGCCACCATAGTGGCAATCCTTGGATGGAGGTGATCAGAATGGAGACGGCCAAGCTGACGATACGTTTGCCTAAGCAGCTTCACCAAACCCTGCAGGAACGGGCAGCACAATCGGCGCAGTCGCTGAACAGGGTCATCATTGACACCCTTTGGCGAGGGTTGGAGCGCAAGATGGCTGAGCCCCTTTCAGAATATGAGCGCACGATGGCCGCTATCCGCAAGACGGGACTGGTGACGACCCTGGGACCTGCATGGGATAAGTATATCGAAGCGGCCGAAGACGTGAGCGTGGAAGAGGTGCGCCAGATGTGGGAAGGTCTTCCTCCCCTTTCAGAAGACATCATCGCTGATCGAGGAGAAAGATAATGGCCACCTACTACTTCGACAGCAGCGGCATCGTGAAGTATTACATCTCTGAACGGGGTAGCCAGTGGGTCACTGGTATTATTGACGCGCAAACGAAAGAGGGAAAGCGGCGATACCATATTGCCATTGCCCAGATTGGAATTGTGGAGGTGGCAGCGGCGATAGCCAAGCGCCAACGGATGGGCCAAATCTCAAAACGCAAGCAAGAAACGACCTTTGGCCTTTTCTCAAAGCATCACCGGGAGCGATATGCCGTGTTGCGAGCCGGGGATAACACCATTGAACTAGCCACTGAGCTTACCCAACAGCATCCGTTACGGGCCTACGATGCCGTTCAACTGGCTACGGCTTTACTCCTCAACAGGAGTCTACTGGCCGAGGAGTTGCCACCCCTTACCTTCGTTTCCGCTGACGATACCCTCTGCGAAGTGGCGCGGGCGGAGGGGCTGCCGGCCGAGAATCCCAACGAGTACGAATAACCAAGCAATTTTCGAGGAGGTATCTGTCTATGGAAAGAGGATCCATCACGGAATTACCCAAAACCTACGAACCCCATGCCGTGGAGGGGCGTCTCTACGATTGGTGGGACAAACAGGGCTACTTTGCACCGGAGATCCAGTTCGAGCGCGGTTGGGCCAGCCGGGAGCAGAAACCGTTCGTGATCTCTATGCCCCCCTCCAACATCACCGGCGAACTGCACATCGGCCATGCCCTGGTGATGGCCATCGAGGATATGATGATCCGCTGGCACCGCATGCGGGGCGAGCCCACCCTCTGGCTGCCCGGCAACGACCACGCCAGCATTGGCACCCACAACGTGATCGAGCAGGCCCTGGACAAACGCACCGCCGATGACCTCCTGCGTGAGATCGGCTACCCCCTCCCCGCCGACGGCCGCCCCCTCACCCGCTACGACCTGGGGCGAGACTGGTTCGTCCGCCTCGGCTGGGCCTGGAAGGAGCGCTACGGCGGAGCCATCAACCACCAGTTACGCCGCCTGGGGGCCTCGTGCGATTGGACCCGAGAGCGCTTCACCATGGACGAGGGCCTCTCGCGAGTTGTCCGCGCCGCCTTCGCACAACTCTACCATAAGGGCCTGATCTACCGTGGTTACTACATGGTCAACTGGTGCCCCCGCTGCGGCACCGCCGTCTCCGACCTGGAGGTGATCCACCAGGAAGAGGCAACCCACCTCTGGTACGTCCGTTACCCCCTGATACTTCCCCCCCAAAGTTGGGGGGGACCGAGAGGGGGTAACGGGTGGGAGGGCCCCCAGGCGGAGTGGGGCAGCGGCCGCTGGGCCGAGGGAGCCACCGAGTGGATCGAGGTGGCCACCACCCGCCCTGAGACCATCCTAGGCGACACGGCAGTGGCCGTCAATCCCGACGATGAGCGCTACGCCGGGGTCGTGGGCCGCACCGCCGTCCTCCCAGCCATCGGGCGACGCATCCCCATCATCGCCGATCAGACGGTGGATCCTGACTTCGGCACTGGCGCGGTGAAGGTCACGCCAGCCCACGACCCCACCGACTACGCGATTGGGACGCGCCACGGTTTGGAGATGCCAGACGTGATGAACGACGATGCTACCATGAGCGAGCTGGCTGGCCCCTACGCCGGGCAGGGTACCTACGAGTGCCGTCGCAACATGGTGGCCGACCTGGAGAAGGAGGGCCTGCTGGTGCGCATCGAGGATTACCAGCACGCCGTGGGCCACTGTCAGCGCTGCGACCGGGTGATCGAACCTCGCCTCTCCACCCAGTGGTTCGTCAAGATCAAGCCCCTGGCCGAGGTGGCCATTGACGCCGTGCGCGACGGGCGCATCCGCATCATCCCGGAGCGGTTCACCAAGGTCTACTTCCATTGGATGGAGAACATCCGTGACTGGTGCATCTCCCGCCAACTGTACTGGGGACATCGCATCCCGGTGTGGTACTGCGACGACTGCGACGAGCTCATGGTGACAATGGAGGACCCTACCTCTTGTCAGGTCTGTGGCAGCACCAACATCCACCAGGATCCGGACATCCTCGACACCTGGTTCTCCTCGGCCTTGTGGCCTTTCTCCACCCTGGGTTGGCCCGACGACACCGAGGATCTGCGCTACTTCTACCCCACCACCATCCTCGAGACTGGTTACGACATCCTCTTCTTCTGGGTGGCGCGGATGATTATGATGGGCCTGGAGTGCGCCGGCGATATCCCCTTCCACTACGTCTACCTCCACGGGATGGTGCGAGACGGGCAGGGCCAGAAGATGAGCCGCTCCAAGGGCAACGTGATTGACCCGCTGGAGGTCATAGACGAGTACGGCACCGACGCCCTGCGCTTCACCCTCCTCACCGGCTCCACTCCTGGCAACGACGTCAACCTCTCCCTCACCCGCGTGGAGGCCAACCGCAACTTCGCCAATAAAATCTGGAACGCGACAAGGTTTGTGATCAGCGCCCTAGCGGCTAAGCGTCCTAGCGACCAAGCGTTTCAACCTCTCGACGCTGAGACGCTGAGACGCTACGACGCCTTGGCGCTTTCCGATCGTTGGATCCTCTCTCGCCACAACCGCCTGATCTCCAACGTGACTCGCCTCATGGAGGACTGGCAGTTTGGCGAGGCGGGGCGGCAGATCTACGACTTCCTGTGGGGTGAGTATTGCGATTGGTTTATCGAGATGTCCAAGATCAGGCTCTACGGCGAGGATAACGAGGCCAAGGAAGCGGCTCAGCAGGTGTTGGTCCACGTCTTTGATCGCACCCTGCGCCTCCTGCATCCCTTCATGCCCTTCGTCACCGAGGAAATCTGGCAACACCTGAAGGGATCAGGGATCAGGGATCAGGGATCAGGAGAACAGTGGCCGGAGGCGCTCATCGTGGCCCCTTGGCCGGAGCCGGGGCCAACCGATGAGGCGGCGGAAGCCGAGATGGCGTTGATCATGGAGATGGTGCGCGCCATACGCAACGCTCGCGCCGAGTACACAGTGGAGCCAGGCCGGCGCATCGAGGCCATCATCGCTGCCGGCGAGGAATACGACCTGCTGACCAGTCAAAGGGACATCCTCATCACCTCGGCGCGTCTCGATGCCGACAAGCTGTACATCGCTCGCACCCTGGACGTGAAGCCGGCCCAGGCTTTGGCCCTGGTGGTGGGAGGTGTAGAAATCTATTTGCCCTTGGCAGGAATGGTTGATCTGGCCAAAGAGCGTCAACGATTGACTGCAGAGATCGAGGAAGTCACCAAGGGGATCGCCGGCTCCGAAAAGCTCCTGGCCAACGAGGACTTCCTGGCCAAGGCTCCCGCACAAGTGGTGGAGAGGGAACGAAATAAGCTGGCGGACTATCGCCAAAAGCAGGCAAAGTTGCAGGAACGACTTCAGAGCCTGCAGAGCTAGACTTCCGAAGTTTCCGTAGTAAGTTCAACCGTGCGCTATTCATTGGCTCAATGCTTATGCTCCATAATGTACAAGCATCGCTGAAACTTCGGAAGTCTTGACAAATCTGAGGAGCGACCATGCGAGTTGACGGGCGGAGGAACGACGAGCTCAGGCCGGTGATCATCACGCCAGGCTACGTGCAGTACCCCGAAGGCTCAGTTTTGATTGAGATGGGTGCCACGCGGGTCATCTGTAACGTGACAGTGGAGGAAAGGGTGCCAGCCTGGCTCCAAAGTCGCAACCAGGGTTGGGTCACGGCAGAATACGCCCTGTTGCCTCGCTCTACCCACGAGCGTACTCCCCGCGAGACCCTGGGCCTCAGGGGACGCACCCAGGAGATCCGCCGGTTCATCGGCCGGAGCCTGCGCGCCGCCGTCAACCTGGAGAAGCTGGGCTGGCGTACCCTGACCGTAGATTGCGACGTCATCCAGGCCGACGGAGGCACCCGCACGGCTTCGGTCACTGGTGGCTACGTAGCCCTGGCCATAGCCCTGGATAAGCTCATCCGAGGCGGCCTGCTTCTCCCCGGTGTCCTGAGAACGGCCGTAGCCGCCGTCAGCGTTGGAGTGGTGAACGGCCAAGCAGTGCTCGACCCCTGCTACGAGGAGGACTCCGTGGCTGAAGTGGACTTCAACGTGGTCATGACTGCCAAGGGAGAATACGTGGAAGTGCAAGGCACTGCTGAGGGCCAGCCTTTCGCCGGCGAGGTCATCCACGAGCTGCTGGATTTGGCTGCGAGAGGCGCTCGGGAGCTCTTTGAGCTACAGAGCAAGGTCCTTGCCGCATGGAAGAGTTAACCATTGATGCCGTAAATCTAGCCGCTCAGCTCGAAGAGTTCATCCGCGTGGGAGTGGATAACCTCCAGCGCGAGGGAGCCGTCGTGGGCTTGAGCGGTGGGATAGATTCAGCGGTGGTAGCGGCTCTGGCCGCCAGGGCCCTGGGCCCCGAGAAGGTGCTGGCCCTGCTGATGCCAGACAGGGACAGCGCCCGAACAAGCAGGCGGGATGCTCTCAAGCTGGCCCAGAGGTTGGGGATACGACACAAGACCGTCGGCCTGACCAAGTTTCTCTTTCTCGTTGGCATCTACTGGAAGCTTCCCCTGTGGCTGCTGGGCCTGCGGCGCTTTCAGGCGAAGCTGGTCCGTCGCTACCACGATGGCTTCGTGAAAGAATGGGGGGAGAGCCCCTTTGCTGCCATCATGGTGGGCACGAAGGAACTGCCAGGCCCACTGGTGAATCAAGCCGTGTCCTACCATCGGGTGAAGGGACGGCTGCGGGCGATCCTGCTCTACTACTACGCTGAGCTGGAGAACCTCCTGGTTCTGGGAACTTGCAACAAAACGGAGAAGGCCATCGGCTTCTTCGTCAAGTACGGCGATGCTGCTGCCGACATCGCACCTCTGGAGTCTCTCTATAAAACTCAAGTGCGGCAGTTGGCAGCTTTCCTGGAGATTCCCCAGGAGATCATCTCCAAGCCTCCCTCACCCGATCTTCTACCGGGTATCACCGATGAATACGCCATTGGCTTGAGCTACGAAACGCTGGATGAAATCCTTTGGCGGCTGGAGGAGGGAATTGATACAGAGGAGATCGCCAGGACATTGGACCTTGAGCGAGATGTCGTAGATTACGTGCGAGAGCTGACGCAGCGTTCGGCTCACATGCGTGCCCAACCCGAGATACCCTCCTTGTAGCTCATCTTATCTAGCAGGGGTGCTCTCTCAGCATGGGATACCAATGGCGGTTAGCATGACCACCGGTTCTTATCAACCAGGGCTTGTGTGGGTTATGCCATCATGGTATAATTATAATTAAGGTACATTCAGGAATAGCGAGGTATTTTATGGTGTCTAACTCGAACAAAGGGCAAGCAGGTCTCGAGAACTGGCGCTTTTTGTCCACGCAGGAAGTGGCTAAGATATTGGGTGTGCGGGTGGAGACTGTGCGCAACTATATTAAACGCGGTAAACTGCCGGCTGTGAAGTTGGGGCGGGATTACAAGATCGCTCAGCGCGATTTAGAAGAGTTTTTGACGCCCGAAGCAAGGAGGGAAGGAGTATCGTATAGCTTGAGGGATACGGGAAGGGCTCGGAAAGTCAAGGGGGTGAGGGAAACGGTGAGCCTGGCGACGATGCCAGGCGAAAAGCTGCCAGCAGCACGAGAGGGTCTGGATGTGTGGGGTATTGCTCAACAGTTGGTTGAGGCGGGTGAGGTCAGTGAGCTCGAGGCTGGACGAAGGGCCGAGGAGTTGCTGGCAGAAATCCAAGAGATCACGCACCAACTGCAGACGGAAAAGCCGCCTTACCCTCCGGGGGAAACCGCACAGGCCCAGCGCGAGATGGACGAGATTCGGGCGATGTTGAGCGCGAATCCGCCATATCCGACCATCAAGGAATTCATGGAATCCGGCCGTGGCAGAGGGGCGTATGATCCTGATTGATTCCGATGTCTACGCTATTGACATCATGTATCCGCGCGATCCAAGGTATGCCTCAAACTCGGACTTTTTGGTGAGTGTTGCCGATGAATCAAAAGGGACGACGATTTTCAACGTCCTCGAAATCTGTGGAAAGGCCTCCTTCATCCTGCCGCGGGACAAATTGCTGAAACTGTATCGAAGCTTCGCCAAGGACTATGCCGTAGTCGTCCTGTGGCCGAAAACCGGTGTCATGTTGGCCGCCGATTTCCTAACCCAGTGGGTCGTGGCCAGGAGTATAGCCAAAATGATGAGCAAGATGGCATTTCTGGATGCTCTAATCCTCTGTGTAGCCGAAGAGCATCCCGAGGTGGATACCTTCATTACTTGGAATGCGCGGCATTTCAAGGGCAAGACGTCGCTTCTTGCGCAGACGCCAAGGGAGTATCTCGAATGGCTAAATCATCTGATATGACCCCCGTTCGCCGCCAATATCTGCAGATCAAGAAGCAGTACCACGACACCATCGTCCTCTTCCGTCTGGGGGATTTCTACGAGACCTTCGACGAGGACGCGAAGATTGTCGCCAAGGTCTGCGACATCGTCCTCACCTCGCGGCCGGTGGGGAAAGATCAACGGGTGCCCCTGGCCGGGGTGCCCTATCACGCTGTCGAGAGCTACATCGCCAAGCTCATCAAGGCGGGACACAAGGTGGCCATCGTGGAGCAGATGGGCGACCAGCCCGTGCGGGGGCTGGTGCCCCGCGAGGTGATACGGGTGGTCACACCGGGCACGGTGGTGGAACCGACGCTGCTGGAAGAAAAGCGCAACAACTACCTCGCCGCTCTGATAATAGAAGACAACAGGGCAGGCATCGCCTACGCCGACATCACCACGGGTGAGTTCGCTACCACCCAACTCTCAGGAGACAACGTTGAACAGATAGCAGCGGAGGAGCTAGAGAGGCTGCGCCCAGCCGAGTGCTTGATCCAAGATACCTCCGATCTACCAATTTACCGATCTACCAATTTACCAATCTACCAATCTACCAAATACGAGAGTTGGCGCTTCGAGCTAGGCAACGCTCGCCAGGCTCTCCTCGATCACTTTGAGGTGGCCTCACTAGCTGGTTACGGCTGCGAGGGGTTGCCCCTGGCGGTGCGGGCTGCTGGGGCCATCGTCCAGTACCTGCGGGAGACACAGAAGGCGGCCCTGGCCCAACTGAGCGATCTGCAGACCTATTCCACCAGCGAGTACATGACGCTCGATGCATCCACAAGGCGAAATCTGGAACTGACCCAGACCATCCGCACCGGCTCGGTCAAGGGTTCGCTGCTGGGCGTGCTGGACGCCACAGTCACGGCCATGGGCGGACGACTGCTTCGCCAGTGGCTCAACCAGCCGTTGCTGGATGTGGATAAACTGGAGCAGCGGCTAGACGCCGTGGAGGCCCTCTATCGGGATACACCGACTCGAACGCGGGTGATGGCCCTTCTCAAGGAATTGGCCGATCTGGAGAGGCTAACCAGCCGGGCAGCGCAGCGCATCGCGGTGCCGAGGGACCTGGTGGGGATTCGCAAGAGCCTGGAGAAGGTGCCGCAAATTCGAGAAGCGTTATCGCAGCTCAAGGGGTTTGAGGATGGCCATCCCCTGCAGGCCTTGCTCTCCCAGTTGAATCCCTGTGAGGAGGTGGCCTCTCTCATCGGGGAGGCCATCGTGGATGACCCGCCGGCTACGCTAGCTAGCGGCGGGGTGATCAAGCCCGGCTTCTCGGCGGAGCTGGATAGCATCGCCACCGCCTCCAGAGACGCCAAACGCTGGGTAGCCAATTTAGAGCAGACTGAGCGGAAGCGAACGGGCATCAAATCCCTCAAAGTAGGCTACAACAAGGTCTTCGGTTACTACATCGAGGTAACCAAATCCAACCTGGATGCCGTGCCCGAGGAGTACATCCGCAAGCAGACCCTGGTCAACGCCGAGCGATTTATCACCCCGGAGCTCAAGGAGTACGAATCGCTGATCCTGAACGCCCAGGAGCGCATTCTGGACATCGAAACCCGACTCTTCCGCGAGGTCTGCGATCAGGTGGCTGCCGCGGCTGAACGGCTGCTTTCCACCGCCCGTGCCCTGGCCCACCTGGACGTCTACGCGGCCCTGGCCGAAGTAGCCATCCGCAACAACTACGTCCGCCCCGTCCTGACCGATGGGGATGAGATCGAAATCGTAGCTAGCCGCCACCCGGTAGTGGAACTCACCCGGCGGGAGGAGCCCTTCGTGCCCAACGATGCCCGGCTCTCCCAGGAGGAGATGATTCTGGTCATCACCGGCCCGAACATGTCCGGCAAGTCCACTTATCTCCGCCAGGTGGCCCTCATCGTCCTGATGGCCCAGGTGGGCTCCTTCGTCCCCGCCGACGAGGCCAGGCTGGGGCTGGTGGATCGCATCTTCACCCGCATCGGCGCTCAGGATGAGATCTGGGCTGGCCAGTCAACCTTCATGGTGGAGATGATCGAGATGGCCAACATCCTCCACCACGCGACCAACCGCAGCCTGCTCATTTTGGACGAGATCGGGCGGGGCACCAGCACTTACGACGGCATGTCCATCGCCTGGGCGGTGGTGGAGTACATCCACAACCACCCCCGGCTCAGGGCCAAGACCCTCTACGCCACCCACTACCACGAGCTGACGGAGCTGGCCAGCCTCCTGCCCCGGGTGCGCAACTACAACGTAGCCGTAGCCGAGGAGGGCGACAAGGTCATCTTCCTGCACAAAATCGTCCCCGGTGGTGCTGATCGCAGCTACGGCATCCACGTGGCCCAGTTGGCGGGCTTGCCTAAGACCGTCATCCACCGTGCCCAGGAGATACTGGAGGAACTGGAGCGTGATTCCCAGAGAGCCCCTATAAGGCCCCACCGCATCGCCGAAATCCGTCAACTCGCCCTCTTCCCCGAGACCAGCCCCATCATCGAGGAACTGAAGAAACTGGATATGGAGTCCATGACCCCGCTGGAAGCGCTCAATAGGCTGTACGAGTTGCAGCGGAAGGTGGGGAGTGGTTGAAAGCGGATTTACCGCTTTGAAGTCGTCCGCGTCAGCGGGCGCTAGTGTTGGCATTTGACAAGGGATTGGATTGAGATTCGTCTATTTCCACCGGATAGTTTAGAGAGGTAATCCATTGCTTTACTCAATTGTGCGAAGGGTTCACAGGATAGCTGAGACAGCAGGCTCGGAAGCAAAGCTGCAAATTGGACTGGAACCGCTATTGAAAGAACTTCTTGCAGAGCATGATATCCCATACGATCCGGCTGTCAACGAGACGCTTCGCAAACTGGGTTACTCCCAAGTAAGTTCAGACCGACCTGACAGCTTGTTTGGATACGTTGTGTTGGATTATAAGGATCCGGGTACTCTAGCTGTGCCACAGAAACTCGCTGATGCAAAAGAGCAAATTGAGCGCTACTTGAACACGGTCACCGGTGGCGGCCCGTCATTCAATCCAGAAGAGTGTGTCAAATGGGCTGGTATCCTATGGGATGGCTTTCACCTGGCATTCTGTCACTCTGCTGGATTGGCGTGGACTTGGTCTAAAACGCACGAAACGTCTGAAGCTTCTCTCTTGTCGCTGGTACAAATTTACCGGTCACTTGGGCGGTTGCCGCTCACCGCCACTCTATTGACAAAGTACTTTGGCAAGAATTCTGATGTAGCCAAAGATGTTTTACCAGTGATGTGTAGCCATCTATCAAAGCCGAAACATCGAACAACTATGCTCTTCCACGAGTGGAAACGATTGTTTCAGCAAGTATCCACATATGGCTTGTCTCAATTGCCGTCACTCAAAGACTGGGCTCGACGCAATGGCATTGCCACACAGGACGCTTCGCAGATCCTGTTCGCAATGCACACCTACTACAGCTTGGTCGTGAAGCTTCTCACGGCCGAACTACTGGCAGCGACTCAGACCACTTCACAATCATCACTGGTGGACGCTATTGCGAATGCCCCCGATGACGAGAGCCTCTACAGGGAACTCGGCAGACTTGAAGACGGTAAGTTCTACAGGAATTATCGCATCAGCAATTTCCTGGAGGGCGACTTCTTTAGCTGGTACACCAACGAGGAGTCACCCCAATTGGCCGAGAGTCTGCGAACTTTGGTACGCACATTCCAGGGCTTCGAACCAGCTACCGCCAAACTCAAACCCGAAATCATCAAAGACCTTCTCAAAGAGTTCTACTCGAGCTTAGTGGATGAACAGATTCGACATGATTTGGGTGAATACTACACGCCTGACTGGTTAACCGAATACGTTGTGGATAGGGTGGGATACAATGGCGAGCCTGGCAAGATCGTTGTTGATCCAGCATGTGGCTCAGGCACTTTCCTCGTAGAGTGTATTGGTCGGCTACGAGCAAGATGTGATGAGGCTGGATTATCACCCTTACAAACTCTCGAAATGGTTTTGCATTGCATTCGCGGACTCGATCTGAACCCCCTCGCTGTTATTTCGGCGCGCGCCAACTATATCCTCTCGGTAGCTGATCTGGTCTTTGCATTAGGGCACGATGTAGAGATACCAGTATACCTCGCAGATAGTATCAACGTCCCAGTTGAGAAGCCCGGCGGCATACTGGAGTATACGCTCGACACCGAGGTTGGAGACATCAGGTTGGAGATTCCTCTCCGACTGGTTCGCGCACAGGTGCTGGGGAGAATCTTGCTGAAGTGTGAGGATGATATAGAATGCAATCGCAGTTCGCAGCAGTTCTTGGCTGGGCTCAAGCGTGACCAGGAACTCAATGATCTCTTGGACACGCCGGCAGGGAAGCACTTGGCTAACTTCTACGAGGCGATTCAAGGACTCCATAACAGGAAACCACCATGGGATACTATTTGGTGTCGGATCGTTAAGAACAATTTCTCACCAAAAGGCTTCGAGGATCAGGTAGACTATATCGTGGGCAATCCACCGTGGGTAAGGTGGAGCCGGTTGCCTGAGCCGTACCGGAAGCGGGTAAAACGCTTCTGCGACTATTACGGCCTCGTATCGGGACGCGGTTATACAGGTGGAATCGAGAGTGACATCTCGACGGTACTTACGTTTAGCGCCGTTGACCACTGGTTGCGAATCGGTGGGCGCATAGGCTTCTTGATTACTTCGACTGTATTCAAGTCGGACTCGGCGACAGGATTCAGACTCGGCAGCCTCCCAGATTCGTCGGGCGTGCGCATAGATCAAATTGAGGATCTCACGGCTATCCAGCCGTTCCCTGATGCATCAAATGAGACAGCCATTTACATAGCAACTAAGGTGGAATCAACTGCTGAAGCAGAGTTCTCCGAAGTTCCCTGCCGTGTATGGAGTCCCAAGAAATCTACACGGATCAATCCGTCGTTATTGCTCGTTGAAGTCTTGGAACAGGTATCATTTGCCGATGGCGAAGCGTGTCCTGTAGCTGAGTTTGGATCACCACTATTCATGGGCAAGAAGGCAGACTATGACGAAGTAGCAGTACTTCGAGGCAAATCGGAGTATCTGTCGCAAGCGCACCGGGGAACAGTATCAGACTTGGCTCGGGTGTTCTGGGTGGGGGTCGAGAGATATTCGCCAGAGACCAATCTTGCGTTGATTCGAACGTTGCGGGAGGATGAACTTCCAAGAGCTAGGTTGGTTGATCCGACAGAGGGAACATGGATAGAGGCAGATGTCCTGTTTCCGCTACTTCGCGGGAGAGAAATAGGTCGGTATTGCACGAAGTTAGCAGGCTGGTACCAAATTGTTCCCAATCGACATTACGCCAAATTCGAGACCGAGGAGGAGTTTGCAGAAAAGTGCCCTGCAACCTATTCTTATCTGCTCAACTACGCTGATCTGCTCTCAGAACGCTCAACCTACAAGAGGTACCAGGAAGGGCTTCCTATATACAGCATTTTCTGCGTGGGCGAGTACAGTTTTCATCCCTACAAGGTTATCTGGCTTGAGCAACAGAACCCCGAAACCTTCCGAGCAGCGGTTGTAACTGAAGCCGTGAATTCAATTGTTCCGAACAAGGTGATTGTCCCTGACCACAAGGTCTATTTGACTACTGTGGATAGCCTTGACGAAGCACATTATCTCTGCGCTTTCTTGAATTCCCATCCCGTGCGGACATGGCTTGGAGGATTTCTGATCGGAAAGCAAATCGGGACTGCTATATTTGAGTACATGCACGTTCCAAGATACAATACCCAGGACTCCGACCATCAACGGCTAGTCGAAATCTCTGTGGCTGCACATAGAGAAAGAATGGGAACAAGGAGCAAGAAACACCTCTCAGGGAAACTTGAGCGAGAACTTGAGCGGCTGGTCAGGAAGATTGCTCAAACAGGCTGACCGCTTCACTGAGAGCCCAGACCACATACCGTACATCAGGAGGGGCAATGCCCACGATCAAAGTGATTCTCAACCCCGTCTCAGGGCGGGGAGCTGGCCAACGGACGGCGGAGGTTGTCCGTCAGACGCTGACGGAAGCGCAAGCGACTTTCGAGATTGTCGAGACGACGGAACAACGCTCGGCTATGACTCAAGCCACGCAGGCGGTGCGGGAAGGATGGGAGATCATTGCCGCTGTGGGCGGCGATGGCTTGGCCAATGAGGTGCTCAACGGCATCATCGAAGCCAACCTGGGCACACCGGCCTGGGAGGCTGGAGAGCCCGCCGCCGGTGCCTTGGGCCTCATCCCTATTGGCACGGGCAACGACTTCGCCTGGTGCATGGGCGTGCCCATTGGCGACGCGGCTGCCGCCTGCCGCGTGCTGGCCGCCGGGAAGACGCGGGTGGTGGACGTCGGCCGCGTGGAGGATGAGCTGGGGAACGTGCGCTACTTCTGCAACAACTTCGGCGCGGGCTTCGACGCCGCGACCACGGTGGAAAGCTACAAGCTGCGCTACCTGCGCGGGTCTCTGGTCTTCCTGGTGGCGGTACTGAAAACCATCTTTCTGTACTACAAAGCGCCTATGGTGACGGTGCGTTACGACGAACAGGAGAGGGTGTTGCCGTTGTTGATGGTCTCCGTGGCCAATGGCCGCCGCACGGGGGGCATGTTCATGATCGCCCCCCAGGCGCTGCAGGACGACGGCCTGCTGGACGTGACGCTGGCCCGTCAGGTGAGCCAACTGGGCATCTTTCGCCTGCTCCCCTACTTCATCCGTGGCACCCACGCCACGCAGCCGACGGTGACGGTGGACCGGACGGCGCACATTGTCGTCGCCTCGGAACAGGGTTTGCCGGTGCACGTGGATGGGGAGATCATGCGCACCGATGCCCACCGGCTGGAGGTGAGCGCTCTGCCGTGCCGTCTACGGGTGGTGTGTTAATGTTGATAGGCCGTCTGCTCATTGCTACTGCGCTAGGCTACATCGTCGGCGCTTTTCCCACCGGCGTGCTGGTGACCCGGCTGCTGGGGAAACCAGACGTGCGCTTAAGCGGTAGTGGTCACACAGGTGGGCTCAACGTCTATCGCCTGGCTGGCCTTGCCTGGGGTGTGGTCACCATGCTGGTGGACGTGAGCAAGGGAGCGCTGGCTGCCTGGTTGGCGCTGAGGTTGACGGGGACCCCGTGGGCGTTGCCAGCAGCAGGCGTGGGCGCCGTGGCCGGTCACTGCTGGTCGGCCTACGTTGGATTCGCCGGGGGGATGGGGCTGAGCGCGCTGGGGGGACTGTTCCTGTGGCAGCAGCCACTGGTAGTGCCCATTGCCGCGGTTCTGTGGGGACTCGGCTACCTCCTGCTGCGCAACAGCCCGCGGGCAGTGATGATCATGGGCGTGCTGATGGTGCCTATCTTCTGGCTGCTGGGGAACTTCGGCTACGCATCGCCGGAAGCAGTGGTGCTGGGCATTGGCGGAGTGGGCGTGATCTTCATCCGTCACCTCACTCAACTGCATGTTTACGACCAGCGAGGAGCGGCTGAGTAACGGGAGCGTTGTTTCACAGCAAAGCTGAAGTTTTGCTTCAGTGGGTAATCGTTAGAAAGGAGAAACAGGATGGCTGAACCACAAGTAGCTCTGTATGGCTCTTGGAAATCACCGATCACCTCGGACCTGATCGTGTCTGAAACGATCGGGCTTGGGCAGATCGCGCTCAATGGCGAGGACATCTACTGGGTTGAGATGCGACCGGCGGAGGGCGGACGCAACGTCATCGTGCGACGAACGCCAGACGGGAGGACGACCGACGTCACACCAGCCCCCTTCAACGCTCGAACGCGAGTGCACGAGTATGGGGGTGGCGACCTCATCGTCGCTGATGGCACGGTCTACTTCTCGAACTTCACCGATCAGCGCCTCTACCGCCAGGATCCCGGCGCGGAGCCGCGCCCGATCACTCGTGAGGTAAGCCTGCGCTACGCGGACGGCATCATAGACCACCGCCGGGGGCGGATGATCTGCGTACGCGAAGACCACACCGTTGCGGGCCGCGAGGCCACCAACACGATTGTGAGCCTCGGTCTCGATGGTGGCGACGGCGGCCAGGTGCTTGTCTCCGGGAACGACTTTTACTCGTCGCCGCGCCTCAGTCCGGATGGGTCTCGCCTGGCGTGGCTTACCTGGAATCATCCGAATATGCCGTGGGATGGAACCGAGCTGTGGGTCGGTGAGTTTAGGGCCGATGGCTTGCTGGGTCGAATCGAGCGAGTTGCCGGCGGCCTTGATGAATCCATCTTCCAGCCAGAGTGGTCGCTGGAGGGCGTCCTGCACTTTGTCTCCGACCGGACTGGCTGGTGGAATCTCTACCGCTGGCACGACGGGCGCGTCGAGCCCCTCATCGAGATGGAGGCCGAGTTCGGAATGCCGCAGTGGGTCTTCGGAATGTCCACCTATGCGTTCGAGTCGGCCGGTCGCATCATCTGCATCTATACCCAACAGGGAACCTATCGCCTGGCGAGCCTCGACACGAGGACGGGCAAGCTCGATCCAATCGAGACCCCATACACCCAGATATGGGAGTTGCGAGCAGCGCCAGGGCGCGTTGTGTTCAGTGCTGGCTCGCCGACTGAGCCAGCGTCAATTGTCCAACTCGGCCTTGCCACGCAGCAGATAGAGGTGCTGCGCCGTTCGAGCGAGATCGCAATTGACGCAGGGTATCTGTCAATTCCGCGAGCGATTGAATTCCCAACTGAGCACGGCTTGACAGCGCACGCCTTCTTCTATGGGCCAAAAAATCGCGATTACATCGCTCCAACCAGCGAGCGACCACTGCTTCTTGTGATAAGCCACGGTGGGCCGACAGGGATGACCTCCAGCGCGCTCAACCTAATGATCCAGTATTGGACCAGCCGGGGGATCGCTGTCCTCGATGTGAACTACGGGGGCAGCACTGGCCACGGCCGGGCGTATCGTCAGCGGCTGGAGGGCCAGTGGGGCGTCGTTGACGTTGACGACTGCGTGAACGGCGCGCGTTACCTTGTTGAGCGCGGCGAGGTTGATGAGAATCGGCTTGCCATTCGTGGCGGCAGCGCAGGCGGCTACACGACGCTCAGCGCGCTCACCTTCCGTGACATCTTCAAGGCCGGTGCGAGCTACTTCGGCATCAGCGACTTAGAAGCGTTAGCAAAGGATACCCACAAGTTCGAGTCGCGCTACCTGGATCGGCTGATCGGTCCCTACCCCGAACGGCGCGACCTCTACCGGGAACGCTCGCCGATTCACTTTACCCATCGCCTCTCATGTCCAATGATCATCTTCCAGGGGCTTGAGGACAAAGTCGTTCCACCCAATCAGGCGGAGAAGATGTTCGAGGCTGTGCGCGCCAAGGGGCTGCTCGTGGCATACTTGCCGTTCGAGGGAGAGCAGCACGGCTTCCGCCGCGCCGAGAACATCAAGTGCGCGCTTGACGCTGAGCTCTACTTCTACTCAAAGGTCTTCGGCTTCGAGCTCGCCGACCCGGTTGAGCCGGTGCCGATCGAGAATCTTTAGGATAGCGCCGTCCGCCCTAGGTAGCGGTTCCTGAGATGTAACCGTCGAACAACTGTGACCGCTGGATGCCGAGCCACCTGCGCAATGAGTACAGGTGGCTTTGCTTTTTTGCCAAGCGAACTGAATTCTGCTATACTATGCCCAACAGCTTGACGAAACGGGATTATGGCAACATTTCGAATCCGACCATTGAATAAAGGAGACCGTGATTGGACAGCTCGTTTGCTTAAAGAGCATTGGCATTCTACGAAAATTGTGACTCGCGGCAGAATCCATTATGCCGACGAGTTGCCTGGTTTCATTGCAGTCCAAGAGGATAAACCGGTCGGGTTAGTGACATATCGAGTAGATGGTGACGAGTGCGAAATCATTACGATGAATAGTCTGGTGGAGGGAGTCGGAATCGGGGTTGCTTTACAGGACGCTGTCAAGGATATTGCGGCTTCTGCGAAGTGCAAACGCCTGTGGCTTATAACGACTAACGATAACACGGCAGCTTTGCGTTTCTATCAGAAGAGGGGCTTCTCGCTCGTGGCGGTGCACCGTAATGCGCTTGAGCAGTCGCGCAGACTGAAGCCAGAAATCCCCTTGGTTGGCACAAATGGAATCCCGCTTCGAGATGAGATCGAACTTGAATTACTTTTGTGAAGGGGTTATAATGTACCAGTAGGATTGGAACTATTGGCCTATGGCTTAGATAGCCTAATAGTATCTATGGCTATCAATATTCGGCGAAAGGAGAGAAACAATGAGTGTCAAAGCCTACATCCTGGCAAACGTGGAGGTCGGCCTGGGCGAGGATGTGATCGAGGCCTTATCAGCCATCGAGGGGGTCAAAAGCGCTCACAACGTTACGGGGCCGTACGACGTGATCGCCTTCATCGAGGTTCCAGACACCGATGCGCTGGGGGAGCTGGTCATCACCGAGATCCAACTGATAGATGGCATTGACTACACTCTCACTTGCGTGGTTATATAAACTTTGGTAGACTATTCCGGCGATCTCATGGTGATCGGTCGCTGCTCTCCGGAATACAGGTGTGAGATCGCGAAGCGCCAGTGATTGGGGCGTTCGACGTTGAGACAACAATCAATATCGAATACGATAACAAACTAGAGAGGTGAAAACCATGAAAAGGGTAACCTTGCTGGTATTCATTTGCCTGGTGTTAGCTGCTACTGCAGCCGGATGCCGTCTTGTTGCGCCCACGCCTGACCCAAATGAGATACAACGATTGGTAGCTCAGGCTGTACAAGCAACGATAGAAGCCATGCCCACCGCCACTCCGTATCCCACCTATACACCTGCGCCATCAGGACCCACCTACACACCGTATCCCACATATACTGTCGTCTCTGTCAGGCCCATCCCTGTCACGCCACGGTCGCTGCCTGGTGTCACTGCCACATTGCATACTTACATCGTCGTGGCAGGCGATACGCTGAGTGGTATAGCCAAAGAGTATGGTACTACAGTTGAAGCCATAATAGCAGCCAACGAGATCGGTGACCCAGGATTGATCGTTATTGGTCAAGTATTGTCCATCCCGGTTGAGGAAGCGGGACCTGTCTCTACATCCGCAACCTCTACCCCACCTACCCCCACAGCAACACCCATGCCTCCAACCGTAACCCCTACCGGGACTCCGGCATCATAGCGCCAACCCCGTTGGGGATAGCAAACATTCCACCATCCGTACGACAACGCCCCAAGCAGGTGGCTGCTTGGGGCGTTCGACGTCGAAACGAAAGCAATACAACCCGAGGCTTCTATCTCCTCTCTACCAGGGCAAGGGCGTCCTCTTTCTCTGCCTTCTTCTTCTGCATTCCAGCCTCGGCCTTTTCTCGCTCCTTGGAATAACCCAGGAACTTCAGGATAGAGTTGATGCTTTCTGTGCCTGCGCTGATGACCAAACCCGTAACGATGGCGTCCCAGAATTCCGCGCTGGCAATACCCAGCGGTTGTAAGACGCGCAGTCCGGCCCCAAACGCCAGGACCAACCCGACGATCAAAGATACAATGCCGAGAACTAGCTTCTTATCGGCGTCCCCGATGATTTTTTTGACTAGGGGATCAAGCATCTCCAGAAGCTGTTGAACGGCGAAGCCAGCAGCGAAAGCAGGCCCCAGAGCCTTAACGAGCGTATCCATCGAATCACCTCCTCCCCATAGTTTGGTTCAAGCCTCCTAAGCGATCAGCAACTGCCACCCGTTGCTGATCGCTAGATACCATAACACCTTGGCACATCATAAGTTGCATGTCCTGAGCCTGCCTGCCCTGAGCCCCTCGGCTTCGCTCGGGATAAACTCTGCTGAATGGTCGAAGGGCGGCACTTACATGAGCGAAGCCCATCAGGGGTGAAGTTTGCGCCACCTCTTCTCGGATGGCGGCAGGGGGATGCCTTTAGCAAATATTAAGTATTCGTCCTCTCCTGCCTCGACTATATTTTCCCAGGTGAAGTAGCGGTCCATCTCCTCCTGGGAATAGACCTGTAGCATGGCCTGGTACCACTCCCAACCATCTCGCTTCTGATAGTGCCAGTACTCCAGAGCCTTAAAGTGCCAGGTCCAACTGAAATCCTCTGCGTCGTAGGCCGAGATACGCCACCACCCATACTCCCGGGCCAAAGTGGTGAAGTCCACATAGTACCCACGGGGTATAGGTTTATAGGTGCCACCCTCTTCGGGGGCGATGTCGGTTCTGGCTTTGCGGCTGAGGTCCCAGGGATTGACCTTGAGGGGCCTCCCTTGACTACCGTCTTGGCGGACACAGCGAAGGAACAAGCGCCAGTAGGTCTCGCCTCCTATGTCCTCACGCACCACTTCCAAGCGCGGCCGGCCATACTGGTCATAGGAGTCGAAGAGCAGGTCAACAGCCCGCCCTGCCTTGTGCCAGCTAGCATACTCAGAGGTCTCGCTGTAGAAATCAAAGGGGCGCAGGGCCTCGCTCAAAGCACTCAAGAAGTCATAGCCCGTCTCCTCAACCACCCGAGCCCGCAGGACATTGAAGGAGTCGTCAACTCGATCGTTCAGCTTGGCGATGTCCGTCTCTACGCCGGGCAGCCGGGCAAAACCGTAAGGGTGATGGTGCCCTTCGGGCCGCGTGCTCATTCCCTCATCAATAACGACAGCCTCGTCGCCTTCGCTGACCACTTCACCCCCAATCCCAGCTACCTCGTTCCATGACAAAGGGCCATCCAAGGCTGTAGGACCAGTTAGAGCCAGGGGCAACTCTCCCAGAGCGTCAGGGCCCATAACCAGGATCACCTCACCGAAGGGCCGCCGGGAGACAAAGGCCAGGCGCTCGCCATCGGGCGACCAGGCGGGGGAATCATCAGAAGCGAGCCAGGTGACCCTTTCCGTTAGCCCTCCCTCGGCTGGGGGAAACTCCACCTCCATGACGTAGATTTCGCGTAGGCCGTCCCTCTCGATGACAAAAGCCAGCTTCGTACCATCGGGCGACCAGGCGGGGCTCTCCTCAATGTCCAAACTATCGGTCAGTTGAACGATTTCGCCACTCTCCACGTCTGCAGTGAAGATGTCCTTGTCACCATAGCGCCAGGAGGTGAAGGCGATGTAGTGACCATCGGGCGACCAGGCGGGACCATAGTCTCCGGCTGACTCATTGGGGGTCAAATTCACCTGGCTGCTCCCGTCAGCGTCCATGACGCAGATATCCAGGTCCCCGGCCCGAGATGACTCGAAGGCTATCCTGCGGCCATCCGGCGACCAGGCTGGAGCCCCATCGTAGGCTGGATCATCGGTCAGTCGGGTTAAGTCGCCGTAGGCATCCAAAACGTAGATGTCCCAGTTACCGTTACGGCGGGAAGCGAAAGCTAGCTTCGTGCCGTCGGGCGACCAGGCAGGGTCCCGATCCTCGGCAGGGTCGCTGGTCAGCTTTTGCCACTGACCGCTGACCACATCCACACTGTAGATGTCCCAGTTGCCGCCCCGACAGGCGCTGAAAGCGATACGCCCGCCGCTCGGGGCCAAACTGGAGTTAACGGGCGGTGCCCAAACTAACAGAGCCACCGAGAGTATGGCTCCGCCGAGGAAGAAATATGATTTTGGCGCTTGAAATCGGGGATGGCCCATCAGAGCAGATCCTTCAGCGCGGTCTTAAGGTTGGCTTCGCTGGTTATGATTATACTCCTTTTCGCTCCCTCCGCAAAGTCTTCAAGTGCTTCAAAAGCTTTCACCCTTTTTGTTGTCACGAACCCCCACTGCTGCCGCAGGTGGGCTCTTTCTTGCCGGTCAGGGCAGCGTAGATCATGGCCGCAGCACATCCCACGCCACTTTCTACTGTGATCGCGCCCGTCGGGCAGTTGAGCTGACAGGCTCCACATTCCATGCACGCTTCTAGGCGGACGAGTTGAGCCACGTGTCCGTTCATCGCAAACACTGCATGTGGGCATACGATGCTGCACAGCTCACAGCCGATGCACAATTCCGGGTCGTATTGGAGCGTGTTGACCACAGACACATTGAACATGATGATCCTCCCAACACTCAGGTCAAAGACAGGACGATTGTCAATACGATGCCTATCCCAAACGTCCAGGCCATGATGGGGATGTAGGTGAATATCTCGCGTCTGACCCTGCTCCTGGAAGTAAACGTAGTCGAGCCGGTGAAGTTCAATGCCAGGTAGGCAGTCACCGGTGGTAAGGCCAGTAAGTAGGTCAGCGCCCCACCGACCTGCCGCCACCCCGGTGCGTCAGGGTTGCCTAGGAGTATCGTTAGAGCGAAGGGGAGCGCCACCACACTGCCCAGGATGAACCCCTTGCTGCTGAAGTCGCGGGTCGGAAGCCAGGGCAGCAGGATGGGGAATATGACCACACCGGCCAGGATAGCTGCGACTGCACTAACGGAGGCCAGGAAGCCGCTGAAGAAGAACAGTGCGACTGCCGCAATCACCACCGGTAGCAGGATATGAACCAGCTCCACCGGAATCAGGATTAGGCGGTCGCGCAACGCAAAGCGCACCCGGCGCATCTCCGATGTAGCCCGATGGGTCTTGAGATATTCCGGCAGGTCGGCCGCCCGCACCGGGCCGTATTCGACTTTGAACCCTGAACGCTTCTTGACCTCGTGCGCGGCAACTCCGGCTGCCCCCAGTTGGGGCAATATTAACACGCGGTGGATGACGACGTCATGGAGTGCAGTCGCTTCGATGCGGTGCACTAACTCGTCGGTGCCAAAGGTCCCCTTACCGGCAGCGCACCAGACGTTGATGCCCATGGTATCCAGGACCAGTATGTAGCCGTCAATCCCCACCAGCGCCGAACGCAGCGCGTCGGAACTGAGGGTGTAATTGGCGGTGACAAAAACAGGCGAATCCGATGTGGGCTTGCCCAGGGCGTACAGTCCCGGCTCGACCCGATGGCCGCTGCGGTTAACGCCCCAGCGCGCCAGGAAATGGTCCCAGCTATTCGCCAGGGTGATAGTGCTGGTTGTAGGTCGGACATAGGGTTGTATAGGGCTTGCGTTGGTATCTGGCATCATATGCTTCTCGGTTTGTAAGATTTCAGCGCTCTGTCCGGTTGGCGAAGCGCTCCCAGCTCCAGGGTTCGTCCAGGATGGTTACCTCGACGGCCTCAACTCCATCTACACCCTTGGTCTTGCGCCTGACCTGTTCAACGAGATAACCGATCAGTGGGCAGGCGGGCGTGGTGAGAACCATCCGCACCTCCACCGCTTTGCCGTTGACGACGATCTCTTTGATCAGCCCCAAATCAACGACATTGATCCCCACCTCTGGATCAATCACCTCCTTTAGGGCCTGGCGAATTCGGGTTTCCCTTTCCTCTCCTGGTGTCAACGGTACCATCCTCGCCTCTTCCGTGGGCAAGGGGATTGCCCTTGGCAGGCCCATCTCCAGTTCCCGCACCCTGTCCTCAAGCTTGCTCTGTCTGTCCAAAACCTCGCTGATGGCCTTCAGCACGGGATCGGGCAACCTGCCATGTTCCAGGTCTATCTCCGGACCCTCTGGCTTTTTGGGCCCGGCGATCCTCGCTGGCACTCCCACCACCGTCACTCCAGGAGGGACCGGCTTGATTACCACCGCGCCGCCGCCGATTCTGGCGTTGTCTCCCACAGTGATGGGGCCAAGTACCGTCGCTCCCGTACCAATCACCACGTTGTTGCCGATGGTGGGATGGCGTTTTTTCTTCTCCAGGCTTGTGCCGCCCAAAACCACCCCCGTGTACATTAGAACGTCGTCCCCGATTTCGCTGGTCTCACCGATGACCACTCCCATGCCATGATCAATGAAGAACCTTCGACCTATCTGAGCTCCTGGGTGGATCTCGATCCCGGTCAGAAAGCGATTTACGTGAGAGAGAAGGCGCGCCAGGAAGAGCAGCTTGTGTTGCCACAGGAAGTGCGCTATCCGATGCAGCCAGAGAGCGTGCAAGCCTGGGTAACAGGAGATCACCTCCCAAATGGTCTTGGCTGCAGGGTCTTTAGCGAAAACGGTTTGAATATCCTCTTTTATCCGCTCGAACACCTTTCCCACCTCGCTTTCTATCCAGTTTCAAAGAGAGGGGTGCTCAGGTATCTTTCCCCCGTGTCTGGCAGGATGACCACGATGAGCTTTCCCTTGCTTTCTTGCCTGACAGCCACCTCTAGGGCCGCATGGGTCGCCGCGCCTGAGGAGATGCCGGCCAGGACCCCCTCTTCCTTTGCCAGCCGACGGGACATCTCGGCTGCATCCTCTTCGGCCACCTGGATGATCTCGTCCACCAGTTCCAGCCGCAGGACATCGGGGACGAAGCCGGCGCCGATGCCCTGGATCTTGTGGGGCCCGGGCTGACCACCGGAGAGGACAGGCGAGGCGGCCGGCTCGACGGCAACGGCTTTGAAACTGGATTTAAGAGGCTTGATCACCTCGGCGACGCCGGTGATGGTGCCGCCGGTGCCGACGCCAGCGACGACGATGTCCACCCGACCGTCGGTGTCTTCCCAAATTTCCTTGGCCGTGGTCTCACGGTGGATGGCCGGGTTAGCCGGGTTCTTGAACTGCTGGGGGATGAAGTACCTCGGATCCTGGGCTGCCAGCTCCTCGGCCCTTCTCACTGCCCCCGGCATCCCCTCAGCTCCGGGGGTCAAAATAAGCTCCGCCCCCAGGGCTTTCAACAGGCTCCTGCGCTCCAGGGTCATCGTCTCAGGCATGGTCAGAACCAACTGGTAGCCCCGGGCCGCACAGACGAAGGCCAGGGCGATGCCAGTGTTGCCGCTGGTGGGCTCCAAGATGATAGTGTCTTCCTTGATGAATCCATCACGCTCCGCCGCATCTATCATACTCACCCCAATCCTGTCCTTCACGCTGGATAGGGGATTGAAAGACTCCAGCTTAGCCAGCACGGTGGCCTCCAGTCCTTCCGTAATTCTATTCAGTTTCACCAGAGGCGTGTTGCCAATAGTCTTGGTGATATCTTGGTAGATCTTTGCCATCGCGATTCCCTCTTCGAGATTCTCTTGTTTGCTAAGCCACTTCTGCAAACTCACGGGCTTGGTCGCATAGATCCTTCAGTGTGACTGAGTCCAGGATTTCTTCTATTGTGTTCGATAGCCTCTTCCAAAGCAGATGGGCTGCGCAGCCATCCATCCGATGGCAGACATCCTCCGGGTTGGGACTAACACAGTGCACCAGAACGATGGGCCCCTCAACTGCTCTGATGATATCTCCAGCCCTTATCTTATCCGCATCCTGAGCCAGGACGTAACCACCCCCCGGCCCCTTGACACTCTCGATGAATCCCGCCTTTCTCAATTCCACGAATAATTGTCCAATGTAATCAGAGGAGATCTCTTGCCTCTCGGCGATGTCCTTTCTGAGAACCGGACCCTGATCCACGTGCAAGCCCAGATCAATCATCGCCCTTAAAGCATACCTCCCCTTGGTTGAGATCTGCATTCAAGCTCCTCCTCGATAATGCATCATCTTCCGCACCATGGGACATCGTCGAACAAGTTAGAGCGGATTATAATATAGTTAAGGGGTTTTGTCAACTACTTTGACGAACCTGTGCTGCTTTGTCCCCTTTTGATCTTTGCTTTTTTCGGGTCATCGCTACACTCCTCTACAGAGATCAGAAACCAGGTTTTTTGGTTGATAAGACCCCCTTTCGCAGTCAGGGGGCCCCCACGAGCAACGATTTGCTTGCCCAGACAGGAAAAACCTGGTTTCTCCTACAGGATTTGGTCCAGGTACTTTTTGATGAGTGAGTCATCCATCGGTCCGGTGTGTCGAGCGTGAACTACACCCTGGCGATTGATGAAAAAGCTAGTGGGGACGCCCGATACGCGGTATTTTTGAGCCACAGCACTCTTTTCATCCAACAGAATAGGGAATGTCAGACCCTGTTTCTCAGCGTAGGTCTGTACAGTTCCCCGCTCTTCGCCGATATCCACGGACAAGACGACGAAGCCCTGGTGGCGATACTTCTCATAAGCCTTTTGCAGAGCGGACCGCTCGCGACGGCAGTAGGGTCACCAGGTGGCCCAGAAATTGAGGAGCACCGATTGGCCTTGCAGGTCGCTCAGCGAGACCTCGTTGCCGTGGAGATCGGTCAACTGTAGGGCCGGGGCCCGGGCTCCAGGGACTGGCGCGACGGGCAAGTCGGCAGCAGGCACCGGCGTGCTTTGCTCGCTGGGGGCCGGGCATCCGGCCAGGGTCACCAATAGCACTGCCAGGATCATCATCAACAACCCTGGCGAAGGTTTAGGAACCTTCGCCAGGGTGAAGCCTTCCCAAGTCATTTCAGCCACCCCCTCAATAATAGTAAGGCCCGCACCGCGCCGCAGAGTAGGGGCGATCTCTTGCGGTCGCCCTGGGCGGGTGCAAGACCAGCCCCTACCAACCCATTTTGAATGCACCCGAACGGGCTAGGCAACAATCTGCCCATCGAGGAGATTGACGATGCGGCTGGCGCAACTGGCCGCATGAGGATCATGAGTAACCATAATCACCGTTTGCCCCGCGCGATTCAACTCGCGTAGCAGGTTCAGAATCTGCATGCCAGTGGCCTGGTCCAGGTTGCCCGTGGGCTCGTCGGCCAGGAGCAGTGGAGGCTGATTGACCAGTGCCCGGGCCACGGCCACGCGCCCCTGTTCCCCTCCTGACAGTTGGTAAGGCAGGCGCCCTTCCTTGCCCCCTAAGCCGACCTGCGCCAACACCTCACGGGCGTGGGCGATTTTTGTGGTTTTGGGCAGCTTGGCAACGGCCAGCGCCAGAAGGACGTTTTCCTGTGTGGTCAGGTAGGGCAGAAGTTGCAATTGTTGAAAGACAAATCCCACGTACTCGTGGCGGAAGTCGGCCTGCTGTTCCGCCCCCAACTCGTAGACGTTGATGCCGTCAATCGTCACCTGCCCTGCACTGGGCGAGTTCATCGCGCCCAGGATGGTGAGCAAGGTGCTTTTGCCCGACCCCGACGGCCCCATGATGGCTACAAATTCACCTTCTGCCACTTGCAAACTGACATCCCGTAGCGCGTAGACCAGCGCTTCTCCCGTGTTGTAAGTTTTGGTTACGTCTTGCAGTTCAATCATCAACTCCTCCCACCATTACAATGACCGCAAGGCGATGGTAGGATCAAGTCGGGCGGCATAGATCGCCGGATAGACGCTTGCCCCCAGCCCGATCACCAGTGCCCCACCCGCTGCGCCGAACGCCCACCACGGGTTCCATTGCACCGGCAGGGTCACATTTGCCAGGTAAGGCGTCAACAGTACCGCCGCGCTCATGCCCGTTAGCCACCCTAACACACCCCCGGCCATGCTCACCAGCGCCGCCTCGCTGAGGATAATCCGCATGACGTGTTGCTGGCGAAAGCCCATAGCACGGAACAGCCCTATCTCTTGCCGTCGTTCGCTTACTGAGCTGAGCATGGTCGTCAGCACCACCATCCCTCCGATGGCTGTCACCACGGCGGCCACGGCCAGGGCAAAGCGCCCCAGTTGCCCCACTGTTTCCATCCGTAACGTCACTGCCTGGCGCAGGGCGGTAACACGCGCCTGGGGTAGTACCTCGCTGATCTGCTTGACCATTTCCTCTACTGGACAGGCGATGCAGAGCGCGGCCACCTCCACCAGGCTGATGCCGTCCGGCTTGCTCATCACCTGTTGCGCCGCAGCCAGGTCAACGAAGAGGATGTCGTCGTCCTGGGTGCCGTTCTCGGCCAGAATGCCCACCACGTGGAAAGTCTGGCCGTTCAACTTCAACGTCGCACCGGGGTGCAGGTTCAGCGCCTGCGCCAGGCGCAGCCCGGCCAGCGCATCGTAGGTCCCAGCAGGTTCTGCCCCGTCCAGTTGCCACCATTGTTTGAGTCGCAGTTCGTCGGGGAAGCGGACTCCCGCCACCAACACCGGCTGTTCACTCAAAGTGATGGCTCCCAGCAGTTTCGGCGCGACGACACTGATATTTCGCGCATTGGGAATGGTCTGGATGCGATCCAGGTCAGCCAGACTCAATTCGCCCACGTCGTAAGCCGCGGATGCGACGGTTACACCGCCATAAGACAGGGATAAATCGCTGGCCTTGGGCACAATGAGGATATTGGCGCCGTACTCGTCCATTTTGACCGCGATGTCGGCCTGCATGGTATCGGTGATAGCCACCAGTGCCACGACCGTCGCCACGCCGATGGCCAAGCCGAGCACCAGGAAGATCATGCGCCCTTTGCGCCGACGCAGGCTATTCAAGGCGATATCGGTTAATTGCATACGGTTCACCTTCTTAGAAATACTTCAAGCCGCCGACGATGTCTTCTACCTGGATGACGATGGAGTCGCCCTCGACAGCGCGCTGCAGGGGTGAAGGGTTGCATCCTCCCTGGATCGCGTTGATCTGATCAGCGGGGAAACGCCGCCCGCAGTTGTTGCAGACCATTACGTCGCCATCCTGACTGTAGCCTTTCTTGGCTGCAAAACAAACGTCGCAGGCATTGAAAGCCGCCCGCACGATCCCGTCCTTGCTTTTCAGGATGAAAAACTCGATGGGCTGATCCTCGTGCATGTAAGTGTAGTAATGGGCCTTATCATCGTCGAAAGTAGCGAGAAGGAGGCGCACTGCACCATCCTCGGCCACAGCTTGTGGATAAGGAGCGTGGCCGGTCGTCGCTGCCGTAACGAGTTGCGTTGTTGCTTCCACCGCCACGGCCGAGGT
Source organism: Anaerolineae bacterium (assembly GCA_049589355.1). GTDB lineage: Bacteria > Chloroflexota > Anaerolineae > VGOG01 > VGOG01 > JBAWAP01. The sequence goes on from JBAWAP010000083.1 coordinate 31,889, forward strand.
ATCTGGCGCGTCAGTGGCGCCTGGCGCGGGCCTGCCCTGAGCATCGTCGAAGGGCCGCGTCAAGGCAAAAACGATGCCCCCCATAATGACCAAGCTCAGCAAGAGGCCACCTGCCAAGATCACTGAGGATATGCCGCCTGTCCTTTGGTCTTTCGACGCTACGAAGCGGTCGCGCTTGGCCGCGCGAGCATCTGTCTGATTATACTGTTTCTTTCTGCTCATTTTTCCTCCTGGAATAGTTATGATTTGACGTTTGCCAGACTTCCGAAGTCTCTGAGACTTCGGAAGTCTGCACGCTCTTAAGATTTTCTACATGTACCGCAGCAACCACTCAGGGGTGATGCGAATGAAGTATCTGTTTAGCGCGGAGAATGTACCGGTGATGAGCAAGACCCCTACCCCGACCATCAGCAACCCGCTGGCGATCTCCACTGCCCCCATGTGCCGGTTGAGCCGTTTCAACCAGCCAACTGCCTGGGTCAGTAGCAACGCGGTTACCAGGAAGGGAGTGGCCAGGCCCAGGGCGTAGGTGAAGATGAATCCCAGTGCCCGTGAGGGCTCTGCGAAAGCCAAGGTCATCGCCGACCCCAGCAGTGGTCCGATGCAAGGTGTCCAACCGGCAGCAAAAGTCAGGCCGAACAGGGCCGAGCGAACGTAGCCTTGCTTTATGCCTGTTCCCATGTCCACCCGGCGAGTCATGTTGAGGATGGGGATAGTGACGATCCTCATGGTGTGCAAGCCGAACAAAACGAGGATCGCCCCGCCGATCCTGGTGATCCAATCCCTGTACTGCTGCAGCACGCTGGCCAGGATAGTCGTAGGCAGGCCAAAGAGGATGACAAAGACCAAGGTGAAGCCCACCACAAAGAACAGGGAGTGGCTGAAGACTTGCCATCGGTTGGATGCCGAGTCGCCGGAGATACTGCTTCCCGACAGGTAGCTCAGGTAAATGGGCACCAGCGGTAAAACGCATGGCGAGAGAAAGGACAACAAGCCAGCCAAGAAGACCAGGGGGAAGCTAACGGGATTCATAATAGAACCCTTTTACTGACATTTGACTACTGGCTACTGACGGTCGGATATCCTGCCTGCTGCCAGGGGCGGAGGCCCCCCAGGAGGGCCTTGACGTTGGTGTACCCCTTGTCCATCAGGATGCGCGCCGCACGGGCGCTCAATCTCTCGTCTGGTCAGGTTCAGTAGGTGATGATCTCCGCGTCCTGGGGTAGCTCCTGGTAGCGTGCTTCCAGATCGGCCAGGGGAAGTGAGATGGCGTTGGGAATGTGGGCCGTGTCGTATTCCTCCTGGGCGCGCACGTCCACGAACAGCGCTGTTCCAGCGTCGTACCGGGCCTTGGCCTCGGCCAGAGAGATGCGGGGCACCTCAGGATAGGAAACCTGATCAGCCTGGCGACTCGTGTCCGTTCGAGGAGGCGTTTGCACCGGCGGGGCCGGCGATGGTGGTGGCAACCGACTGCCTGTTATGGACATCCCTGCGACTACGGCCACGAGACCCAAGATTCCCAACAGCAGGTAGGGCCAAGACCGAGAACGATTTTGGCGAGTGGGCTTTCGTTGGCGTCTTTGCGATTTCCGCTTGGTCATGATTCTCTCCTCATGAGTTGTTTTACTCAGGCACAACTGTCGGCTGATGCATGTCAGGTGTCTCTCCCTTGAGTATCTGTTCGTAGCAACCACAGGTTGAGATGGCCTCATCAAGCATGCACCACTCATTGGTCGAGACCTCGTCTCTAATTTGGCTCAGGCAAGTGTGCTGTTGAGCGGTTAGCTCAAGGGCCCTGTTGACCAGTGGTTCAGCTTCCGGCATCGGCAATGCGCAGATCATCTCTATCGCTAAGTCGGTCTCTTCCAGCATGGACTTCAAGAGGGCTTCATTAAGCGACTGACAGCAGCTCATTAGTTCCATGGTCTCGTTCAACCGCCGTTCGGCGAAGAAGAGATGCAGTTGCGCTCTGCCCCTGGGGCTGAAGGTGAGAAAGAATTGCACTCGCTCGGTGGTCCGCTTGACTGGATACAAGGGGCTGTGGGGCAGGCTGTCAGCCGAAGCTGCCACGGTGCCGAAGCCAATCACCGCCACTGCGATTACCACGGCTAGCGCCCGCGCAAATGCCAGCGAGACCCTCTGGCCAGCCAGCCAGCGAGAGAGCAGCCCACCCCATCCAGCCTGCTTCTTCACAGCAGCCTCTCGCACCCGCACCTGGGTAGCCCTCAAGACCATCGGATTCGGCTCAGGGCGAGGCAGTGCCCTGATCTCCTCAGCCAGGCGCAGCAAGGGTTCCAGTTGGGGGATATCATCAGGAGGCTGAGCCAGGGATTCCTCTACCCTCTCATCCCCTGTTAATAGCTGGGTTAAACACTCGTCCAAGGCATTGTCAAGGTTCTCTTTCATAATGGATCACCCCCTCCCCTATCGAGGATGTGGCGCAAGAAGACTAGGCTACGGTGTTGGAGAGACTTAATGGCTCCTTCGGATTTACCGAGAATCTGGGCTGTCTCGGCGTTGCTCAAGCCTTCGATGAATCTGAGGATGATCACCTGCTGTTGCTCCTCTGTCAGTCTTAACAGGGCCCGTTGCAATCGTTCCTGGGTGAGCTTTGTCTCAGCGGGAACTTCCGGGCCGTCGTACGCAGGTAAGTGCTTCTCTTCCAAGGGCAAATGATTGCGCACTGCCTGGCGGCGGTAGTAGTCAGTCACGCTGTTTTTGGCGATGCGAAAAAGCCAGGCCAGGAAAGATTTTTCTTCACGCGAGCGGCAGGAGCGAATCCCCTCTACCATCTTTAAGAAGACATCGTCAGTGAGGTCCTCGGCGTCCTGGACATTGCTGACCCGATAGTAGATATAGCTATAGACATCTCTGTAGTAGAGTTCGCAAAGCTCAGCCAATGCCTCAGGCTCGTAGCGCTTAGCTCTTTCGACAATGGCTAATGTGTCACTCTTCTGTGGCAAAAGATGACTCCTTGCCAATAATATAGACGCACGAGTCGCCAAAAAGATACGGGCAAATATCAGCCGGCTCGTCTTGCTGGTTTAGTCCAATAAGCAAGGGAAGGTGGCAGTCTCGACGGCCACCTTCCTCGCTGGTTATGCCATAATGCTATTCCACGAAGCAGACTTTTATTAGCCTGGCACTTAGAGCTTCGGGTGGGCCTGTACTCCCAAGAGGAGAGCAATCGTTAGGACCAGTCCGCTGCCCAACAGGCAGCCGCTCATCTTGCCCAAAGCTGACCCCGGCTCGGTGTAGTATTGGCTACATTGGACATGGTCTTCATGCCCATTACCTCTTTCTGGTTGGTTCACCCACCAACACTCCGCCGGGAGGCAGGTCGTGGCCTGGAGCGATGATCACCCCGCCACCAGCGGCCCCGCTGGCTTCCCCGGGCTCCTGTTCGGCCATCTCCTTATAGCTCGGCTGCTCCACAAGGGCCGAGAGCGTCTCCCACTCGACGGGGCTGATGGCATAGCTCTCCGCGCGTTCCAGGATTCGCTGGACCAGGACCTTTTGGATCAGGGTTTCCAGCTCTTGCCCACTGTGAAAAGGCATCCAGTTCACTTGGGCATCCCTGATGAAGACCCTAGCGGCTGGAGTGCGGGCCGTCTCTTCTTTGAGGAAGGCCAATGTAGTCTTCCATGCCCGCTGTGCAGTGATCAGCTCCAAACCCATGGGCGCTCTGATGTCCGTGCCGAGGAGCAGCACGTAGAAATCACAAGCCCGAACGGCTTCAAGGGCAGGAGCCAGGGGCTTGCCCTGTTTTGGCGTGCGCTTGATGGTCCAGCTCAGGGAAACCGGCAGCCGGGCCACTGCTTGGCCGACGCTCTCCCGTTCGGCCTCCAGGTCGGGGCCAGCGCTGACAAACAGCCGCAGTCGCTCTGCCATCTTCAACCCTCGCTTAGCCCTTCTCTACCACTGCCATGGGAAAGGCACAGCCTAGGCCCGCCTGCCTCTTAGCCTTTCTCTGGCCTCCCGGCAGTAGGGGCACTCGCTGCCACTGTACTCTCGCCCGCACGTTCCACAGGTCTTTGCGACCGGTTCTCGTCCTTCGCCGATCGTGGCAACGATCAGAATCAGATCCCGACCCTCATATCTAGCCAACCAGTCCCTCAGATGAACACCTCCCACGGCCCACCCTCTTTCTTCGTCGAGGCGCTGGAGAGGGCCGCGCAGCACACCGGCCCCCATCTCCTGGGCTCTGATAGCTAGCTCCTGGACACTGGATTTTGGAATAGTCATGCCAAGGGTCTCCTTCTCAACGTGGGGGCGCGGCCTTGCATTTGCTCCCGATGGGGCATATCAGCCCGCTTTTCCAACCTTCATTAGGGCAACCGTAAGGGTGCGCCCTTGCCATCAAAATAATACGCCGTGATTATAGCTGCTTTCAACTGAATTGGCAAACCTGAAAGAGAATGATATAATTGCACGAAACCAGAACTGTCGGTGCAAAAGTATCTCCTGGTGGCACAGTTTGGCCATGAAACGTGAGAAGGTGATGCGTGCTGCGTGTTCTGTACCAGGAGGTCAAATCCTGGTTTGATGTATTGGGTTATTCGAGGAGGAAGGGGAATGAGAAGCAGATTTGTCCTGGTTATATTGTCGCTGGTTCTGTTTGCAATGGTATCCTCTCTCGTCCTGGCTCAAGGGGATATCACCGTCACCACCAATACTTACGAGTACAGCTTCCCCAAGGAAATTGTGTTTCATCTGATGGCCGAGAGCAACAGCGAGATCAACACGATTACCTTGATGTACAGGGTGGGTGATGAACCCGTCACCAACCGAGCCTATCCTGAGTTCAGCCCCGCCAAACAGGTAAAAGCTGAATACATCTGGCGATTGCAGCGGGGGGAAATCCCTCCCGGCTCCGACGTAGAGTACTACTGGCAGATAGAGGATGCGGCTGGCAACGCTCTGGAGACCGAGCCCATCGCTTTCACCTACATGGACGATCGCTTCACTTGGCAGAGCCTGAACGAGGGGAAGATCATCCTGTATTGGTACGATGCTGACCAAGCCTTCGGTCGAGAGCTTCTGAGCAGCGCTGTGGAATCCCTGGCCCGTCTGGAAGAGAACGTGGGCGTGGAGTTGGGAAAGCCCGTCAAGATCATCGTTTACCAGAGCAAGGCCGACATGCAAGAGGCTCTCATCTCGCAGGGCGCGATCTTCGAGGAACAGATAATCACTCTGGGCACGGTAGTAGCTCCGGACACCGTGCTCCTGCATGGCACCCACCAGGATGTGGACAGGACCATTGCTCACGAGCTCACTCATGTTGTAGTCGGCTTGGCCACCGAGAACCCCTATGTTGAAATACCCGCCTGGCTCAACGAGGGGCTGGCCATGTATAATGAGGGAGAACTGCGGAGCGGCAATGCTCAGGCCCTGGCGGAGGGCATCCGCGAGAACAGGCTTATCTCCGTCCGCTCCCTCACATCAGTTACTGGCAACCCTGCTGAGGTTAACCTTTTCTACGGAGAGGCGTATAGTGTAGTTGACTTCCTGCTCAAAACCTACGGCAGGGAGAAGATGAGCGAACTGCTGAAGGTCTTCAAAGAGGGGGCCCTGGCCGACGACGCCCTGATGGAGATCTACGGCCTCGACCAGGACGAGCTGGACGCCCAATGGCGCGAGAGCATTGGCGTGCCGCCGCGGGGGGAGGCAGGAGGGGAGATTACGCCGGAGGCCCCAGAAGCGAAGAAGCCAGCAGGAGGTCCTTGCTGGGGTGCGCTACCAGCGCTGGCCTTGGCAGTCCTGTCTTTCTTGCTCAAGCTTCGGCTGGGGTTCCACTGATACTGTAAATCTGACCAGGGCGCAGATCGAAGGAGATATAGGAGAGAGAATGGAAGGGAGAAGTCTATCGGCGAGTGACGGACGCGATCAGGGCAATCTTAACAAAAAAGCGCCATCGGCTGTTACGGCGATGGCGGAGCTGGGTCGTTTGTCTGATCTCTTTCTGTGGTGAAATCCCATTCTTCTCCTTCTCTCACGTCCTCTCTCGAACGGCTCTCCAGAGCCCTCCTCAGGGCCTCAACCTCCCTTCGCAGTCTTTTCTGCCGTTGGGCAATGCTGAGGACAAAGGCGAAGGTCACTACCCAAAAAACTGCGTAGGCGGCGAAAAGGTAAACCAGATTATCCATTGTCCATAACCTCCTTAGTTGGTCAGGTGGTCAGGTGGTCCTTGGTCAGGTGATCGGGTGTAAGGTGCCCCTTCTGACCATCCGACCATCTGACTACGTAACCATCTGACCATATCAGCCAACTGCTCCAGACGCACGCGATGGGTAAGAAGAGCAAAATAGAGCAAGGTGAAGGCCCCGATGCAGAATAGCAAAGTGGTCAGCATTGGTGGGGCCAGGTTGAAACCCTGGCTCTCTAGGATTACCGGATGAATAGTCCGCCACCAACGGATAGCCATGAAGGTGATGGGCACGCTGGTGAAGCCCACGATGCCGTGGACGGCAGCGAACCGGGCTCGGCGGGCCTCATCGTCAATGGCGTTCCGGAGCATCAGATAAGAGATGTAGATCAACCATAAGATGGTGCTGGTGGTAAGGCGGGGATCCCAGGTCCACCATACGTTCCAGGCTACTTTGGCCCAGATGGACCCGCTGATGATGGCCATGGTGATAAATGTCACCCCTACCTCTACCGAGGAGAGAGATAGAATGTCCCATGTTCGCGCTCCCTTCCAAAGGTAAGCAGCGCTCACGATCAGGGTGACGAAGAAGGCGAAGAAGCCCACCCAGGCCGAGGATACATGGAAATAAAAAACGCGCTGCATATCGCCCATAACCCGCTCAGTTGGGGCGTAGATGAAGACCAGGTAGAGCGCTGCTATGATGGCGATAGCGCTGGCCCAGTTGAGAAAATTGCTGAGGCGATAGTTTTTGGGGTTCACAAAGACCTCCTAACAAACTCCAACTTCCAACCTCCGATTTCCAATTCACTCCTCCACCACGTAATCGAAGGTCATGAAAGACATGGCCAAGAATATCACGTCGAAGGCGACGAGCAGCCTCAGCCAATGAGCTATTTCTGAGAATGGGCGGCCGTCGAGGATGCCTCCGGTGGCCTTGACGGCGGCGATCATGGCCGGCACCACGACGGGAAAGAGCAGGACAGGCAACATCACCTCCCGCGCCCGGGTGTGGACGGCCATCGCCGAGAAGAGTGTACCCACCCCGGCGAAGCCAAGGGTGCCCAAAATGACGATTAGGATCAACACAGGCTCGAAGAGGGAGACGTTGAACAGGACAGAGAAAAGCGGGAGAATTATGGCCTCCACTATGGACATGAAGATGACGTTCCCCAGCATTTTGCCGAAGTAGATAGCACTGCGATCCACTGGGCATAGCAGTAAGCCTTCCAGGCAACCCTTGTCTTTCTCCAGAGCGAAAGAGCGGCTCAGCCCCAACATCCCAGCGAAGGCGAAGGTCACCCAGAGGACACCAGGAGCCACCTTTCGCACGTCCTCGACCCGCAGTTCGAAGGCAAAGTTGAAGATCACGATCACCAGCAGGGCGAAGACGAACATGGAGCTGAGCATCTCCTTGGTGCGCAGCTCGACTGCCACGTCCTTCTGGACGATGTCCAGCACTCTCCGCAGGAATCTCATCGCCCCACCCCAGCGTGAAACGTAAAACGTGAAACGTCAAGAAAGCGGCGGTATGTCTCTCGAAAGCTGGCTAAATCCAGCCGGCTCTTATCTGCCTGGTATACGATGTGACCGTTGACCAGAATGGCGGCTCGATCACAGAGCTCCAGGCCCTGCTCCAGGTTGTGAGTGGTCATCAGCACGGTGCGCGATCTCCCGACGAGGGCCACCAGCACTTCCCTCAGCACTTCCATGGCTTGCTGATCCAGGCCAGTATAAGGCTCGTCCAATAGTAGGAGAGTGGGGTCATGCAAGAGGGCCCGGGCGATGGATAGGCGCTGCTGCATACCATGGGAGAAGGTGCGCACCAGGTCGTGGCGGCGATGATCCAGGCCCACGCGTTGCAGGAGGGCGGTGATGCGTTCCTCCAATTCGGGCACCTCGTACATCCGGCCATAAAAGCGCAGATTCTCCTCGGCCGAAAGGTCCTCGTAGAGGAGGGTCTGATGGGAAGCCAGACCGATGCGCTGGCGGACCTCGGTGCCCTGCTTAACCAGATCACAACCGGCTATGCGCACACTGCCCTTCGTAGGCCTGGTCAGAGTGGCCAGGACACGGATTAGGGTAGTCTTGCCCGCCCCGTTGGGGCCCACCAGGGTCAGGAACTCCCCCTCGGCCACGTCCAGGTCAACGCCCCCCAAGGCCACCTTGCTGCCGAAGGATTTGACCAGGCCTCGCACCTCAATCATCGCCTACCCACCCTCCTGCTTCCTGCTTCTTGCCCCCTACCCCTTGCTTTGAGCTTTCCTGTCCTTCAGGCCAGATAGCCACGGCAGCGCCCAAGAGCAGAAGTCCCCCGCCGATCCAGAGCCACACGACCAAGGGATTAATCAGGATTTGGAAGGTGGCTGAACCATCCTCAGCAAAGCCAGCCAGGATAACGTATAGATCCTCCTTGAGGCTGGTACGGATGGCTACCTCGGTCACCCATTGCTCCACGTTCCAGTGGAAGTTCTTCTCCGGAAACAGAGTGGCTATCCTCTTACTGCCCCGGTAAACGCCCAGCAGGGTTGCGAACCGATGCTTGGCTGGAGTAGCCTGGGCCTCAAACTTCTCATACTCCAGAGTGTAATCTTTAACCGTTACCCTCTCGCCCTTCGCTAAGGCGACCTGATACTCGGTCTGATAAAGGGAGGAGCCCACAACTCCCACGGTGATGATGGCCATGCTCAAGTGGACAAGGTAGCCGCCGTAGCGCCTCCGGTTCTTGGTTATCAGCCGCCCCAGGGCCAACAGATAGCCCTCTCCCGTCGAGTGGCGGCGGGCTATCGTGCCCCGCAGAAATTCCCAGAGGATAACGCTCGCCACGAAGGCACAAACAGTGAAAGACAAAAGGGCAAAAGGATCTCTGATTCGCAGAACGAAGATCACCACAGCGAAGGCCAGGGCCATGATGCCAGGATAGAGCAGGCTTCGCAGGAAGCGCCCCGATGCAGTCCGTCGCCAGCCCAGCAGAGGACAGATACCGATGAGGAGGACGAGGGCCAAGGCTAGAGGGGTGAAGACGTGCTCGAAGAAGGAGGCCCCCAGGGCTACCTGTGCACCTTGCACGATCTCGCTGACGGTGGGGAACACAGTGCCGATAAACACCGCCAAAGCCAGCCCGCCAAAGAGAAGGTTGTTGAGAAGAAAGCTAGCCTCGCGGGAAAGCAGCGACTTCAGTTCACCTTTGCTAGCCAGTTCTCGACGCCGGTAGAGAGTCAGGGCAAAAGAAAGAGCCAGGACAATAGCAAGGAAGGCCAGGAAGTAGTAACCTATGACTGACTCGCCGAAGGCATGGACCGACTGGATGATACCGCTCCTGGTGACGAAGGTGGCGAAGATACAGAGGACGAAGGTCAGGCTGATAAGTACGATGTTCCAAACTTTGAACATCCCTCGCCGCTCCTGCATCGTCGCCGAGTGCAAGAGGGCCGTACCTACCAGCCAGGGGATGAGGGAGGAGTTCTCCACCGGGTCCCAGCCCCAATATCCTCCCCAGCCCAGTTCCAAGTAGGACCACCAGGCACCCATGATGATGCCCAGGCCCAGGAAGAGCCAGGCGAAGAGGTTCCAGCGCCGGATGCCCCGTATCCATCCCTCACCCAACCTTCCCGTTATGAGGGCGGCGATGGCGAAGGCGAAGGGTACGGTGTACGCGGCGTAGCCTATGAATACAACAGGAGGGTGGATGATCATCCAGAAGTTCTCCAGCAAGGGGTTCATGCCAAAACCTTCGGCGGGCCTGCTGGGAGAGGTGGCGAAGGGATTGGAAGCAAAGACCAGAAGGAAGGCAAAGAAGGCCTGGCAAAAAGCCAACACCGCCAGCGCGTAGGGCTTGAGTTCCTGGCTCCAACCCTCCCCCCTCTCTTTCCCCCCCCAACGGGGGGGGAGGGTTATGAGGAGGGAGAAAATGGTCAAGAGCCACAGCCAGAGGAGAAGAGATCCCTCTTGTCCGGCCCAGAAGGCGGAGAGAGTATAGATCGTGGGCAAGTAGGTGCTGACGTACCGGTACACATACTTAACCTGAAAGTCGCGGGTTATCAGCAGATAGATCAAGATGGCCGAGGCCAAGGTGACCAACGCTGCTACTGCCACAATCCCTTTTTGGGCGCTCCCTGCCAGCTTCGCGGACCCACGCCGGGCTTCTAAGATCGAGGCTATTGCAGTATAGATAGAAATCACCAAGGCTAGTTCCAGAGCTCCATAGCCAACACTGGTCATGAAAACTTACCTCCGTTTGCCAGCCTAAAGGTGCAATGCATTTCAAGAAGTGCGTTGCATCTGGCCTGCTGACATTGACTGATCACTGATCACTGACCACTGACTCTGCGGTGGCCGTTGCCGCCTCTTCGTATTTGGAGGGGCACTTGAGGAGCAGGTTGTTGGCTTCGAAAGATTGCCCTTCGATGTATCTGCCCTCGACTACGGCCTCAGCGCCATCCCGGAGCATGTCGGGGCGGGGGCCGTTATAGATCACGGCTAGGCTCCCACTATCGTCGGCGATCTTGAATCTGAGCATCAACTCTTGAGCGTTCCACTCGATGGTCTCTCCCATGACAGTCCCAGCGACTCTAACTATGCGCTCCGAAGGCCCCTTGGCCTTCACTTCCTCCACGGTCAGGTAATAGGCTGTCGAGCCCCCGATGCTGCTGACGATGAGATAGCCCACCGTCAACACTATGATGGCTCCGCCGATGATGAACTTGCTTCGTGCTCTAAGTGCGGTCATTAGCAATCCTCTTTATTCCTTTACCCAAGGAGACTATAGCATAAAAGCACCCTTGTGTCAATCTTGATATTCTCGTGACTACTCAGGCTGTCATTGCGAGCGAAGCGAAGCAATCCCCAAGCCGCAAGGAGGAGATTGCTTCGTCGCAAAAAACGCTCCTCGCAATGACACGGGCTGAGCAGTTACATATTCTCAATGAACCGTAGCGGCAACCCGCCGTGGCTGCTTTTGCGGACGAACAGAGTCATCAGCGGCTACGCACTGTGATGTGCTGAATCTTGAAAATGTCTGAACAGGGAAGTGGGCTGGAGCTTGAGCCCCAGCCCACCTATTCTGAGACCCTGAGGCTACCCAGGGTTCTTATCAAACTCTAGCGATCAACAAAAATATGTGCTTTGATCAAGTCATCAAAGGTCCACCGTCCATACTATTATCTGCTACAACAGACACGCCGGTTCAGTCGTCCAAATGGATTTTGCGCGAAGAGTGGATCCGCTTATGATTTGCACCGTATGTGGTGCCGAATTCACCTTCACCGCATGTGAGTAGGCTAGGTTCTCAATCGGGCAGGTTCTCAGTCAGCACACGCCTCATGTTGCCGCCTATGATTTTCGCTAAGGATTCATCATCGTACCCCGCACTCATTAGAGCGGCTATCAGGTTCGGCTCGTCGCCGATATGCCTTAATCCCTCGAAGTAGGGCTCGCTGAAGCCGTCCCAGTCGGACCCGAGGCCAACATGGTCCAGACCGACCAGGTTTATAAGGTAGTCGAAGGTCCGAACGAGTGTGTCGAGTGTCGCTGGGTGCTCACCGTCCCTGTCTGCCCCCGAAAAGAAGGGTATGTAGGTTAGGCAAATCACGCCGCCGGTATCGGCCACGGCTTTGCACATGTCGTCCGAGAAGTTGCGAGGAATGTCCTTAAAGGCTCGCAGGCCCGTGTGCGAGTTGATTACAGGCTTACGTGCCATTCTGACTGCGTCCCAGAATCCTGGTTCGCCGCAATGCGCGAAATCCATCGTTATACCGAGCCCCTCCATCAGCCTCACGACCTCCCGCCCGAACTGTGTAAGTCCCTGAGGGTTATTTACCCTAGCGCCGTCTGTGACGGCGTTGCCGTGGTTGTGGGTCAGCGTCATGCCACGAAGGCCAAGCCTGAAAAAGGCCTCCACGTTTTCAAGCCGGTCCCGTATGGGTGTCAGCCCCTCCATGAAGAAGAGGAAACCCAGGTTGCCTGGCTCAAGGGCGCGCTTGAGGTCCCTTCTGGTGAGGATCAGGTTAATGGGCGACGACAGCAACCGGTTGGCCTCCGATTCGAGAGCCCTCCTAAAGCGGACGGCGAACTCAAGTCCGAACTGCAGCGCGTCGGCGTCCTGGCACTGCTCTTCAGTGAAGAGGGCCTGAACCTGGACGTTATGACCCACCTCGGCCATTCGCTCCACATCAATGTGTCTCTCGTCTGGGTCCAGGGGACCGAAGAAGGCTTCTTCGCGGTCCTTTAGCTTCAGAAAGGTATCGGCGTGGCCGTCTATAACGGGATGACGGCGCAAAAGCTCAAGTGCCTTGTCTCTCTGTTCGATATTCATTATGAAAACCTCCTGAATCGTGTTTTATAGTGTGATGTATTGGCTGATAGTCACACGTAACGAGAGGTCGGCACACAGACCCATTTCGCCGGCAATCCCTGGCACTATCGTCCTTCCTCGCGTCGTTGTCGCCTCCTGGGACTCATGCGGTCTGAGTTCGACGGTCGTATGTTCTGGGTCACCTCCTTCTGGTCAATTCTCGCAACGTCTCAAGAACCTGCTTCTCATGATTGTCCCCTGCGTTCTCGGTACTTGCCGCTTAGCTGATTTGGTCACTCAGTTCAAACCCCCTTACTCTGCTAAACTAATCCTCACGTCTTCTGGTAAGTCAGAGTTTTGAGGGGCCTCCTCAACGGTTCCTACTTGAGGGGTCGTGTCACTTTCAAGCTCTTTCTCTTCGATCTTGGCTTTGGCATCCGCTCCCTCTTCAGGGACGACGGGTTCCTCTGCCGTTTCTGGCACCTCAGCAGGTATTACTTTGTCATCGGGGGCAAGCTCGGGTGGCAGATCCTCCTTGACCTCGGCCAACTCCTCCTTGGGTGGCGCCTGACGCAAGCTCAAGCCAATGCGCCGTCGCCTAGCATCCACGCTGATGACGCGCAAGGTCAGTTCGTCGCCCATCTTCACCACGTTGGAAGGGTGGCCGACATTGCCCTCGGCCAACTGAGATATGTGAATCAGGCCCTCCACCCCCGGCTCGATGCGAGCGAAGGCTCCGAAATCAACGACGTTGGTGATTTTGCCTTGCAAAAGTTGTCCTACCTGGTACTTATCATCCACCAGGGTCCAGGGGTCTGGTTGGAGGCGCTTGATGCTGAGGCCGATCCTCCTTCTTTTGTAATCCAGGCGCAGGACATAAACATCAACTTCATCGCCAACGCTCAGCACTTCGCGGGGATGTTTTACTCTATACCAAGCGAGTTCGGAAATGTGCACTAAGCCATCAGCGCCTCCCAGGTCAACAAAGGCACCGAAATTGCACAGGCTGCTGACGGTGCCCCGTCGAATATCGCCTTCGCATAGCTGGCTCATCAATTGTTCCTTTTTCTGCTCACGCCATTGGCGCTGTGCTGCTCGCTCCGAGAAGATCAAGCGCCGTTGGTGGCGATTGACTTCGATGACCTTTAGAGGCAGGGTCTGTTCCACGAACTCGGATAGCTTAGCCATTTTCTTCTCATGGGAGAGCCGACGAGGCATGTTCACCAGTTGCGAAGCTGGAAGGAATCCCGATATCCTGCCGAAGGGAATAATTAGCCCGCCCTTGTTGCGATTGCTTATCTCTCCCTCACATATCTCACCGCTCTTAAAGAGCTCTTCGGCCCTCAGCCAATCCCGGTGTACCAAGGCCATATTGATGGAAACGACGATGTTTCCATTGCTATCCTCTGGCGTGAGGACATAAACCGGTATCTCATCGCCAATATCTATCGTGGTTAATTCCTCCTCCCCCAGTCTCTCAAGGTCACCCTCCGGGACGATCCCGTCCTGCTTGGCCTTGATATCTACGACGATCTGGTGAGGCTCGATGGATAACACTGTGGCTTGGCGGATTTCGCCACGTCGTGGATGCCGGTAGTCGTATTCCTCCGACAAGAGCTCCCCCATGGGCGACGAAACCTGTTCTTCCTTAATTAATTCAGCTACTGTTAGATATTGTTCCACAGCTTGTCCTTTTACCACTTGGAGTTTTGTCAGCGATGCATACCATCATCAGTGAATGACAGACGGTAACACCTGTTTATCTGAGGTCTGTTTCTCTGCAAGAAGAAAGGCCCGGCTAACCTATCCCATAAAACACGCCGAGGATAGTAGCCGAGCCTTTTGCTGCCTTATGGCGGACGTTTACTGGAATGTAATACTTATGGCACCTTGGCAGGGCAGTTCATAACTGCATAAAAATCGTTCCTGGCTTGGCAGCGGATTCGACGCTGCCAAACAGACTAGTTCAGCCCTTGGGGTTTCCAGAAGGGTCTCATAATCCGTGTTCAGGCAAGCAGCCTTAGACCTCCGTATGTCCTCTTGCTGAAGGGATAGGTTTTTGTTACACCGGTTTCCAATTCAACACAATTATACAGGATTGAGTAAAGATTGTCAAACTTTGACAAATATAACCGAATCAGGTATAATTAAACTAACCAAAATCCCAAAACGTCGTTTTGCTGACCTTTGAGGATGCTAGGGTAGCAAGAACTCGGCTTCGAGCCTCAGAGAGGCTTTGACGAGGTAGGATGGCCGAGTTCTTGGTTGAAGGGCTAACCGATAGTCAAAAAGGGAGCACGTGATAGTGAGATAAGAGGAGCTAATGAGAGAAGAGATGCTTCTGTCGCCAAGTGCAGTGATTGCCTGAGGTGGCCGATAGCGGGTGATATAACATCCCAGAAGCGAGGTAATGACTCAGATGTCTCCGGAGCGAGAGAGGCTAGAGCAAGCATTAGAAGAGACTTTAGCCGAAATCGAGCAACTGAACAAAAAGCTAGAGGACAAGGCTGATTATGGTCTGGGCGAAGGAGGCCCAACCATTTATGAGTGGGAGTTCAGTCTCGCTCTGCGACAAAGCTTGGAGGCAAAAGCTAAGTCAATCAGGGCTGCATTACGCAAGATGCAAGAGGGGAGCTATGGAGTGTGCGAGGTGTGCGGGCAGGAGATCGACGCCGAACGCTTGGCAGTGCTCCCTCACACTACTCTGTGTATCAAATGTGCCCAAGCTCGGAGGTGATCTTTTGTTTTCGATAGAGAAGATATCTAAAGTAAGGAGTGACTT
>JBAWAP010000084.1:0-2776 GCA_049589355.1 Anaerolineae bacterium
TGCGAGCCGGGCAGCAAGGGCGTGACAGTAGCCTCGCTCCCACCGCCTCCAGCCGCATACGTACGGCGTTTGGCGTCTATCAGAAAGGCAATGAGCTCGTCGCGTCCGATTGGTATCTTCATTCGTCTTACTCCGAATGTCTATTCCTAGAGCCGCCTACTCCCCCTCCAAAAACTCCCTCCACGGCCCGTGGATGCCTTCCTCCGTCACGCCGTAGTAGACGTGCAACTGGCCCTCGGCGTCCCGCTGGACAAAGTCGTAGCGCACCTTGCCTGCCCGCCGCTTCTTCTTCCAGAGGCCGATGTCGCCACGCCAGTTCACCTGGTCCACCTGGACAGGGTGCTGCTCTTTCTGGGTGATGGCGCATTGCCACAGCCACCGGGCCAAGGAGCGGCTGATGCAGCACAGGCGTAGGTGCACCCAACGAGGCTATGTATCCTCGCCAAGCACCTTTCCCAGAATCTCTCTGGCCTTCTCCAGAAAAGCCTCTGCATCGGCTACAGCTTGTTGAGCGTCCTGCTGTGACGCTCTTGTTCGCGGATCGTAATCACTGGCTTCGCGGGCCTGCATCGCCCGTGCGAGTATACGACTATACCGTCTGTCTGCGTAGCCCCCCTTGACGAAGTGCTGACCGAACTGAGACACGACTGCGGAGTGACGGCGCAAGTCCACGTCAACGGCCAGGAGCGCAGCTTTGGCCGAGTAGAACATCACGTAGTAAGCCTTGGACACGGCGTCGTCAAAGCGGGACAGACCAAGCAGCTCATGGGCGACTTCCAGCTTCTCTTCCGCCAGAGCCAGCCAGACTGGGATCAGCTCTGACTTTTCCTCCATATCTCTATTCCCTCTTCCTTCGCCCGCTTGATCAGCGGAGACCATTCGTGGAACCGGCGCTCGCTAATCACCAGGGGCGAGATGTAGACTCCGTGTTCCAGAGAGATGTCGCTGGCCATATCAACAATGGCCTGCCAGCGAGGGTCACTGAAGGGAGCGGCATAGAAACCACCGGGCAGGCGTTCTTCTCCCCAGCTCACCACCACCAATATATCAATGTCCGACCCTGCTGTGGCGTCCCCTCTAGCCTGGGAGCCAAAGAGGATCAGTCGCTGCAGTTGGTCCGGAAAGCGGGCCAGTAAGGCATCACGGTATCTGGTCAGCACTTTATGGTTGGTTATCTTCTGGGACATAGTGTTACCCTCATGTGTAACAGGTATATTGGCGTCGTTGGGAATCCACTGCAATGAGCTTCTTTCCCGCAGCTCCCTACTCCCCTTCCAGAAATTCTCTCCACGGCCCGTGGATGCCCTCCTCGGTCACGCCGTAGTAGACATGCAATTGGCCTTCGGTGTCTCGCTGGACAGAATCTTGGCGCACCCCTCGGTTAGCCTCCCCCTTCGCTTTCCAGATACCCTCTGATCGCCCTCACAAATTCCCTGGCGGTGCGCAGTCCTTGTTCAGCTTCCTCCCGTGTGACTTCTATCTCGATCCTATAGTCCGCTACGTGCCGTTCATCCAGCATATCAATTAGCATCCGGTGCAACTTGCGGTCAATGCGGCCTGGCTTGGCAAATCGCTCCCCCACCAGGGCCACCACTGCCGAGTGTTTTGAGACAGAGATGCCATCAGCGCAGAGCAGAGCGCTGGCCGCATAGAACATGGCGAAGTAGGTTTTAGAAAGCACATCGGCCCAATAACCGTGCTCCGCCAGCACTTGGGCTGCCTCAAGAGCTCGCTCACTACGAGCCATGTATTGCTCCACCTCTTCCCTTAAAAGGCTCGCCATAAAGTCACTCCTTCTCGTTCGATGTTCCGCCAGAGCCCCGTTTGTAGGCGAGACAGATTGGCATACTCCTCTTCACTTAGCAGCAGCAAAGAGATCAAGGGATGGAAGTTATGCCGCCATACGGTCTCATAGCGGATCTCACGTATCTTTTCCTCGATAGAGGCGGAATCCCCTGTGACGACAACCAGCACATCGAGATCAGACCACTCCTCGGCATTCCCCCTGGCCCTGGAGCCGAAGACTTTGATCAGCTTAACAGTATGGGGCAATCCTTCTGCTACAGCATCCTTGAATTCCTGAAGCATGCTGCTCTCTCTGTCTGCCAATTCCATATCCACGCCTCCTCGCTACTGCTTTTCCTCCACCAACTGCCTCCACTCGCCGTGCAGGCCCTCCTCCGTCACGCCGTAGTAGACGTGCAACTGGCCTTCGGCGTCCCGCTGGACGAAGTCGTAGCGCACCTTGCCCGCACGCCGCTTCTTCTTCCAGAGGCCGATATCGCCACGCCAGTCCACCTGATCCACCTGGACGGGATACTGCTCTTTCTGGGTGATGGCGTATTGCCACAGCCACCGGGCCGAGGAGCGGCTTACGTTGCGAACCTCGTTGGCGTTGCGCGAATCTTTCATGGTGCGGTGGGGCGGGCGACCGCCCCGCCGACCATAACTTGGGCCGCCCTTTCACCGGCAAGCTAGCTCGCTCAGCACAACACACCGCCATTGTACCGCAGTTGGTACACAACTTCATCTCCGCGTGCGATGGTCTCAATTCCAGAAAAGCGATAGACATCGCCCTCGACTTCGTTCACATAGCTGTAAATGCCGCGGCGAAATGTGCTCGGACCTCGATACGGCCGCTCTGGAGGGACTTCGCGGAGCGCGGCTTGCAGAACTCCCCCTATCTCATTGGCCTCGGTCTGATCGCTCACACTCGTCGTGAAGCCCCCAGCATAGCACATCGCCCAAATGGGCGATAAACCGGCGTAGACCGTCT
>JBAWAP010000085.1:0-12074 GCA_049589355.1 Anaerolineae bacterium
AAAGAGGTGGACCTGAACCCCATCTTTGTCTACCCTGAGGGAAGCCTGGTGGTTGACGCCAGGATGATCTTGGAGGAGGAGACGTCGAGGCAGGTTTTCGTGGCGCCCAAGGCGAACCTCACTGCCGTGTTCGAGCCTCAAAGCGTGGCCGTCATTGGAGCCAGCACTACCCCTGGGAAGGCGGGTTTCAACATCCTCGATAACCTGTTGAGGTTGGGATACGAGGGGGAGGTCTACCCTGTTAACCCGAGGGCAGAGGAGATCTTGGGCTTCAAGGCGTATCCCACCGTTGATCAAATCCCCCACCAGGTTGACATGGCCATCATTGCCACACCCGCGAGAGTCGCAGTGGATGTGATGAGGGATTGTGCCAGGAAGGGGATCAAGTCGGCCATCATTATCAGCTCCGGCTTCTCGGAGGAGAGCGAGGAAGGGAGGCGGCTGGAGGAGGAGGTGATGGCCATCGCCCGAGAGGCCGGCATTCGGATACTCGGGCCGAACACCACCGGTGTTTTCAACCCTGAGAACAAATTCACCTCCTCTTTTATACCGGTGGACAGGGTGACTTCGGGAAATGTGGCCTTCATCGCCCAAACTGGCCTCTTCCTGGGGGTGTTGTTCGAGCACATCCTCTCTTCTCAGCACTTCGGCATCAGCAAGGTGGCTGGCATGGGCAACAAGGCCGACTTGGACGACGCCGACATCCTGGAGTATCTGGCGAGAGACGCGCAGACCAAGGTCGTGGCTATTTACATCGAGGGGTTAAGTGACGGCCGCAGGTTCCTGAAGGTGGCGAGGGAGGTCACCAAGGAGAAGCCCATCGTCGTCCTCAAGTCGGGAACCACCGAGGCCGGCGCAGAGGTGGCCCTATCCCACACCGCATCCCTGGCCGGCAATGCCGAGGTCTTCGAGGCGGCCTGCAAGCAGGCTGGCATATCGAGGGTGCACAGCTTCGAGGAACTCCTCGACGTGGTCAAGGGTTTCTCCTTCCTTCCTCTCCCCAGGGGGAACAGGGTGGCGGTCATCCACTTCACGGGGGCGAGCTGCGTCATCGCCGCCGATGCCTGCCAGAGGGAGGGGCTGGAGCTGGCCGAGTTTTCGCCTGCGACGGTGAAAGCCCTCGGGGAGATAACGCCCACCTGGCATAGGATAAGGAATCCCGTAGACCTCTGGCCGGCCATAGAACGACATTGGGTGGATACGGCCTACGGGGTCGCCATCGAGGCGGTGCTGCGCGACGAGGGGGTGGACGCACTAGTGGTCAGCGTGTTCGCCATGCCCCGCTGGGAGACTTATAAACCCGACTTCGACTTGCTCCGGGCCGCTGGCAAGCCGGTGCTCTTCTGCGTCGAGGGGAATGAGGAACTCGTGAGGAAGGCGACTGCGAGGATTGAAGGCCAAGGCTTCCCTGTCTATCCCCAGGTGAACAGGGCCGTCTTCGCCCTCTCTCACCTGAGCAAATACACGCGCTTTCGAAAAAAGACCGCAAGTCCTTGACAGGACAGAGCCCTTCGTGATAGAATAGCCCTGGCTCTTACCAAATAAGGAGGATAGTCATGGAAATCCTATTAGAGGGTGAAGGGGAACTTCTCGGCTGGCATGACCCCGATGAGAACCGGAAATGGGTCTTGGAGAACAAATCCAGGGACCTGTATGACAAGCGGATGAGCGTGAAGGAGGCGGTGGAAAAGTTCGTCCACGATGGGGACTACATCGCCTGTGGTGGGTTTGGTCATATCAGGACCCCCATGGCCTTGATCTACGAGATCATCCGCCAGGGGAGGCGCAACCTGGCCATGGCTGGCAAGACGGCCGTCCACGACATTGATATCCTCATCGGCGCGGGTTGCGTGACCAGGGTGGAGGTGGCCTATGCCTTCGGCCACGAATTGAGGGGCCTCTCCCCGGCTGGTAGGAGAGCGGTGGAGACGGGCCAGTGCAAGGTCGTGGCCGAGATCTCCAACGCTGGCTACCAGTGGCGCTTCCTGGCGGGGATGATGGGGGTACCCTTTATCCCCTCTCGCAACATGATGGGCACCGATACCCTGAAGAAGAGTTGCTGCAAGGTGGTGAAGGATCCTTGGAGTGGGAAGCCCATCTGCCTTATCCCCGCTGCCTATCCCGACGTGGCCATGCTCCATCTACACCGCTGCGACATGTACGGTAACGCCCAGATAGACGGCATCCTGGTGGAGGATTTCGAGTTGGCAAGGGCGGCCCGGCGGGTGCTCATCACCACCGAGGAGATCGTTGACAACGAGGTCATCAGGAACGAGCCTTACCGCACCGCCATCCCCTTCTTCGTGGTAGATGCCGTATGCGAAGTCCCCTATGGTGCCTATCCTGCCGAGATGCCTTACCTCTACTTCTACGATGAGGAGCACATCGGCGAGTGGCTAGAGCTTTCCAGAACCCCCGAGGGGACGAAGCAATACTTCGACGAGTACGTCTTCGGCGTGAAGGACTTCGAGGAGTACCTGGAGCTCGTTGGGGGCATCAGGAAGCTCAACTACCTGAAGAGGGTGGAACGATTCCAAGAGCCGATGAAGGCTCCATGGTTGGAGAAGAAGTGAAGGAGTACACCAATGGCTCATCAAGCGACAGAATACAACCCAAGGGAACTTCAAGCCTGCGTGGCTTCCAGGATGTTGGAGAATAAGAAATCCGTCTTCGTGGGCACGGGCCTGCCGATGATTGCCTCAATGTTGGCTCAGAGGACTCACGCCCCTGGCCTGCTTATCATCTTCGAGGCCGGCGGAATGGGCCCTCAATCTCCCGTTTTGCCCATCTCTGTAGGGGATTCCCGCACCTTCTACAGGGCGGTGGCCGCCTCCAGCATGCACGATGCCATGTCCATAACCCAGGCCGGCTATCTTGACTACGGCTTCCTCGGCGCGGCCCAAATAGACATGTACGGGAACATCAACACCACCGTCATTGGCGACTGGGAGAGACCAAAGGTGCGCTTCCCTGGAAGCGGCGGGGCCAACGATGTGGGCTCTCTCTGCCACCGCACGATCATCATCATGGGTCAGGACAAGAGGCGCTTTGTGGAGAGAGTGGATTTCCTTACCACACCTGGTTATCTGGATGGCCCAGGCGCCAGAGAGAGGGCCGGGCTTCCTGAGGCAAGTGGCCCCTATCGAGTGATTACTCAGTTCGGCGTCTACGGCTTCGACGAGGAAACGAAGATGATGAAGCTTCTGGCCGTCCATCCTGGCGTCAGCATAGAGAACATCAAAGAGAGCAGCTCCTTCGAGATCATCATCCCCGAGAAAGTGGAGACTACTGAGCCTCCCACGGAGGAGGAGCTCCGCCTATTGCATGAGATAGACCCTACCGGGATGTCCATCGGGAAGTGATCAGCGGGGCCGATCGGCAGATAACGACTCCAGATGACTCTCCGATACCTCAAGGGCGAGGCCACTTTTTTGTGCTTCGCCCTCTTGCATTCTTGGGCAACAGCTTCTGCTCGATTTTCACGATTTTGACAAGTCTATCGTTATGAGGTATTATTGAAGCAGGAGCGAGGACAGCTTTGGCTAGTGTTAATATCAAAGGCACAAAGAATGGTTTGCTGGTGACCCTGGGCGAGGGGGAGCTAGCGAGTATCTTGACTGAGTTCGAGGAGCGACTGACCGGCACGGCCTCGTTCTTCAAGGGAGCGTGGGTGGCCTTGGCAGTTGGGCAGCGAGAGATGTCCATAGAGGAGATAGGACACATCAAGGCTCTGCTAGCCCAAAACGAGGTTAGCCTGGGGACAGTGATTAGCGAAGCGCCGGTCACCAGAGCCGCTGCTCGCCACCTGGGTCTGGAGACGAGGCGCGACCCCTGGCCTGAACTGCGGCTGGAAGGGAGAGCCGAAGAGGAGTTCAGCGAGGGCGCCTTGGTCCGTTGCACCTTGCGCTCAGGACAAGTCATCCGGCACCCAGGCCACGTGGTGGTCATTGGCGATGTGAACGCCGGTGCTGAGGTCATCGCTGGCGGCGATATTGTCATCTGGGGAAGGCTTAGGGGCACGGTTCATGCCGGGGCCGTGGGCGATGACCAGGCCATTGTGTGTGCCCTAGATCTGGCTCCCACTCAACTGCGCATTGGCAAGCACATTGCTCGCCCGCCAGAGGGGAAACCAAGGCGCAAAACTATACCGGAGATGGCCTTTGTTCAAGAAGGAAGGATCATCGTCAAGTCGTGGAAGTCTAGCCACTAGTCGCTAGCATCGCTAGCAACTGGAAGCCGGTAACCAGCTTCCGACGTTCAGGAGATTAGATCATGGCAGCTAGGGTCATCACTATCACCTCGGGCAAGGGAGGGGTAGGCAAAACCACCACTACTGCCAACTTGGGTGTTGCTTTGGGCGTCTTGGGCCGGCGGGTGGTGGCGGTTGACGCCGACATCGGCCTGCGCAATCTAGACGTGGTGATGGGCCTGGAGAACCGCATCGTGTACGACATCGTGGATGTCGCCGAGGGGTATTGCCGCCTGCGCCAAGCTCTGATCAGGGACAAGCACGTCTCGGAACTGTATCTTTTGCCCGCAGCCCAGACTCGCGATAAAACCGCTGTCAGCCCTGAGGACATGATCCGGCTTTGCAGCCAGATGCGCGACGATTTCGATTTTATCCTCATTGATTCGCCTGCCGGGATCGAATGGGGCTTCCGTAACGCCATCGCGCCCGCCGATGAGGTCCTCATCGTTACCACACCCGAGGTCGCAGCCGTCCGCGATGCCGACCGCATCATCGGCTTGGTCGAAGCCGAGGAGAAAGGGCCAGCCAGCCTGATCATCAACCGCGTAAAGCCGGAAATGGTGCGCTACGGCAATATGCTGAACACAGCCGACGTCGTTGAGATTCTGGCTATAGATTTGAAAGGAATCGTTCCCGAGGACAAGGCGATCATTGTGTCCATCAACAGGGGTGTGCCCATTGTTCTGGATGATAAGGCTCCGGCCGGCCTCGCTTTCCGCAACATCGCGCGACGTCTGCTGGGCGAAGAAGTCCCTTTCCTGAACATCAGGGAGATGCCCAATCTTATCGAACGCCTTGTTCGCTTTGTTCGCCAAGGATAGGGGGTAAGCATGAAGATTCTAGACCGGCTATTCGGACAACGTAAGCCCTCCAGCCGGGACGTCGCTAAAGAGCGCTTGCAGTTGGTGCTGGCCTACGACCGGATCAAGATCTCTCCGGAGCTTTTGCAGATCCTTAAGAACGAGCTCATCACCGTCATCTCTAAGCACGTTGAGATAGACCGCGAGGGAGTGGACGTCACCTTCTCTCAAGGTAAGAGGCGCAGTCGGCTGATAGCTGACATCCCTCTCCTCGGCACTCGCGGGCAGAGGAAATGACGGCAGGCCACTAACCCCTGATATGGCAGGGGAGCAAACTTCAAACTTCCAACCCTTCGACTAGTCTCAGGACAGGCTTCAAACCTCCAACGTCCAATTTCCAGCTTAGGATTTCGGCGACAGATGGATCGTAAGATATGGCGTAACTTCGACTTTGTGCTGCTAGCTATAACTGTGCTCTTGATCGCCTTTGGCATAGCCATGATCTACAGCGCCACCCTGGACACGCCGGACCTACAAGACTTGCCTCGCAGGCAGGCTATCTTGGCCCTGGTGGGTTTGGCCTTGTTGCTATTGGTGGCCGCCATTGATTATCGCTTCCTTGAAAGCTTGCAAAAGCCCCTTTACGTCCTGACCATCGCCTATTTACTCCTAGTTCTCTTGGTGGGGAAGACAACCTATGGTGCGCAGCGCTGGATCTCTGGCACTTCCTTTCAACCCTCCGAGCTGGCCAAGGTCTTGATCGTCGTTACTTTGGCTCAGTTCCTGGCTCAGCACGAGAAAGATATAGGACGTTTCCGCTATATCCTAGTTTCCATCATCTATGTGGCCGTGCCCATGGTGTTGATCTATCTACAGCCGCACTTAGGGACGGTGATTGTCTTGGCGGTTGTCTGGCTGATCATGGTCTTGATGGCCGGGATGCGCCTGTTGCACCTAGGCATTCTCGGCTTTGTCGGACTTCTGTCCGCGCCGCTCATCTGGTTCTCGCTCGAGGATTATATGCAGCGCAGGCTTCTCCTCTTTATCAACCCAGCCCAGGACCCGGCGGCCAGGTATAACATTGACCAGGCCCTGATCAGCATTGGCTCCGGTGGGTGGCTGGGAAAGGGGTATGCCAGTGGCAGCCAGAGCCAATTGCACTTCCTGAGGGTACGGCACACGGATTTTATTTTCTCCGTCATCGGCGAGGAGATGGGCTTGGTGGGCGCATTGTTCATGTTTGCCCTCATTGGTGTTATCCTATGGCGGATTATTAGAGCGGCCAGCCTTGCTCGTGATAGCTTTGGCCGTTTGATCGCCTGCGGTGTAGCCGCTGTGATCTTCTTCCAGAGTGTGGTTAATATCGGCATGAACCTAGGATTGCTGCCGGTGATGGGTATTCCTCTACCTTTCATCAGCTCCGGCGGCAGTTCCCTGATCGCCCTTCTCATAGCCGAGGGGTTGGTACAGAGCGTGGTGATGAGGTATAGGAAGATAGAGTTTTAGAGCATGAAAAGCCGCGTCGCCCTGATTAGGGGAAACGCTAGATACGATAACATCGCCCAAGCCCTGGCCCTGATCGAGGGCGACATTGACCTAAGGGATAAGAAGCGCGTGCTCATCAAGCCCAACTTCGTCTCCACCAGGTGGCAACTGGCCGCCACCCACGTGGAAGCCGTGCGGGCTGTGCTGGACTGGTTGCGTCCTCGCTACGACGGCCCCATCACCATCGGTGAGGGGGCAGCAGGGAGCGAGACCTTCGATGGCTACCGCAACTTCGGCTACCTCAACCTGGCCGAAGAGTACAGCGTTCGGTTCGTAGATCTCAACCAAGACCAGTGGGCACGCGTTCAAATCTATGACCGAAGGCTGCGCCCCATGGGGGTGCGAGTGGCCAGGACCGCGCTAGAGAGCGACTTTCGCATCTCCGTCAGCCCGCCCAAGACCCACGACGCCGTCATCGTTACCCTCTCGCTGAAGAACATGGTCATGGGCAGCCTGGTCCGGGGCCGAGGAGGGGGCTTCTTCCAGAGACTCGGCCAGCTCTTACCCGACCAAGTGACCAACTCTGTTTTAGCAGAAAAGGTGAAAAGCCACCTTAGCACCATCAATCGCAGCGACAAGTTTGCCATTCATCAAGGTTACCACGGCATCAACCTCAACCTCTATACCCTAGCCAAGGTCATCGCCCCCCATCTTTCGGTGATAGACGGCTTTGTGGGGATGGAGGGCTACGGCCCCAGCAGCGGCGATCCCGTTGATCTCAGAGTAGCCATTGCTAGCACCGACTTCCTGGCTGCCGACACCGTGGCCACGAAGCTGATGGGCTTCGATCCCGACGAGGTTGGTTATCTCCACTACTGCAAGATCGGCGGCTTGGGCGCAGGCGACCTGAACAACATCGAAATCGTGGGCAACGCCACCATCGAAGGGTGTGCGAGGAAGTTCAGGCCGCACCCCACTTACGAGCAGCAACTGGAGTGGCGGATGCCTGAGGTAGAGAGGTTTCTCTAGGGAGGGACAATGATGGCCAGGTATATTCGGAAAAGTGAAAAAGCGTTGGTTACGCTCATCTGCTTAGCCCTGCTCCTGAGCCTGGTGCTTGTGGCAGATACAGGGAGCACCTACAATGCCGTGCCCACCCAAGCCCAGGCGTACACCTGGACTAACTATACCAACGGCAACTACGTGGAGGCCCTGGCGGTGCAGGGAGACATCCTCTGGGCAGGGACCAGGGGCGGCGTGGTGCGCTGGGACCTGACCGACGGCAGCTACGTCAAGTATCTGTCTCCCGATGGCTTGCCCGACAACTACGTCTCCGCTGTAGCTGTGGACACTGCCGGACGCCTCTGGTTCGGCCTGGGCACCTGGAACGGCGGGGTGACGGTTTACGACGCCGGCACCTGGACCAGTTTCACCCCACGGGATGGGTTGAACACCGGCTGGGTTTTCGCCGTGGCTATTGACGGAGCGGGACGCAAGTGGATCGGCACTGCCAGAGGCGCGAGTGTCCTGAGCGACAACGGCACACCCCACGACAAACCGGACGATGCCTGGACTACCTACACTGTTGATGATGGACTGGCGCATGAGGACGTCTTGGCCGTCGCTCTTGATGGGGCCGGCCACAAGTGGTTCGGCACCTGGGATGGTGGGGTGAGCGTGCTCGATGACGGTGGGACACCCCACGATAAGGGCGATGACACCTGGACCACTTTCACCTCCGCTGATGGATTGGCCGACAACAGGGTCTACACTGCCGTCGTGGATGGGGCGGGCCGCAAATGGTTTGGCACCTGGGGCGGCGGAGTGAGCGTGCTTGATGACAACGGCACCCCCCACGACAAGGGCGACGACACCTGGACTACTTTTACCACCGCCGACGGTCTGGCCGACGACTGGGTCTATGCTGTGGTCGTGGACGGAGCAGGCCGCAAGTGGTTCGGCGCCTCTGGCGGGGTGAGCGTGCTCGATGACGGTGGCACGCCTCACGACAAGGGCGACGACACCTGGACCACTTTCACCACTGCCGACGGGTTGGCCGACGACTACGTCCAAGACATAGCTATCGGAGCAGGCAATCAAGTCTGGTTCGGCACCTGGGATGGCGGGGTGAGCCGGCTGGATCATGGTGGCACACCCCACGACAAGGGGGATGACGTCTGGACGAGCTACGTCACCGCCGACTGGTTGCCCTACAATGACGTCGAGGCTGTAGCTACTGAGGGAATAGACCTGGCGTGGATTGGCACTCAGGGCGGGCTGGTCGCCTTCGATGGCAGCAACTGGACCACCTTCAGCATAGGCCGTGTTATGGCGATCATCAGGGACGATGCGGGCCGGAAATGGTTCGGCACCTCAGGTGGGGTCAAGGTGCTCAGCGACGGTGGCACGCCTCACGACCAGAGTGACGATACCTGGACTACCTTCACTACGGCCGACGGCCTGGTGCATAACTGGATCGAAGGGATAGCTGTGGATGAGGCGGGACGGAAGTGGTTCGTAAACGACGGAAATGGTGTCAGCGTGCTGGACGACGCCGGCACGCCATACGACAAGACCGATGATACCTGGACCAGCTTCACCGCCGCCGATGGGCTGGCCGGCGATAGGGTGCACGTCGCAGCAGTTGACGGACCCAACCTGGTGTGGTTCGCCCATGAGAGTGACGGCGTGAGCCTGCTCGACCACGGCGGAACGCCCCACAACAAGTCCGACGACGTCTGGACCACCTTCACCCCTGTAGACGGGCTGGCCGGCAACTCGGTCTACGCCATCGTTGTGGATGGGTCAGGGCGCAAGTGGTTCGGCGCCTGCGGCGGGGTCAGCGTGCTGGACGATGGAGACACGCCCCACAACAAGGCCGACGACACCTGGACCACCTTTCCGGTCGGCGACTGCAATCAGGGTATCGCCATTGATGGGAGAGGGCGCAAGTGGATCGCCACCGGCTGGTCCGGGGTGATGGTGCTGGAAGACGGAGGTACACCCCATGACCAGAGCGATGACGACTGGAATACTTACACTATCGCCGAAGGCCTGGGGGACGACCGGGCCCAGGCTATCGCGGTAGGCCCAGGAGGCACCGTCTGGGTCGGCACCGACGGTGGGGTAAGCAGGTCCGCGGAGTGCCGTGCGATCTACCTGCCCTGCATCCAGAAGAACTATCCTGGGGATTGAATAAACTCCGGGGAAGGCCACGGTCGAGGAGTGCACGAAGAGGTTCCGGCCTGGAGCAGCAGGTTTGATGATATGGGAGGTGCTCGATGACAGCTATTGAAATGACTGCCCAGCTTCGGCCGATTTTGGACCGGGTTGAAGGGGAAACAACAGATCAGAAGATTGCCCGCCTTCTGTTCCATCAGCTTCGACGTTATCTGGAAGAGTGCGAGCGGGAGATGTTGGACCTGGAAATCAAGTATGGTCTAACCTACGACCAGTTCAAAGCCTGCCTTGAACGTGGCGAACTCGGTGATCCGTTTTCCTACCCGCTGGAACAGGATGCTATGCGCTGGGATGACCTGATGGTTGAGAAACATCAATGGCTGAGCTATCTGAAAAGCGTTGAAAGCCTACTCTGATGATGATCACAGAGTTCAAAGAGTTGCTTCTAGCTACCATCGCGACTTATTTTCCCACTGCCAAGGTGGAGAGCACCGAACGACGAACAGCGATTCTTCAGGTTCGGGTTACCATTGATGAAGAGACCTTTGCCGATGTCTACTTCAATGCTCTGACGGGCAAGAAGAGCTATGCGCTCGTTTTTCACGGACAGCGAGTGATGGGCTACGATAACTACCGGTTCTGGCACTATCATCCCTTTGACGATCCCGAAGCCCACATCCCCTGCGAAGAACCAAGCACAGAGGATGTGATAGCAGAGATGAAGAGGGTTGTGGACCAATTGAGGACAGTTGGAATATGAACGCTCATCGCCCCTTCATGCCTCATCCTACCTACCGGGAGCAGTTGCAGTGGCGTCTGCCGTCGGTGGAGGAGTATCTGTGAGGAGTTGACCGATGGCCTCTTGTACCTGGGCAAGCAGGATAAGCTGTCCCACGAGTGCCGTGTGGCCCTGGCAGAGGGTCGCGTCATGGAGCGGGCCGCGTTTTTCAAAGACTACCTGTGGACGGAGACGGCCAAGCGGCTGGCGGAAGAGCGGTTTGGATTCTTTGTCCAGTTTCTGGAGCAGTTGGCAGAAGAAGTAATGGAAGAGGAAGCAGTGATCGGTGATCAGGAAATCAGTGATCAGGGAACCAAGGGATAGTTCTACAGGTGGCCTGATTTCCTGATTCCCTAGTCCCTGGTTTCCTGATCCCTTGCTGAGACGGAGAATGAACCATGACCAACATAGTTCGCGTGCGCTTCGCCCCCAGCCCCACAGGCTATCTCCACGTGGGAGGAGCCAGGACGGCTCTCTTCAACTGGCTCTTCGCCCGCAAGCATAACGGCGCCTTCATACTACGCATTGAGGACACAGACCGCAAACGGTATGAGCCCGAAGCGGTGGGGAACATCTTGGAGAGCCTGCGCTGGCTGGGCCTGGAGTGGGACGAGGGCCCGGAGGTGGGCGGCGACTATGGCCCGTACTACCAATCTCAGCGGCTGGACATCTACCAGAAATACGCTCAGCAGTTGGTGGACAGCGGCCACGCCTACCACTGCTACTGCAGTCCGGAGCGTCTGGCCCAGGTGCGAGAGGAGCAGCGGCGTCGGGGCGAGCCGAATCTTGGCTATGATCGCCACTGTCGCTACCTGACCGCCAAGCAGCGCGCCGAGTACGAGGCTCAGGGCATCGTGCCGGTGGTGCGCCTAAAGGTCCCCCTGGAGGGGCAGACGTCCTTCCACGACGTGCTCCATG
Organism: Anaerolineae bacterium; assembly: GCA_049589355.1. Lineage (GTDB taxonomy): Bacteria > Chloroflexota > Anaerolineae > VGOG01 > VGOG01 > JBAWAP01. The sequence continues at coordinate 11,411 of JBAWAP010000085.1, forward strand.
GCGACATCACCGTTGACAACGCTAGGCTGGATGACCTGGTCCTCCTCAAATCCGACGGCTACCCCACCTACCACCTGGCCAACGTGGTAGACGACACTCTGATGCTGATCACGCACATCATGCGGGCCGACGAGTGGCTGCCTAGCGTGCCCAAGCACGTTTTGCTCTATGATGCCTTCGGCTGGGAGATTCCCATCTACGCCCATCTGCCCGTCATCCTGGCCCCCACGGGCAAGGGCAAGCTCAGCAAGCGGCACGGCGGGGTGGCCGTCCACGAGTTCCGTCAGGAGGGCTATCTGTCTGAGGCCATGGTGAACTTCCTGGCCCTGGTGGGCTGGGCCTACGACGACAAGACCGAGTTCTTCACCCGCCAAGAGCTGATAGAGAAGTTCAGTCTGGAGGGCGTGAACAAATCCCCGGCCGCTTTCTCTTACGAAAAGCTGGAGTGGATGAACGGCGTCTATATCCGGCAACTTGGGCTGGACGACCTGGCCGAGCGCTTGATGCCCTTCCTCACTGGGGCGGGCCTACCGGCCGACCTGTCCACCGTGCGGCGCATCGTCCCCTTGGTGCAGGAGCGCCTCAAGAGGCTGACCGGCGCTGTGGAGTGGGTTGATTTCTTCTTCGTGGATCAGATCAGCTATGAGCCCTCACTGCTGGTGGG
>JBAWAP010000086.1:0-11610 GCA_049589355.1 Anaerolineae bacterium
CAATCGAGCCCTATCAGCTCTCCAGACAAGCATTACCCAACCATCAAGCCCTGCCAATCCTTAGAAGCCGTTACGAAAACCAAACAACACCCCTTAAAATATCAGCAACAGTTTTTGCAACCGCCTGCAACTGGGCAGGCATTTACAGTGGCTACCATTGCTCCTTCTCAGGTGGAAAAGTATTACGATGCTACTATATATTGCAGACATTGTCACCCATTTCTACTACATGTAGTAGCAGAAGCTATCGCAATGGTCCCAAAAACGCTAAACTGGGTGACAAGTACTCACAAATGCGTAACTTAACATAGTTATAGGAGAGCTTAACATAGCAAAATTAGGGCTTGACATATTCAAAGAAATGTGGTATAATATAGCGTGGAATGAGCAAGAAATGGCTTGAAATCGCTCGAAATACTATGTAATCGAAGTAGCTCTATAGCCAGGATGAATTCCTAGGCCAAAGCCTCGCTGCTCTCCTTGACAAACGTGAGCATCTCGGTTATAGTTCGCTAGTGCGGCCATTGGCCATCAAATGGCTCGTGGCTGATGGATAATGGGACGGCCGAGTTGCTGAATAAAGCATTTGGGAACGTGCTTTTCGGAGGCAGGCCGTCTGGGAAGCACGTTTTGTCATTATCAGACAGTCAAGGAGAGAAGGAGAAGATATGAATACGACAACTGCAGTTGAGTATCATCCTACTATCAAGGACTTGCCTGTAGGAGAACGGCCACGGGAGCGGCTGAAGAAGTACGGCGCTGGCTCTCTCTCCAACGCCGAGCTTTTGGCTATCATACTGCGCACTGGGGTAGGTGGAGAGAACGTCCTCAACCTAGCTGCACGGCTCCTGGCTAAATTCGGCGGCCTAATAGGTCTGGCCCGAGCCAGCTTCAGCGAGCTTTGCGGAGAGAAAGGGATAGGTGTGGCTAAGGCAGCCCAGCTAAAAGCGGCCATGGAACTAGGACGGAGGCTGCTCATTGCCTCGCCTGAGGAACGGCCTCAGGTGAAGTCTCCAGGCGATGCAGCCAACCTAATGATGATAGAGATGAGCATACTGGAACAAGAGCACATGCGTCTCATCCTCCTGGATAGCAAGAACTACGTCCTAGATACCCCCACCATGTACATTGGTAGCTTGAACACGTCCGTTATCCGTGTGGGTGAGCTGTTTCGGGAGGCAATTAAGCAAAACTGTGCAGCTATCATCGTCGTTCACAACCATCCCAGCGGCGACCCCACACCATCGCCTGAGGATATCGCAGTAACGGAACTCATTAGTCAGGCTGGCCAGCTCCTGGACATTGATGTACTGGATCACCTAATAATTGGCCAGCAGCGGTACGTCAGTTTGAAAGAAAGGGGGCTAGGGTTCAAGTGATCACGAGGAACAAAACAAGCCATTATCTACTCTTGCTCGGCTCTGAAAGAGTGCGGTAAAGTGTCTGCGTCCCCACATTGTGTAGCTGAACCGCCTTCTGTTGTCAGGGACGAGCTCCATGATCAAGAAAGGAGGCTTAAATGAAAGACCAGGCATTGCTCACTTTGGACATGATTCCAATACTCACAGTATCAAAATGAGATACGATGATTTCCAACTGCTGGTAATGAAGAAAGACACAGATGGGTATCCCGCACGAGTGATCTCGGCCAGCGCAGGCGAGGCCCAGGGAATCCTTTCCTTCAACTCCGCCTCCGACGCTATCCAGCATGCTCTGGCAAGGATCGAGGCCGAAGAGACGGATGAGGAGCTCTTCATTGATCTTGGCAGGAAGCTGTTCGAGCATCTGTTCAGTGGACAGATAGAGAATGTCTACAGAGCTAGTCTGGGATATGCAAGAGGGCAAGGAAAAGGCCTGCGCATCAGGCTGCGCCTTGAACCGCCCGAACTTGACGCCATCCCCTGGGAATATCTTTACGACGAACTGAACGATCTCTTCCTGGGTGTCTCGCCGGAAACGCCCATCACTCGGTACATCCAGGTGGCTGAGCCCCCCCGCCCCACCGCCATCCACCCTGCATTTAGAGTGCTGGTGGTCATCTCCAATCCTGTCAACCTGGCTGAATATGGTCTGCCGGAACTGGATGCCGAGAAAGAGAAACAAGTCCTGAGTCAGGCCCTGGAGGAATGGAAAGAGGAAGGCCTGGTGGAGTTGGAATTCCTCGATCATGCTATCGCCAGCGAAATCCGGGAGAAACTGCGTCGGTATCAACCGCACATCTTCCACTTCATCGGGCACGCTGCCTTCGGGGACAATACAGGATACCTGGCTATCGAGGACGATGATCGCCGATGTCGCTTGATCACCGGCAGAACCTTCCGTGAGTTCTTCCTCGGCAGCGACTTCACCAAGCTTGTGGTTCTCAACGCTTGCCAGAGTGCGACCACGTCATCAACGCAACCCATGGTGGGGTTGGCCCACAATCTAGTGCGCCGAGGGCTGCCTGCCGTAGTAGCCATGCAATACAGCATGTACGATGACACGGCCATCAAGTTCTCCAGGGAGTTTTATCGCGCCCTGGCGGTGGGCCTTCCCGTGGACGCAGCCGCGTCCGAGGCCCGCAGAGCGATCTACATAGACTGCGGGGTAGAAAGGCGAGACTGGGGCATTCCCGTACTCTTCATGAGAGCGCCGGATGGGATCATCCTCAAGATCGCCACACCCATCTCCAGACCCTTGCTACCGGAGTTCATCCCCGGGAGTAGCAACCCCGTCCCCATTCCAGAGAAGTGAATCGAGTCCACTCCCACTCCGGGCACACACTAGCTGGCGGAGTTGATACCGTAACTCTTCTCAAAAACACGGGAGGGCATCCTATGGCCACTCAGGCCAGGATGCCCTCCTATGCGTTTGGCGAATCTACGACGCCGACCTACTCGACTCCCTCTGCTCTAGTGTTTAGCCAAAGCACGATAAGTCCTCTGCATGAGTAGGGCGTCCTCTTCCAAGCTAGGACTTTCGCAGATGACCAATCCACTCACCTCGAAGTCCCTTAGAGCCTGCAGCAGCTCAACGTAACGCAGATCAGCGTCCTCTAGGTTCAGATGCGCTTTCTCCCCACCAGGGCCATAATCTATCCCCGACATGTGGATGTGCATGTCGCCTAGTCCAGCTTGGCCCAACTCTCCCTCGATGAGTTCAAGGAAAGCAGCGAATTCTTCGTAAGAGTTGTCGGCCCCGGTACGGGCGTGAAGGTGAGCAAAGTCCACACACGGTGCTACCCCTTCGACCTCCTTACTCAGCATCAGTAGTTCCTCCAGGGTGCCAAAATGCGAAATCTTGCCAGTAGTCTCGGGCCGGAGGGTAGTCCCATTGCCTTCGGCCCGCAACTCCTCTACCAATTCCACAAGGTGCCCTCTGACCCGCTCGTACACGATTTCGGGGGGATCATCGTGGTAGAAAGCAGGGTGGAAGATGATTGATTGGGCACCACAGAGCCAGCCCACTCGTGCCGCGTGCACGATGCGTTGGCGGCTGGCCCGAACCTTGTCCGCCTCAGGGGAATTGAGGTTAACATAGTAGGGAGCGTGAACACTGAGCCGCACCCTGTACTCCTCGGCGGTCCGCCTCACTTCCGAGGCGGTCTTCCCACCCATAGCAACTCTGCGCACAAAGGCCAGCTCCATGCAATCCAAGTCAAGCTCCCTGATCTGCTTAATGCCAGCCTGACTAGAGCGTTTAGGAGCGCTATGCGGGACACCGCCTGTGCCAAAAAGCAAACCTTTCATCTTGATCACCTACCATAATAACGGGCATGCTGTAGTAGCACCCCCCGCTGCCGGCTCAACCACTCGGACAGATTTTTCCCCTCCGCCTTTCGCCTTGCTCTCTGGCTCGCCTGACACGCGAGAACCGAGAAGATGGCTACCAAAATTAACGCAGCCAATTTGAAGATCCCAAACCAATCAAGTTTCATCATCTTCATCCTTATCTCCCTAGACGAGCCGACTTGAATTATTTGCCACAATCTGGTATGATAAGCAGAGTCGCACGATATCCGTTAACGGGAGGAGAGATGCTCAAAAGCGGCCTTTTGGCAAGTCTTGTTATCGTATCACTTATTGGCGGCCTAACTTTAGCCACCGGTTCTTCCCTACCCGCCCACCTCTCGACACGCTCAGCGCAGGCTCCTGCGGACGACTTAATTTGGCCCCTACTGGCCGGTTGCCTGGCCTTCTTAATACCGGCTGGCTTCACTCTGCTTGCTAGCGGCGGGATGTCAGAAGAGAAAGCTGTGCCCACGGCCATGATAGGACTGGCAGCTACATGGCTAGCGCTTGCGGGCTACCTGGCTTGCGGCTTCGCCCTCCAGTTCGGGGGCATCGGCCTGGTTTCGGATCTACCGGACCTGAAAGGGTTGATCTGGGAGTGGTCGCCTCTGGATGTGACCTGGGGAACTGGCTGGGGGACATTGGGACTGAAGGGCTTCTTCCTACAGAAAGGCGCCGATACCCCGATGGCTTATGCCCTCTTCTTCTCCCAACTGCCTCTGGTGATCACCGCCAGTCTCATCCCCCTCTTAACCCTGAGAAAACGGGCCAAATCCCTTGTCCTTGTGCTGGGGGCCTTGCTGATCGCGGCCGTGGTCTATCCCTCTGTCGGCAACTGGGTTTGGGGAGGCGGCTGGCTGGCAAACCTGGGCTCAAATCTCGAGCTGGGCCACGGCTTCATTGACTTCGCTGGGTCGGGGATGGTACACCTCCTGGGTGGAGTGACAGCATTAGGAGGGATTGTGGCCCTCGGTTTCCGCTCCCCCCCTCTTGCCCGCAGGCGGGAGGGGGAGCCTGCTCGGATGCCACCTGTCCAATTGCCCCTCTTGGCGATCCTGGGATCCCTGCTCCTCCTCGTCGGCTGGTTGGGCCTGGTCTTCAGCAACCCCTTGTACATGTCGAACGAGGGGTTACCTACACCCCTCATTGCTGTGAACGTCGTCTTGGCAGCCGCTGGCAGTGCGCTGGTGGCCATGCTTTACACCTGGTTCGCCACCGGTGGGGCTGACGTGCTGATGACCGCTCGCGGCCTGGCGGCTGGCCTGGTGGCCATTAGCGCCACCTGTCCCTTCGTGCCTCCCTGGGCAGCATTAATCATTGGCGCTATGGCTGGCCTCCTACTCCCCCTTGGCATCTACTTCGTCGAATACCTGCTGCGTCTGGACGACCCCGCGGCGGCCATCGCCACCCATGGCCTGAGTGGCCTCTGGGGGCTCCTGGCCTTGGCCATCTTCGCCGATGGGCGCTATGGAGCGGGTTGGAATGGGATAGGAGCAGAGGAATACCTGGGCATCGCTGGGCAAGGGGTCTCCGGTTACCTTGTCGCCTCCGGCTTCCAGCTCGACTTGCCGAATCAGCTTTACGCCCAACTGGTTGGGATAGCCACTATCACCATCGTCGCCTTCGCCTCGGCATGGGCCTTCTTCAAAACATTGGACCTGATCATCAAAGCCTGGACCAAAACTTCTGTCTGAAACCCAGACACTAGCGTGCACCTAGCCCTGGTTCAGCCGGTGGTACCTTTCGCCTGTTCTGACTCTCCCGCAAAAGCCGCACCACTTCTTCATCGGAAGTTTGGTCGAAGACCTCATAGAAAGCGCCCACAGCCCAAAAGAGCTGCGGAGTGTCCAGGCAAACCAGCTTGTCAACTTCCTCGCTCAGGCGGGCAATCGCGTCGGGCGCGCCGACGGGGACGGCGAGGATAAGCTCGGCCGGCTTCTGCTTTCTCAGAGCGCGGATCGCAGCCAGGGTAGTAGCACCAGTGGCTATGCCATCGTCAACTACGAGAACAGTCTTGCCCTCTAGCTTCTGGGCTGGCCGATTTCCCCGATACTTTTTCAAACGCCGCTCGATCTCCCGCCGCTGCCGCTCAGTTTCATCCTGAACGTACTCGGGGGAAACACCCAAGCTCTCAATTAAACCCTCGTCGAGAACCACATCACCTGAGCTGGCTATCGCCCCTATAGCCAGCTCGGGATTGTAGGGCGCGCTGATCTTGCGGGTTATGTAGACATCGAGGGGCGCGCCAATTGCCACAGCAACCTCGGCCGCCACTACTACCCCACCCCGTGGGATGCCCAGGACGATAACATTCTCTTTCCCCTTAAGAAAGGCCAACGCCTGGGCCAGAAGCTGGCCTGCCTCTTGACGATCGCGAAAAGGCATTGACATTATCTCCCTTGATAGCTCAAATAGCTAGCGCCAGGGCTTTGTCCACTGCCTCGGCTCGTGTCGCCGCCTCTGCGATGGCCGACACCAGCCGTCCTTCCTTAGCCAGTTGCCAGGTGTTAAGGCCAACGACCGGGATTCCCAGCTTGAGAGCATAGGCGATTTCCGAAAGGGTGCCATACTCACCATCCACAGCGATCACCGCCTGGGCGGTGCGAACGACGATGACGTTGCGAGCCTCGCCTAACCCCGTGACTACGGGGATGTCTACATAGGGATTAGCCTCGCGGCGACTGAAGCCGGGCAAGATGCCAATAGTCCGGCCGCCTTCTAACTTAGCCCCTCGGCAGGCAGCCTCCATCACCCCACCCAGGCCACCACAGACCAAGGTAACCCCTCTCCTGGCCAACTCGCGCCCAACAGACTCTGCGACCTGGGCAACCTCTTTCGAGCACTGCCCTGCACCGATGACCGCTATGATCATGTCACCCCTCTAGTTTCACTTCTGCTAGCCTTGTGTACGCTGCGCCCGTGGGCCTCAAATCGCTCTTTATCAGGCTGACGGCCCGCGCCTCCATCCGGCCTAACTCGCCAACATTCGTCTCTTCAACAAGCTGGCCCAGGCGACGCACGTCGCCGGAACTGGCCCGTTGCTGGGTTCTCCCCAGGGTCAGGTGAGCGTGGAATTCACGCCCTTCTGGAGGGAATCCCAATTTCTCCATCCCGTCCTCAATGGCTTTCTGAAGGCGTTTCAAAGTCCCAGTCTCCTCCTGCACGCCCACCCAGACGACACGAGGGCGCCGAGGGTCAGGGAAGCATCCCAGCCCTCCGACGGAGAAGGAGAAAGCAGGGAACCCCACACAAGCTTGGATAAGGGCTCGCTCTATCTCCTCGATCTTGTTGGCAGGCACGTTCCCCAAGAACTTAAGGGTGAGATGAATGCCCTCTGATTTAACCCAGCGCACCGAACCTTTGGGTGCTTTAGCCTTGAGCTGCTCCTGCAGGTCAGTCAAATCTGCTTTGATTGATTCATTCAGCTCAATGGCTATAAAAGTGCGAACTTGTTCCATGTGAATATGTCCTCCTTTCGTGCAGATTCCTTGCCAATGTATTATAGCACACTTGGAAGAGTAGGACAAAGGTGTTTGAACTTTCGTCCCTACTTCAGGGTATAATTTGGGGAGGACCGCATAGAGAAGTTAGCGGCATGTTGTCGTTATTACCATTTTTCGCCAAATGCTGGTATAATTACCCTGGCATACACGCCTGGCCAAAGACAAACTATTCACTATTACCCGAGAGGAGTGCAAAACCATGAGAGACGTCCAAGCTACCGCCGAGAAGGTCATCAATAACGTGGAGAAGGTCATCCTCGGCAAACACGAGGAGATACAGCTCACCTTAGTGGGCTTGCTCTGTCAAGGGCACTTGCTCATTGAGGATGTGCCCGGCGTAGGCAAGACAATGCTGGCCAGGTCCATCGCCAAATCCATAGGCTGCACTTTCCGACGTATCCAGTTCACTCCGGATATGTTGCCCAGCGACGTAACCGGGGTGTCGGTCTTCAACCAGAAGACGCGAGAATTCGAGTTCCGGCCCGGCCCGGTGATGGCCCAAATCGTTCTCACCGACGAGATCAACCGGGCCACACCTAAGACCCAGTCCGCCCTGCTGGAGGCCATGCAGGAGCGGCAGGTCACCGTGGATGGGGTCACTTACCCAATTCCTGAGCCTTTTCTCGTCCTGGCAACGCAAAACCCCATCGAGTACGAGGGAACCTTTCCCCTACCTGAGGCTCAGTTGGACCGCTTCATGATGCGCATCAGCCTCGGCTACCCCAGCCCTGAGGACGAGATAGCCATTCTCGATTCTCAACAATATGTACATCCGTTGGAGACCCTTGGACAAGCAATAGACGCCCAGGAACTGCTGGACGCTCAGGAGCAGGTCAAAGAAGTTTATGTAGACCCCTTGATCAAGGAATACATCGTGACCTTAGTGAAGGCCACACGTAAGCACCCCGATATTTATCTCGGGGCCAGCCCCCGCGGGAGTTTGGCCCTCTACAAAACCGGTCGAGCGCGAGCCACCATACTGGGGCGTGACTACGTCATCCCCGATGACATCAAAGCCCTGGCAATAACTGCACTAGCTCATCGCCTGATTATCAGCCCCTCAGCCCGGATCAAAGAGGTTGACCCTAGAGCTGTGGTCGAGGAGATCCTCAACTCCCTGCCCGTTCCTGGCGCCCGAGTCCGTGTATAATGTCATTGCGAGCCGAAGCCCTGAGCAGAGCGAAGGGGAAGCGAAGCAATCTCCTGCCAGGATGGGGATTGCTTCGTCGCGGAGTTTACACTGAGCGTAGACGAAGTGTTCCTCGCAATGACATCTACGAAAGAGCTCAATCTCTATGACCAAAACAAACTTGGTGCTACTCCACGCACCTAGCGTCTACGATTTCCGCAAAGAGTCAATCCTGTATGGCCCGGTTAGCGACGTGGTGCCCTCCACCACTGTCTTCGAGATGTACCCCATCGGCTTCACAACCCTGGCTGAACACCTGGAGCGGCACGGTCTCCGGGTGCGCATTGTCAACCTGGCCGTGCGCATGTTGAACGATGCGAAGTTCGACGCGGACAAGCAGATTCATCGCCTCCGCCCCGATGCCTTCGGCATTGACCTCCACTGGCTGCCCCAAGCCCATGGGGCCCTAGAAGTGGCCAAGATCGTCAAGAAACATCACCCCCACACCCCCGTTATCTTCGGTGGTCTCTCCGCCACCTACTATCACCAGGAGCTGATGGGCTATCCCGCAGTAGATTACGTGATACGGGGGGACTCAGCCGAGGAGCCTCTGCTGCAACTGCTGCGCTGCATTGTTGAGGGAAATGAGCCTCACGAGGTACCCAACCTCACCTGGCGGGATAACCAGGGAAGGATACAGATTAACCCCCTCACCTACAGCCCCGAAAGCCTGGATCATGTCCTTATAGACTATGGCTATGTGGTCAAGGCCGTGGCTCGCTACCGTGACCTGGCCAGCTTCGTCCCTTTCCAGCGCTGGTTGGGCTACCCTATTACCGCCGCTCTCACCTGTCGGGGCTGTCGCCATAACTGCGTGACCTGTGGTGGCTCGGCCCGGGCCTTCCGGGAATTCTACGGACGAGCCGGGCCAGCCTTCCGATCTCCTGAGGCATTGGCCCAGGACATCCGAAACATCCAGCGCTTCAGCAACGGACCCATCTTCGTGCTGGGCGACATCCGCCAGGCCGGGATAGACCACGCCGGGCGTTTCCTGAAGGCTATCGAGGGTTTCGACGGCCAGTTGATGTTCGAGTTCTTCGGCCCCGGTTCCTATGACTTCCTGCAAGAGATAGGCCAGGCCGTACCTAACTTCGTGCTGGAGATTTCCCCAGAATCCCATAGCGAGGAGGTACGCCGCGCTTTTGGCCGGAATTATTCTAACGAGGAGCTAGAGGACACCATTGGGTATGCCCTGGAGGCTGGCTGCCAGCGTCTGGACCTTTTCTTCATGGTAGGCTTGCCCAAGCAAACTTACCAGACGGTCATGGAGACCGTTGATTACTGTGATCACCTATTGCGACGCTTTAATCGGCGTGCAGATGGTTCTCCACACGTACACCCCTTTATCTCGCCCTTGGCTCCCTTTCTTGACCCCGGCAGTTTGGCTTTCGAGGAGCCAGAGGCCCACGGCTATCGGCTGTTCTACCGCAGCCTGGAAGAGCACCGCCAGGCGCTCCTACAGCCTAGCTGGAAGTATGTGCTCAACTACGAGACGGAATGGATGAACCGGGACGAGATTGTAGCCAGCACTTACGAGGCGGGCTTACGCCTAAACTCCATCAAGGCCCAATATGGCCTGATAGATCGCCAGCGGGCTGAAGTTGTCGAAAAGCGTATCCGGAAGGCCATCGATCTTGTTAGGCAATTGGACGACATCGTAAGCATCGCCGACGAGAGGCGGCGCAGGAAGCTGCTGGCAGCCCTCAAGCCCCAAGTGGATGCCGCCAGCCTATCTACCGTCTGCGACAAGCGGGAGCTGGAGTTGCCCCTTGGGTGGTTCAAGCTGAACATACCCAGGGCAGCCTTGCTCTTCTTGAGCGATTTGGTAGCTAAAGCGACGAAAGGGATCAGAAGATCAATAAGAAAAGGCGTATAGCCTAAATGAAAGCGAATCGGGGGGTTTTCCTCCTGGGGCTGGCTTGCCTGATAGTGGCGCTGGCCACAGGGCGGGATCTATTCTACAATTTAACCTACCTTATCGCCGCCATAATCGTCCTCTCCTACCTCTGGACTTGGACAAGCATCAACTGGGTGCAAGTTTCCCGTTACACGTGGGCCAAGAAGGCCGAGGTGGGCAAAACCTCTGAAGAGAGATTCGTAGTGCGCAACACCGGTCTTCTGCCAAAGCTATGGCTAGAAGTGCGTGACCACTCGGACCTGCCTGACCATCAGGCCAGCCACGTGATCAACTCATTTGGAGCCCAAAGAGAACGAGGTTGGACAGTTAGGACCCTATGTCGGCAGCGAGGTCGCTTCACTTTGGGGCCCATCACCCTGACTACCGGCGATCCTTTCGGTTTGTTCAATATGCGGCGCGAGTTGCCTCAGACCTCAACTATGATCGTATACCCGGCCATCGTTGAGCTCGCGACCTTCGCTACCCCCACGGGGCAACTGCCAGGAGGAGATGCCCTCCACCGCCGCACCCATTATGTCACCACCAACGTCCGCGGGGTGCGGGACTATGCTCCGGGCGACAGCTTCAACCGCATTCACTGGCCTTCGACTGCCCGCAAGGAGCGGCTGATCGTTAAAGAGTTCGAACTGGACCCCCTGGCCGACATCTGGCTCTTCCTGGATATGGACAAGTCAGTTCAAGCAGAGTTAGAATGGAAGCCCGTTCTCGAGAGACGTGAGCCAGCCCTCCTCTGGGCCAAGCGGCCCCGGCTGGAGTTGGCTCCCACTACCGAGGAATACAGCGTGACCATCACCGCCTCCCTCGCCAAGCATTTCATCATCCGCAACCGGGCAGTAGGGCTGGTAGCCTATGCTCAACAGCGCGAAGTGATCCCTGCTGACCGAGGTGAGCGCCAACTCTCCAAGATTCTGGAGACTTTGGCCGTGATCAAGGCTGGAGGAAAGATATCGCTGGCCCAGGTGATGGCCGCCGAGGGCATGCATCTCGGGCGAGGCACAACAGCCATCGTCATCACCTCTTCTCCCGACAAAGATTGGGTCATTGCCTCACGCCATCTAGAGCAGCGGGGCTTGAGGGTAGCCGCTGTACTCATCGCGCCTGACAGCTTCACCCCCCCCATCCCCCCCTACCAGGGGGGGAGAGAGGGGGGGGGAATGGAGGAAGTGATGGCAGAGCTGGCTGCCGGAGGCACCCCCACCTACCTGGTAAGGGAGGGCGACGACATAGCAG
>JBAWAP010000087.1:0-40094 GCA_049589355.1 Anaerolineae bacterium
GCCGAGCACCACGCCAAGTGGTACTACGGACCGAAGCGGGCCAGGGAAATCTACGAAGCCAAGAAGAAAGCCGCTTCCGAAGCAGACCATTAGTGATATGTGTGCCGGGCACTTCGGAAGTGCCCGGCACCTGAAGGAGTGAGACTATGGCAAAGATCCTTGTAGTTGACGACGATCCCGACTTCGTGAATCTCACTCGGACGATCCTGAAGTCCAAGGACTACGAAGTCGTCACTGCCGCCAACGGCGAGCAGGCCCTGGCAACCATGCGCAAAGAAAAGCCCGACCTGGTGCTACTGGACATCATGATGTCCTACATCCTTGATGGGTTAGACGTGGGTCGAGAAATGGCTGAGGACGCCGAACTGAGGGACATCCCGGTCATCATGGTCACCTCGTTGACCGGAGCTCGAGCCCAGACAGAGCTGCCTTCGGATGAATACATCCCGGTTGCAGACTGGATCCACAAGCCCATTGACCCTGACAAGTTGCTGGAGCGGATCGAGGCGGCGCTAGGCTAACCGGGTCGCCGTCAGTACAGATAACGCAAAAGAGGGGATAGCGAAGCTATCCCCTCTTTGTTTACTGTGGTAAAAGGGGATGCTCAGAACGTCCCTGCCAGGTAGGCGCGCGTGAGAGCTTCCTTTGGGTGCTCAAATACCTCGTGTGCCGGGCCACACTCCACTAGTTCGCCAAGGTAAATAAAGATTACGTAATCCGCTAGGCGTTTAGCCTGTCGTAGAATGTGCGTTACCAGCACAATCGTATATTTTTGCTTCAGTTCGAGCAAGCGCTGTTCGATATGACGCGCTGAGATAGGATCCAGAGCCGAGGCAGGCTCGTCCCCCAGCAAGACCTCGGGTTCGACTGCCAGGCCGCGTGCCAAACATAGGCGTTGTTGCTGGCCGACGGACAGACTTGTCGCCGGAGCGTGCAAGCGATCCTTGACCTCATCCCACAACCCAGCGACTTCCAGATAGTGCTGTACCACTGCATCCATGTCAAGTTTTGTTTTAATGCCATGGATGCGCAGCCCGTAGGCCACGTTGTCGTAGATGGACATGGGCAGCGGATAGGGACGCTGAGCGAGCAACCCAACCCTTTTTCGGATCTCGGTCACATCAACCGCAGGGTCGTAAATGTTGATACCATCCAGCAGGACCTGCCCTGAAACGCGGGCCCCATCTACCAAATCCAGGAAACGGTTAAAGCTCTTGAGCAAAGTGGTTTTTCCACAGCCTGAAGGTCCCACAATCACGACAATCTGCTCTCTGGGGATATCCAAGTTGATGTTTTTGAGAACCTGGTTTTGGCTGTAGGCAACGTTCAAATTGCGAACCTGGATGTGTGCATCATTCATAGGGCTTCTCCTATCTAACGGCATAGCGTCCCAGCCGCGCCGAGAGCCAGCGAGAGCCCAGGCTGACGAGCAGTATCAAGATGGTCAGGACGAGGGCAGCGGCGTAGCCACGCTGTTGCACCTCAGGAAAGGGGGTGCCAAGCTGGAAAAACACAGCCAGGGGCAGAGAAGCGGCCGGCTGGAATAGAGAGGTGGGTATTCGGTCTGTGTAACCGGCGGTGAAAAGCACCGAAGCAGCGTCGCCAATGCCGCGTCCAAAGGCCAGCAATATAGCGGTCATCAGGCCAGGCAGCGTTTGGCGAGTGATGATGTGCAAGGTGGTTTCGAGCCGTGTCGCTCCCAGGGCCAAGGCAGCTTGCTCTAATTCGGACGGCATCATGCGGATGACTTCGTCCATGGCGCGAGTCATAATGGGCAATTCCAGCAGGGCCAGGGCAAGAATGCCACCCAAAAGCGAGGCGCGTATGCTGAGGGCAGCCATAATCGTGAAACCGAACGCACCATAAACAATGGACGGGATACCCCAAAGCACATCCAGCGCCAGACGTACAATGGGAGCCCAGCGCGAGCGACGGCGCACATAGCTGCCCAGATACAAGGCAATCGGCAGGCTGAGCAGCAGCGCCAACACTGTACCGCCTCCTGCCAGATACAGAGATCCTATGATGGCATTCAGGATGCCGCCCTCTTTCCCCAGGTAATAGCCACCCTTGGGGGTTTGGGTAAACATCGCCAGGTTGAGCGCGGGCGCTCCCTTGGCGATCACGGTGAGCAAAATCAATCCCAGGCTGCCCACCACCAGTCCAGATGAGCCAATCATCAAAGCCTTGAAAATGGACTCTTCAGTGTGTCGCCTTTTCATGCGGCCCCTCTCCCAGTGACGCGGTGCAAAACCAGAGTGGAAATACCATTAAAGATCACTTCCATCCCCAGCAACATCAGGGCTGCCCCCAGCAGTGCGGAGCCGTAGAGTGGGATGGAGAGCATCTCGCCGTAGTTGTTAGCGATGAGCGCCGTCAAGGGATAAGCCGGGTCAAAGATTGACGACGGCACGCGGGCGACGTTGCCGACCACCATTAAGACGGCCATCGTCTCACCCAGGGCGCGCGAGGAGCCCAGCACAATTCCGGCGATGATACCGGGCAAGGTTTCCGGCAACACGGCGTATTTGATGGTCTGCCACCTGGTGGCACCCACAGCCAGCGAGGCTTCGCGCAGGCCATCGGGGACGCTCCGCATGACTTCATAAGTGATTGCAATGATGAAGGGAGCAACCATCACTGCCAGCACGATCCCGCCTGCCAGGATGCCAAACCCGGTAGGGTTGTCAACGGCAAAGAATGGGATAAAGCCCAAACACTTGTCGAAGGTGGGGGCCAGGAAACCCTTCACCCAAGGCACAATAGCGACCACACCCCATACGCCATACACCACAGAAGGGATGCCTGCCAGCAGGTCTAGCAGCGGCTTGGCGATGGTCCGGGTGAGCGGGCGGGCGTACTCGGCCAGGTAAATGGCGCTCAGCAGGCAAGGCGGCACAGCCAACACCATGGCCACCGCCGTAACCCAAATAGTGCCCATAATAAAGGGGTAAAAGCCAAATTCGCCTCGCAGGGGCCGCCAGGTCTGCCCGGCGAGCAGATCCCAGAGAGGTTTGGCTTGTAGAATCGGCCAGGCGCGCATCAGCAACGCTACCATCATGATGATGGCTAACATCAGGGGCAACGTCGTCATGCCTAGAAACATCTTGCCTGCCCAACGGTCTTTGGTTTGTCGAGAAAGCCGCAGCAGGTGGATCTGGAACTGGGTTGGCCAAGTGGCAAGTGGGGTCTTTTTTGACTCCATGCTAACGCACCTTCTGTAGTTCAGCTTGCAACTGCTCCTTCGGCAGTTGGATGTAACCGGCCTCATCTACGTATTGCTGCCCTTCAGTCAAAATCCATAAGATCAAATCCCGCACTGGGCCTGTAGGTTTGCCCTTAGTGACCAGAAACAGAGCACGCGCTGGGGGCGAGGGGTATCGGCCCGTGGCAATGGCCTCGATGGCTTTAGCTTTCGTATCCAGTTTTTCCTCGGGATCCACCTGACCATTTCCGTTAATGTCAATGGGCATCTCCATCGCCCCGGCGACAGGCTGACCAGTCGCCGCATCGAAGGCATAGTTGAGATTGTTAAAACCAATACCAGATGAGTCTTTGATAACTGCCTCCAGAATGCCCGGGTCACTGTAAACGCCGATCCCCAACAGGTCTTCTTGGTTGCCTCCCAGGTACTTCGCCCACATTTCGGCGGCTCCTGCAGCATCAGAGCGGGTGTAGACGTGGATCTCTGCGTTCACCGCAGGATTATTGATCACCTGGCCCCAAGTAGTGACCTTCCCTGTGATGTAGATGCCAGCCAGGGTATCACGTGAGACTCCACATCTAAGTAATTCATCCAAAACCGGATTTTTGGCGTTGATCATGGGAAAGACAGCATCCTTAGTGACCCCAACCCCGAAGGCGCCTTGGGCTACTTCCTCCGATGAGAGGTCCCGTGAAACCATGCCGATGTCTGCGGCACCTGATAAGGTGTCTGCTATACCTTTTCCAGCACCACCAGCAGATACGTCAATTAGTACGGATGGGTTGGATTTCTGGTATTCCTCTGCCCAACGCACCATCATGGGATAGAGGGCCCATGCACCGGACACAGTAATGGTGCTTTTAGTTCCCTCAGCCGGAACCTGCCCGCAGGCATTGACAAACGTCAGCAAAAGCAACGAGGCCATGATAGCCGTTGTGAAGCGAAAGTGTCTTTTCATAAGATAATCTCCTTAAAGTTTAAAAGTATATAAAGTCTAGTCCTTAAGTAGATATTTGGCTGAAAAAAGAAAATCACATCCTTCAGAGGCCATCATTCCTCAATAAGGGTACGGGCCTGGTCAATGCGCTGGATCACATCTGCCAGGCTAGTGTGGTCCAGGATGTCAGCGATGGCCTGGCGCACGTCGAACATCACCAGCCGCAAGCCGCATGTTCTTTCATCTGGGCAGCCGCAGGGCTCGTAGGCCATCTGACTGACACAGTGGATAGGAGCCAACGGTCCATCGAGTACGCGCACGATTTGGCCTAGGCTGATTTCGGAGGCCGGTTTAGCCAGATAGTAACCACCGCCAACCCCCATTTTGCTGTAAAGTAGCCCGGCATTTTTCAGAGTGAGCAGAATCTGCTCCAAGAACTTGGCTGGGATTTTCTCGCGTTCGGCGATTTCCTTGATTTGCACGACTCCCGACTCTTCCTGCCGAGCGGCTAAGGCAATCATGGCCCTGAGGCCGTATTCACCACGTTTAGAAAGCCTCATAGCATCTTCGCCAAAAGTCTATATAGTTTATAGACTTTATTTTACTTAATTATAACCCGAGATTCAGAGCCTGTCAAGAAGCGGTGTTACAGATTTTACCTACATCTCTCAGAGGACATCGCGGAGCTGGGACAAAGGGGCCAGATGGCCAGAACATTTCAAAATAACCAAGGTTTTGCCGTCAGTTGGTAGTTTCCTGCACCCCCTCAGCACCGGATGGAAGCCATACTCTGCACTCTTGGGCCCTCGTTTGCCCCAAAATCGAGGGGATTTGGCACAGCTTTTCGTGTAGGACTGTGAATCTCTCGCCAGTCGGCCTTAGAATATCACCTCAAAAAAAGTGCTACCAGTGAGGTCCTGTAAAGATATGGGTAAAGTCATGGCGGTGTTACAGCTGCCAAGGGAAGACGGAAAGTGAAACGACTGCCCTGCCCCAGGGCCGACTCGACCTCGATCGTACCGCCATGTCCCTCTACGATACGTTTGACCAGGGGTAGGCCCAGGCCTGTGCCCCGCGGTTCCACCGCCTTGGCCTGAGGTGTCCGGTAGAACTCCTCAAAGATCTTGGCCTGATCATCCGGCGTGATGCCGATGCCGGTATCTTCTACCGTGCCGATTGCCCACCCATCCTTTTCCTCCAAGGAGACTCTCACCCGGCCGCCAGCCGGGGTGTATTTAATGCCGTTGGAGATCAGGTTGGTCCACAACTGTCCCATCTGACCAGGGTTAGCCTCCACCAGCGGACGCTGGCGCACCTCCATCGTGAAGGTCATCCCTTTCTCCTCGGCTTGAGCCTGTAGCAAGGGAATCACCTTCTCCATCGCGTCAGCCAGCGAGAGGATCTCACGCTTCGGCGGCACCACCTCCTGCTTGGCAGCAGCCAGATTCAGTAGATCGTCCACCAGGTCTAGCAACTCCTGGGACCGCTCGATGGCCCGCTGGAGAATATCGCGCTGTTGATCGGGAGGGACGTATCCTTTGAGCATGACGAGCAGGAAGCTTTGCAGGGCGGTAACAGGGGCCCGCAATTCATGGGCCACCGTCAGCGTGAAGGCCGTTTTGAACCGATCCAGCCGCTCCATTTCCTCTTTGGCCCGGGCCAACTCGGCCGCCTCCTGCTCGATAGCCTGCAACCGCTTGGCTTCCAGAGACAGCCGCCGCCTCTCTAGCCCCTGATTGACCGTCATCAGCAGCAGGTCGGTGGTAAAAGGCTTGGAGATGAAGTCGTACGCCCCCCGTTTGATGGCCTCCACCGCCAGTTCCACCGTGGCGTAGCCGGTGATGATCACGCTCACGAGGTCAGGGTCTTTCTCCTGGATGGGACCCATCAGGTCAATGCCCCGCCCGTCGGGCATCATCACGTCCAGCAGCACCAGGTCGAAATCGCCTTCCTGGATCTTGCGCAACCCTTCCCGAAGGGTGGCCGCCGTCTCCACGGTGAATCCCTGCGGTTCCAGGGCCCGTCGGCAGCCTTCGCGAATGCCCAACTCGTCGTCAATGACCAGGATGTTGCCTTTGGCTTCCATGTCCCCCTCGCTGCTCTCAAGCGATCACGTCGGCCAGAGTGCTCATCGCAGCCGGCTGTCCTATGGGCAGCCGCGTTGGCAGGGTCACGGTGAAGGTCGTCCCCTGGCCAACCTGGCTCTGGACGGCGATCTGCCCCCGGTGCATCTTGATGATGCCGTAGACGATGGACAGCCCCAGCCCTGTCCCTTTGCCCAAAGCCTTGGTGGTGAAGAAGGGGATGAACAGCTTGCCCAGATTCTCCTCTGGGATACCACACCCCGTGTCGGAGACCTTGATCTCCACCCACTGGCTGTCCACTCGCCGGGTGGCGAGGGTAATGGTGCCGCCGCCATCCCCCATCGCTTCGGCGGCGTTGTTCAGCAGATTGACGAACACCTGCTGCAACTGAGCCGGGTCGGCCTGGATGGTGGGTAGATCGGAGCTGAACTGGCGCACGATCTCCACCTCCTCGAAGATTGGCTGGAGGCTGACTCCCTCGATCACTTGTTCCAGCAGGGCGTGGACATCGGTCTCCTGGGCCAGCACCTCCTGCTGCCGGGCGAAGTTCAACAGGTCAGCCACGATGTTCTTGCAGCGGGTAGTCTCGTCAATGATCATCTTCAGGTCATCGCGCCTGGGGTCGTCATCACGCGCCTCTTTGTACATCACATCGGAGAAAAGCAGGATAGTGCCCAGGGGGTTGTTGATCTCGTGGGCCACGCCAGCCGCCAGTTGTCCCATTGAGGCCAGCTTCTCTTTGTGCAGTAATTCCTGCTGGGTCTGGTGCAGGGTTTCTACCATGCTGTTGAAGGACCGTCCCAGTACAGCCAGTTCGCCGCTGCCGTAGGGCTGCACGCGGATCGCCATATCGCCCTGGGCCAGACGGCGGTTGGCCTCCACCAGTTCGGCAATGGGCCGGGTGATGAGGCGCGCGATGGGCACAGCGATGACCCCGGCCAGCACGATGCAGACCAGGGCAATGAGGGCTACCCGGTTGTTGAAGGTGTGGACCAGCGCTTGAAAGGCTGACTCGAGGGCGCCCACGTACAAACTGCCCACTACCTGACCCCCGTGGTCGCGCAACGGCTCGTAGCGGGTGATGAACCACTCCTTGACCACAAAGGCCCGGCCCACATACTCACGGGCCTGCTCCAGCACTACTTCGCCCACGTCCTGAGCGATCCGGGTGCCGACGGCCCGCTTGCCTTCCTCAGTCGTTACGTTGGTGGAAACCCGCAGGTCGCCGAGGAAGATCGTCACGGTGTCAACACCGGCCACCTCTTTGATGCGATCCACCAGGGTGTAGTCGTTGTTGAATAGATACGCCGCCAGCACTGCCCCGATCTTCTGACCATCTTTATCTCGCAGCGGGGCGACTCCCGTCAAAGCCAAGCCGGCCGTGCCCTCGCGGGGGTCGAAGGGTTCTGGGGCCGCCTTGGGGGTGTCTATCAGCGGGATGTAAGCCTGCCTGTCCAGTCCCACCTGGGCCAGGAATTCGGCCGGAATGATCTCGGTGGCCTTCTGTTCTTTCCCGGATGACAACGCTTCTTCGACGATGGGCAACTGCCCCCAATCACCCTGAGTAAGGACCAGCGATAACTGGCCCTCCGGCGACAGAACCCGGCCCACCACGATGTTGCCCTCTGGGTCGAGCACGGCGATAAGGTGGGTACCGCCCAGGGCCAAGACAGTAATCTTGTTGGTGATCTGCTGGTCAATGATCCGGATGGCCTCGACCTGACCCTGAGCGGCGGCTGGCAGGTTCTGGATTACCCACTGGTCCAACACCAGCCGGTGGCTGATGGCCGCGACCTCATCCAGCTTGAGCTGGTAAAAGGCTTCGGCCAGGTTTATGTCGCGGGCCACCCGCCTGTCCTCGGCAGCAGCCAGATAGTCGTTGATCACCCGCAAAGTGACGACCGTATTCAGGCCCACCGTCAACGCGGCTACCAGTGAAAAGAAGGCGATTAGTACAATCTGCAAGCGCCCGCCCAACAAGTTATGAAAGAAGCGTCTCATCTTACATCCCTCCCTGGTCGGCCAGGGGCAGGGTGAAGCGGAAAGTGCTACCCTGGCCCGCGACTGATTCCACCTCGATGGTGCCGCTGTACATCTCTACCACCTGCTGGACGATGGGCAACCCCAGGCCGGTGCCGGTTTCCTGCATGGCCTTGGCTTCTTGGGTGCGATAGAATTCCTCGAAGATGCGCGAGATGTCGTCGGCTGCCACACCAATGCCTGTGTCCGACACGGCGCCGATCACCTGTCCCTGCTCCCGGTCCGTACGCAGCGAGACGGACACCTGTCCCTCTGCCGGGGTGTAGCGGATGGCGTTGCTCAGCAGGTGTGTCCATAGCGCCTTGACGTGATCCGGGTTGGCCAAGACGTGAGGCTGGTCGGCCACCTCGACCGTCAGCGTGACGCCTTGTTGATCGGCCTGACCTTTCAGCGTGGCCAGCACCACCGCCAACACGTCGGCTACGGACACCGTTTCGACCTTGGTCAGGCCCACGCCTTCTTTCAGGTAAGCCAAAAGCAGCAGGTCATCCAGGATGGTTAACAATTCGCCGGCCCGCAGGTCGGCTCGTTCCAGCAGGGCTGGTTGCTCTTCTGGCGGCACATAACCTTTGCGGATGAGCTGGATGGAATTTTGCAACACGGCCACCGGTGCTCGCAGGATGTGGACCATGGTCAGCATGAAGCGGCTCTCGATGGCCTCCAGCTTCTCCAGTTCAGCCTTGGCTCGGGCCAGTTCGCGGGTCTCTTCCTCCAACGCCCGGGCCCGTTTGGCCTCGCGTCGCAGATCCCATCGCTCCAGTTCCCTGTTGATCACCTGGAGCAGCAGTTCTGAGGTGAAGGGCTTGGCAATGAAATCGTGAGCTCCCTCGTGGATGGCCTGTACCGATAGCTCTATCGTAGCGTAACCAGTGATAATGATCACGATGATGTCGGGGGCGAGTTGTCGGACCTGCTGTAACATTTCCAGGCCACTCATGCCTGGCATCATGATGTCCAGGAGCAGCACGTCGAAATGTCCCGCGCGCAATTTGCGTAGCCCTATGGGGGCGTTTTCGGCTACCTCCACCTCGAAGCCGTGGGGCACCAGGGCCCGCCGGCAGCCCTCGCGGATGCCTAGTTCATCGTCCACGACCAGTATGCGTGCCGGTTTGCTCATCGTCTCATTTACTCCCAGAATCTTGGCATTTCCCACGTAACCGTATCGCGAAGCTCTGCCTCAAACCGACGTGTCAACGTCGCTCGCTGAAGATATACTGCCCGAGGTTGATTATACATCACCTTTCAGTTGTTGACAATTTCGATCAACCTCCCCCCGATGCACGAGATCGAAAACGCGAGCATCAGGATCGAGGACCGCCACGAGCTGTCGGAAGATTGCGCGCCCTCGTCCGCGATGCCGGCCATCTGAACGGTGATAAGTAACCGTGCCATGTTTAGAGAAAACAGGGCGCACCAAAGCGACCAAGCCACACGTCCCTCCGTGGAACGTGTTGACGGCTTGGAGCCAAGTGCGCCCCTCAGCAGTCAATTATCTCTGTAATAGTTAGGCCAGGAAACGCCGGATCGTCTTCAATAGATGATCCGGATCCACCGGCTTGCTGATCCAGGTGTCAATCGGTATGTGCATATCGTCTGGAAGCAGAGCCGCATGCTTGCTACTGTCAATGCTAGAGATCATGACCACCGGGATAGCTTTGAGGACTGGATCGGCTGCCATCTTGTGGGAGACGTACACGCCATCCAGAGGACTAGCCATCATCACGTCGAGCAAGACCAGGTCAGGCCGTTCTTCCTTCATAACGAGCAGGGCCTGATCCCCGTTGGCTGCAGACACGACGCTGTAGCCTTCCTTGGTGAGAATCATACGAGTGATCTCGACGAAATCGGGGTCATCGTCAACGACCAGAATCCTGGCCGGGACCCCTGGTTTCACTACCACTACCTTTTGTGGTCTCAGGTAGCTGAACCAGTAAATCAGCCCCACAAATCCGGCTCCGCCGATGATGTTGCCGATCGTAACCGGCAGCAGGTTCTTGATGAAGAACGCGCCCCACGTCAGATTGGCAAAGTCGGCGGATGTCTTGCCGATGGCCTGCCAGAAAGCGGTCGGGGCAAAGCCTTTGATGAACAGACCGATGGGGATAAAGTACATGTTGGCGATGCTGTGCTCGAATCCGGCAGCTACGAAGCAGGAGATGGGGAAGATGATCGCCAGAATCTTGTCAGTCGTGGACCTCGCTGAGGCGCAGAGCCATACGGCCAGACACACCAGCGAGTTACACATGATGCCCAGCGCGACGGCCTGGATAAAGTCCAGACTGCACTTGGAAGTCGCAATGGTCAGGGCGGTAACCCCCACAGCTCCTCCTGAGAACGTGTACTGCTTGCCCAGGAACATCACCAAGGCAGTCAGGATCGAGCCCACAAAGTTGCCGATGTACACGACCACCCAGTTGCGCAACAAAGCGGCGGTGCTCACCTTGCCGCTGGCGTAGGCCATGATGATCAGATTGTTGCCGGTGAACAACTCAGCACCGGCCACGACGACGGCGATGAGGCCAAGGGAGAAGACCAGGCCCCCCAGTAACCGAACCACCCCATAGGGCAGGCCGGTACTAAAGGCCACTGTGCCATCGGCGGCCTTGACAGCGATACTGCCAGCGGTAACAGTAGTGGCAAAGATCGCCCCAGTGCCAATAAAGGCTCCCGCCAATATCGCCAGGGCAAACATAGTCCACAAATTGAGCTTGGCCTTGGTCACACCTACGCCCTCCATCCGGCTGGCCATCTTGGCCGGTGGATGGGCATCAAGCATGATCTCGTTAGACATTTTATTTTACCTCCGCATTGATTTTGTGAGTATCTTGATAGGGAAATGTGCCGATCCTGAATCTTGTTAAGCCATGCCGTTTACCTCCTCCTCATTAGAGTTTGTGGGCATTTCTGCTCCTGGTGTACCCCATGATCTGGACCTAAGGGATACTTTAAAGCTCAAAATCCAAATTAACAATGCTACCAGGACGGCGGGTAAGGCGGATAGGTAACTCTCCAGCGCCTTTTGTTACACGGGCGCGTCCACCGTAATTGTGGTTCCCTTGCCCGGTTCGGAGTGCACCGTCAAGGTGCCGTTCAATAGACGGGCTCGCTCGTGCATACCGATGAGGCCTAGCTTGCCCGTAGTAGCCAGATCGCCCGTCCTGCCTGGCAACTCGAACCCCTGACCATTGTCGTTCATGGTTATCCTGACACTGCCATTGCCAAACTCCACCACAGTCACAACCTGCGAGGCCTGGGAATGTTTCCTGACGTTGTTGAGTGCTTCCTGAACGATGCGGAATAGCGCCAGTTCTGCTTCGGGTGGCAGGCGTCGCCTGTCACCATACACTTTCAACTCTGTCTTTATCCCGCGTTCTTCCATCAGGTTGGCCGTCAACCATTCCAGCGCGGGCAGCAGGCCCAAATCATCCAGCACAGACGGCCGCAGGTCCCGGCTAAAGCGGCGTACGCCTCGTAAGATACTGTCAATCAATTCCTGGAACTCCTCCAGGCGTCCTATCACAGTTTCAGGCAACGGTTCAGGGGAAGTAGCCAGGTCGTCGAGGCGACGCGAGAGGTCTATCAGGGTCTGAGCCGTCTCGTCGTGAAGCTCTCGGGCGATACGCTTGCGCTCGTCTTCCTGGGCCTTGGTGATCTGCCTGACGTAGAAACGCATGTTTTCATAGAGGCGCGCGTTCTCGATGGCAATGCCGGCTTGATGACCTATGCCGGTGAGGATGGCTATGTCTCTGCCAGAAAAACTCTTTGCCTCATCGAGACTGACCAGGCCCAGCGCGCCAAACGACTGGTCGCCACTCACGATGGGTACCGCCACGACACTGGTAACGCCGGCCTCGACAAAGGCGGGCACGGCGCCAGGGTAGGTTCGGTAGTCCTCGATAACTGCGGGACGGCCAGAGGTCATCACCTCTCCAGCTAGCCCCTTCCCCTTGGGCACAGTTACATCTGCCAATTCCGGGGGCAGGTTGTGAAGGTACGGGTAACTGATAATGTTTCTCTCTCGGTCAAGTAGCGCAATGACCCCTCCGTCAGCGCCTATCAACTCCTCAGCGATTTGAAGCACCTTGGGCAGGATCCTATCCAATTCCAGTTCCGAGGTGATCTTCTCCGTTACTTCATTCAACCGTTGTTCGATTCGTAGTTGCCGCTCGACATCCCGGTGTAGCCGGGCGTTCTCAATGGCCACGCCGATCTGGTTGCCGATGGCTGTGATGAGCTCCAGTTCTTCTGGAAGAAACTGGCGCGACTCCCGGGTAGCCACAGCCAGTACACCCTGAACCTCACCCTTGGACTTCAGCGGGACGATAATCTGGCCTTTCAGCCCTTCCTGCCGCACGGCTAACCTGGTCAACCGAGGATCGCGAGAGGCGTCCTGTACTACCATCGGTTCCCCAGATTGAGCAACCCGCCCGGAGAAGCCCTCCCCCAACCTTAACCGATCTACGCCTGCGGCGGATTCCTTCGACACACCACGATAGGCGGCCAGGATCAACTCTTGAGTCTGTTTGTCCAGGAAAAATATCAAGCCAGCTTCCAGGCCCGTTACTTCTAGAACTTTGTCGAGGGCGCCGTTCAAGATATGTTCCAGTTCCAGCGACTCGGTCACGATAGCGGTGACAGCATTGATCGCCCTCAGCCGTGAAACGGCCTTTTGGCGCAACCTCTTCTCCCTCTCCTGGGTCTCGATCATCCAGATCACGAGATAGCCGACCACGGCAACACCAATTGTCTCCAGAAGGGCGTCCGCCGGAGAAAGGGAAATCAGGAAGACGCGTGGGAGCATGATGAGGACGGCTATAGCCAGGGTGACCAGCCCCCCGGCTTGTCCAAAGGCGAAGGCCGCCCCAGCTATGGGCAGTATAAAGATGATGCGCCCTATGGCTTGCCGGGTGAGAGGGAATGACGCCAGAGCTGGGAGACGGATCTGCGGTGTGAAATAGTGGAAGAGTGCACAGAGGACCAGCGTGGTCCCCAAAATCCAGAAATAGCGGCTGGTTATAACATTTCTCAGACGATTCTTTGACAACGGCGAGGCTGTTGAAGTCATGTCAACTTCCTGCTCCCTGATAGCCGATAGCTGATGGCTTATAGCCAGTGGTATTATCTGCCATCTGCTAAAGCGCATCTTCGAGCGTGAGCCAACCCTTTTGCAGAGCCTGCACCACGGCCTCGGTACGCGAACCGACTTGCATCTTGCTGAAGACGGCGCTCAGGTGGGCCTGAACGGTGCGTATGCTAAGGTTGAGATGACTAGCGATATCCTTATTGCTCATACCTTTGGCTGCCAGCTTCAGAATTTCCAGTTCACGCTCGGTGAGTTGCTTCAGTCCGCGCTCCTCAGGGGGCTTGCTTGGGGGACGCGCAAAGCGGTCTATAACCTTGCGGGCAATGACTGGGTGAAGCACTGATTCGCCAGCGTGCACTGCTCGGACGGCTTCGGTCAAATCACGGCCACGCACGTTCTTCAGGAGATAGCCTGCCGCTCCTGCTTCTAAGAGAGCGAAGACGTATGGATCATCATCGTAAGCAGTGAGTATGAGCACAGCAGTGGCCGGGCAGAGGGCCTTGATCTGTTTGGTGGCCTCAATGCCGTTGAGCTTGGGCATGGCGATGTCTATGATGGCCACGTCAGGTCGCAGCTCGGTCGCCAGCCTGACAGCTTCCTCTCCGTCACTGGCCTCCCCAACCACGTGCAAGTCGTCTTCTCGTTCCAGAATCTTACAAGTACCCTCTCGTACCAACACGTGGTCATCAGCTAATAAAACTGTGATCTTCTCCATGATAGATATCCTGTCCTTGACCCCAGGCCCAAGCCACCCATCTCTGGAGGGCTTGCGTAGCATGTCGGGGGCTTGAGCCGTGAGACTTCATCGTTGGCTCAATAGCGACGAACACGGCGAACCATCAGTGGTGAGCCAGTCGAACTATCAGTCGAGCGCTCAGCCCAACAAACACCCTCTACATTATACACCAACGCTGCTTATATTTCAACAGCTAACAGACGTATTTCAGGAATGAGCGAAATACCCAATTTCGGCGTGTCAGTCCTAGGTCGAAATACCTAGCCCCAAAATCGGTTTACTACGTGTTTTTGCTAGGTGAAAATCAGTGCCACGCTCGTTGACATTTTTCACAAAGTATGATAGGCTATAACAGGTGGAAAAACTAGATAGAGCATTCGCTCTCTGGTTCAAATTATTGGCGACTAGTGATCAGAAAAGAGATGCACCTGGGCGATCGCCCGGCTGGCCCAGATCGTACAGTGGGGTTCGGGAGCAACGCTCTCGTAGAAGTCGCTCGCCATGCCTACAAGGGTGGGATGGCGAGAGGGTTCGCTGAAGGAGGCATAACACTATGGGAAGCACCGAAGGAACAGTGGCGCTGGTTATTGGCACCGCTGCTGTGCTTTTCGTGCCCACTATGGTCTGGGCCATGGTAATCGCTGGGCTGGTCCAGATCGTTCGGGACAAGGTTCGCGAGAACCAACCTGCCCAAACCAAGCCGACCCAGGAAGCGCAACAGCCGATAGGCTCAAAATAAGTTGTAGAAAGCCTGACAGAGCATCAAGCTGACCGTTTATGAAATCATGATTCTGTCTGCCCAGCGTGTTTGAGACAGCAAGGAGGTATGCTTTGGCGACTTCCGAAGTTGTTAACTTAACAGCGGTGGAACGAGACACCACTTTTGTGAATCGTCTCACCCCAGCAGGACGGCTCCTTAGTCGCTGCATTCAGTGTGGCACCTGCTCCGCCTCCTGTCCAACTGCCCACGCCATGGATCTCACCCCTCGCCAGATGTGGCGGCTGGCCCAACTGGGTTTCCAGGATCAGGTGCTTCATAGCAAGGCGATGTGGCTGTGTAGCCTCTGCTACACCTGTCACGTCCGCTGCCCCCGGGGCATCCCCCTCACTGAGACTATCGTCAAACTCAAGCAACTGGCGCTTCAGGAGGGAATCGTGGAGTGGCGGGAGAGCACCGCTTTCTACCGGGCCTTCGCCGACGTGATGCGCCGGTACGGGCACATGCGGGAAATAGAGTTCATGGTCCGCTACTTCCTGGCAGCCAATCCTCTAGCTGCGCTGGGCTACGCCAGATTAGGGCTCACGCTGCTAGCCCGGGGGAAAGCTCATCTGGAGTTGCCCCTCTTGGGCGGTGAGGGCCGGCTGGACCGATTGTTTGAGCGAGTAGCGGAATTGGAGGGGCAGCGATGAGATATCTATTCTACCCTGGCTGCTCAGCGGAAGGCTCCGCTCTGGAGTATAAGACCTCGACACTGGCGGTGTTGGAGGCCCTAGGGGCGGAGCTGGAGGAACTGGAGGACTGGACCTGCTGTGGGGCCAGCGTCGCTTCGACGATGAGCGACTTGCTGGGGGTGGTGTTGCCGGCCCGCAACCTGGCGCTGGCCGAGCAGGCTGATGACGGGCGAGAGGTGCTAGCTGTCTGCAGCGCCTGCTACACCAACTTCCGGCGCACGGCTGCTGCCATCGCTACACAGCGCCGGTTGCTCGATACCATCAACCAGGCGCTGGAGGTGGAGGGGCTGACCTACCATGGCATGGCTCAGGTGCGGCACCTGCTGGACGTCCTGGCCAATGACTTTAGCCAGGAAGACATTGCCGCCCGAGTGCAGCGGCCACTTACCGGCCTGACTGTTGCCCCCTACTACGGCTGCCAGACTGTGCGTCCCTACAGCCCCTTCGACGACGGCCAGCGGCCCACCTCGATGGTGGGCGTCCTGAAGGCGTTGGGGGCTACGGTCCACCGCCACAACCGAGAGGCCTCCTGCTGTGGCACGTCCCTGCTCACCACCAAACCGGAGGTAGGCTTCCAGATGGTAGGGGCGATCCTGGAGGCGTCCAGCCCGGCCGACTGTATCGTCACCGTCTGCCCGATGTGCCACTTTAACCTGGATAGTTACCAGGACAAGGTCTCCCAACTGGTGGGCCGGCCGTTGCGCATCCCGGTGCTGTTCCTGCCTCAGTTGATGGGGCTGGCTTTCGGACTCCCGGAGAGCGCGCTGATGTTCCGCCGGCACGTTGTGCCGGTGAGCCTGGCACTGGCCCAGTTATCGTAATCAAGGAGTTTGTGGTATGGAAGAACCCCGAATCGGCGTTTACATCTGCGAGTGCGGCATCAACATCGCGGCCACGGTGGACGTGGAGGCGGTGGTGGAGATGGCCGCTTCTCTGCCCGGCGTGGTCGCCGCCCGGCACTACAAGTATACGTGCTCTGAGCCCGGCCAGCAGATGATCCAGGATGACATCCGCGAGTTAGGGCTAAATCGGGTGGTGGTGGCTTCCTGCACCCCCCGCATGCACGAGCCCACCTTCCAGCGCTTGCTGGCCCAGAGCGGGCTCAATCCCTACTTATTCGAGATGGCCAACATCCGCGAGCACGTCTCCTGGGTGATCCCCGACCGGGAGCTGGCGACGGAGAAGGCGAAGCGTATGGTGCGGGCGGCGGTGGCGCGGGTGGCCTATCACACCCCACTGGAGGCGCGCAAGGAACCGGTCACCCAGGCGGCGCTGGTGGTCGGCGGTGGCATCGCTGGCATCCAGGCCGCTCTCTCCATCGCCGAGGCTGGCTACCCGGTCTACCTGGTGGAACGGGAGCCGACCATTGGCGGCCACATGGCCCAACTGGACAAGACCTTCCCCACCCTCGACTGTAGCACTTGAATTCTCGGCCCCAAGATGATGGATGCCGGTCGACATCCCAACATTACGCTCCTGAGCTACAGTGAGGTCGAGAAAGTCTCTGGGTATGTAGGCAACTTCCAGGTGCAGGTGCGGCGCAAGCCGCGCTACGTCTTGGAGGATAAATGCACCGGCTGCGGCGACTGCGCCACCGCCTGTCCTGTCCAGGTGTTCAGCGAGTTCGACGAGGGGCTGGGCACCCGCACGGCCATCTATCGTCCTTTCGCCCAGGCCATCCCGCCGGTCTTCGTCATAGATAAGCGGGATTCGCCCTGCAAGATCGCTTGCCCCGCCCACATTCCTGTCCAAGGCTACGTTGCCCTCATCGGCAAGGGGAAGTTTCAGGAGGCGCTGGACCTGGTGCGCCAGACGGTGCCCTTCGCGGGCACGCTGGGCCGCATCTGCTATCATCCCTGCGAGGTGATCTGCAAGCGCCAGGAGGTGGATCAGCCTCTGTCTGTCTGCGCCCTCAAGCGCTTCGTCTACGATGCTTGCTCTGGCGGCGAACTGCCGGAGCCGGCCGAGCGCCTTTACAAGGAGCGGGTGGCTATCGTAGGCGCAGGTCCGGCGGGACTTACCGCTGCCTACCATCTGGCCCGCACAGGGTATGGTGTCACCGTCTACGAGGCGTTGCCGGTGGCCGGTGGGATGCTCGCCGTGGGTATCCCTGAGTATCGGCTCCCTCGCGATGTCCTCAATCACGAGATTGACCTTATCCACGCCCTGGGGGTGGAGATCCGGCTGGGGACGCCGGTCGGGCGGGACGGGGGTCCCGGCCTGGATGATCTGCGCCAGGGGTACGACGCCGTGTTCCTGGCGGTTGGGGCGCACGAGAGCCGCCGCCTGGACATCACCGGCGAGGACCTGGAGGGGGTGGTCCATTCCACCGACTTCCTGCGTTGCCTGAGCCTGGGGGAGGAAGTCGCGCTGGGGCGACGGGTGGCGGTCATCGGCGGGGGCAACGCGGCCATTGACGCGACTCGCTCTGCCCTGCGGTTGGGAAGCGAGGTGACAGTGGTCTACCGGCGCTCGCGGGTGGAGATGCCGGCCATCCCGGCCGAAGTGGAGGCCGCGATGGAGGAGGGGGCCAAGTTCCACTTCCTGGCCACGCCGACTCGGGTCCTGGAACAGGATGGGCGCGTGGTCGGGATGGAGTGCATACGTATGGAATTGGGCGAGCCAGACGAAAGCGGCCGCCGTCGCCCTGTGCCGATCCCGGGCTCCGAGTTCACCCTGGACGTAGATACCGTCATCGTCTCCATCGGCCAGCAACCCGAACTGGCCCCGCTGGCGGGAGCGGAGACTACCCGGTGGAGGACGCTGGCTGCTGACGTGGACACGCTGGCGACGCCGGTGGAGGGGGTCTTTGCTGGTGGGGATGCGGTGACAGGACCTGCTATGGCCATTGACGCGATGGCCGCCGGCAAGCGAGCTGCAGAATCCATCCACCGCTACCTGCAGGGGCAGGACCTGCGCGAAGGTCGCACCTTCGAGTGGCCGCGTCCGGAGGATATTCAGGTGACCATCCCCCTCGACGTGGAGTTAGCAGAGCGCCCGGAGATGTCTCATCTGCCGCTGGCCGAGCGGCGCACCACCTTCCATGAGGTAGAGCTTGGCCTCACGGAGGAGCAGGCTGTCGCTGAGGCACAGCGCTGCCTCTCCTGTGCCGTCTGCTCCGAGTGCCTGGAATGTGTCCGCGCCTGTCAAGCTCAGGCCATTGACCACCAGATGCGCGAGCAGTTGCTGGAACTGGACGTGGGCGCTGTCGTCGTCGCCACTGGCTTCCAGATGTGGGATCCCACGCAGTTACCCCAGTATTCCTATGGCCTGTCGCCAAACATCATCACCGGCCTGCAGTTCGAGCGGCTCACCAGCGCGGGCGGTCCTACCGCTGGTGAGATCCTCACCGCCGAGGGGAAGAAGCCGGAGCGAGTCGCTATCATCCACTGCGTTGGCAGCCGGGACGAGCACGCTCACCCGTACTGCTCCCGCTTCTGCTGCATGTACTCCCTTAAGCAAGCCCACCAGGTCCGGGATAAGACCGGGGCCGAGGTCTACGACTTTTATATGGACATGCGGGCCTTCGGCAAGGCCTACGAGGAGTTCTATGGACGGGTGCAGGAGGAGGGGATCACCTTCATCCGAGGTCGGGGGGCCGAAGTGGAGGTCCTGCACGACGGCAAACTGCGGGTGAAAGGGGAGGACGCTGACCTGGGTAAGCTGGTGGCGGCCGACGTGGACATGGTGATCCTGGCTTCGGCCATCGAGCCGATTCACGACGCCAGCCGGGTGGCCGCCCTCTTCGGCCTGGGTCGCACGCCTGATGGCTTCTTCGCCGAGGCCCATCCCAAGTTGCGGCCGGTGGAGACCAACACGGCGGGGGTCTTCTTGGCCGGCTGTGCCCAGGGGCCGCGGGACGTGCCGGACACGGTGGCCCACGCCGGAGCGGCGGCACTGGAGGCGGTGGGTCTGTTCAACCGGGGAGAGGTCACCATCTCACCCACCGTCGCCGTGGTGGACGCCGTGCAATGCGTGGGCTGCGGTGATTGCATCCTGGCCTGCCCCTACTCTGCCATCTCCCGCAACGGCGATGGGAAGGCGGAGATCAATCCGGCCCTGTGCCAGGGGTGTGGCACCTGCGCCGCCACCTGTCCCGCCGGGGCCATCACTGCTCTTCACTTCACCAACCAGGAGATCGTGGCCCAGATTGAGGGGCTGTTGGCGCTGGTGGTTTAGGAAGTTTCGGGTTCCAGGTTCCAAGTTTCGAATCCTGCAACCTACAACCTGAAACCCGAAACCTGAAACTGAAAAAGGCTATGGCTATGAGCGAACCTTTTGAACCCCGAATTGTCGCTTTTTTGTGTAACTGGTGCTCCTACGCTGGAGCGGACAACGCGGGCATCGCCCGTTTTCCCTCTCCGGCCAACGTCCTGCCTATCCGGGTTATGTGCTCAGGGAGGGTGTCGCCGGAGATGATCCTGCGGGCCTTCCGCGCCGGCGCCGACGGGGTGCTGGTGCTGGGCTGTCACATCGGCGACTGCCACTACACCAGCGGCAACCATCGCACCGCCAAGCGCATCCCGCTGCTGCGTAACCTGCTGGGTTACGTCGGCATCAACCCCAATCGGCTACGGCTGGACTGGGTATCGTCGGCGGAGGCGCCGAAATTCGCCCACGTGACACAAGAGTTCGTAGAGGTGGTGCGAGCGCTGGGGCCGCTCTCGGAGGAGGTGCGGGAATGATCGAGGAGATCCGCGCCCACGTGGCGGAGAAACTTCAAGAACTGGACGGCATAATCGGGTTGCGGCAGACGGTGGAGGGGACTGCTCCCTACCTCTTCCTAGAGGGAGATGACCTTTCCCAATTGGAGTTGGATCCCCGCTACCCGCTGGCCCCCGTCGTTTCCCTGCTTCAGAAGCGGTACCCGGAGGCGCGCTTCGGCATTGTGGCTCGGGGGTGCGACGCTCGCGCGTTGGTGGAGATGGCCAAGCGGGAGCAGGTAGACCCAGACCGGCTGTACCTCTTTGGGGTGGCCTGCACCGCCGAGGAGGCCGAGGAGTGCCACTGCGCTGACCCCGCGCCCGACCCGGCCCCCTGGCCCCAGGCGGAGGTAATCGGTACGCCGGTGGAAGGCGCGCCGCCGAACCCCATCGTCGCCGATTACGAGGGGATGTCGTTGAAGGAGAGGCGCGAGTTCTGGCAGCAGCAGTTACTCAAGTGCATAAAGTGCTACGGCTGCCGCAACATCTGCCCGGAATGTTTCTGTGAGGCCTGCGCGTTGGAGGACAAGGTGTGGGTGGAGCCTGGGGTGCTGGCCCCGCCCTTCCCCATGTTCCACCTGATCCGGGCGATGCACATGAGTGGTCGCTGTGTGGCCTGCCGTCAGTGCGAGTTGGCCTGCCCGGCCCACATCCCGCTGACCGTCCTCTACGACCTGATCCGGCGGGATGTGGGGGACCTGCTGGGGTATGAGCCGGGGGCGGACATCGCCGCCTCGCCGCCGCTTTCGCTCACATTGGATGAAGCGCCGCTGCGGGTGGGGTTGGAGTAGGGAGAGAGCTGGGCAAGTTGCCCTGTTAAGTCAGGAGGTGTCGGATGGCCGAAAGAGCCTTCTATAAACTCCCTTTAGTATTTGAGCCACAGCCTGAAGGGGGATACACAGTAACCTGTCCCCTGGTGCCCGAACTAATCACCGAGGGGGATACTATCACTGAGGCTCTGACCAATGTGCAGGATGCACTGGTTGCCATTCTGGAGGCTTATGAAGACCTGGGGCGTCCTCTCCCCCCTGTCCTGCGGCAACTGGCCGTGGACTTGGAATCTCCGTTTTGGATTGAGGCAGCGGTGCCAGCATGAGGTATCGAGAGGCTGCTCGTAAGTTGCGTGCGCTGGGGTGTGAGGAATTGCCACGGCGACGAGGTACGTCCCACCGTAAGTGGTACAACCCTGCCACCGATCGTATCGCTCCTCTGCCTGATTGGGGGAGCAAGGATCTCAAAATTGGCACTTTGCGCCACGTGGTCCGCCAGTTGGGACTGGATTGGGAGGAGTTCAAACGGGTTTGAATTGAAGGAGATAACGAATGCAATATCAAAACATCCTCACCACTTGTATTTACTGCGGAGCTGGCTGTGGGCTCTACCTTCAGGTACTGGACGGGGAGATCGTGGGGGTCCTCCCTCCGAAGGAGCACCCCGTCAGCCAGGGCCGGCTGTGCATCAAAGGCTGGAATGCCACATCTTTCATCTATCATTCCGACCGGCTGAAGACTCCCCTAATCCGGCGGGGAGACGATCTCGAGGAGGCGACGTGGGACGAGGCGCTTACCCTAGTCGCCGAGCGACTGAGCACCGTCAAGGCGGAATCTGGTCCCAATAGCCTCGCCTTCCTGTCTTCGGCCAAGTGCACCAACGAGGAGAACTATCTGCTCCAGAAGTTCGCCCGCGCGGTGATTGGCACGAACAATGTGGATCACTGCGCCCGTCTCTGACACGCTCCCACGGTGGCCGGTCTGGCCGCCGCGTTTGGGAGTGGAGCCATGACAAACTCGATCCCCGAATTCGAGACGGACACTAACTGTTTCCTTATCATGGGGTCGAATACGTCCGAAGGACACCCGCTCATCGCCAGCCGCATCATGAAGGCCAGGGAAGAGCGTGGGGCCAAGTTGGTGGTAATTGACCCGCGTGAGACCCAGATGGCTCGCCTGGCTGATCTCTACCTGCGCTTCCGCCCGGGTACAGACGTTGCCGTGCTCAACGGGCTGATGAACGTCATCATCAGCGAGGGGCTGGAGGACAAGGAGTACATCGCCGCGCGCACCGAGGGGTACGAGGAGTTCCGTCAGGTGGTGATGGAGTACACCCCGGAGCGCGTCGAGGAGATCAGCGGCATCCCGGCCGACGGCCTACGGGCGGTGGCACGCATGTATGCAACCAACAAGCCCTCCGCCATTGTCTACGCCATGGGTATCACTCAGCACACTACTGGCACCGACAACGTCAAAAGTTGCGCCAACCTGGCCATGCTCTGTGGCAACGTGGGCGTGGCTGGCGGCGGCGTCAACCCGCTGCGCGGCCAGAACAACGTGCAGGGGGCGTGCGACGTGGGCGG
The DNA here is from genome assembly GCA_049589355.1 of Anaerolineae bacterium. Taxonomy (GTDB): domain Bacteria; phylum Chloroflexota; class Anaerolineae; order VGOG01; family VGOG01; genus JBAWAP01. The sequence goes on from JBAWAP010000087.1 coordinate 22,594, forward strand.
GCTGTCTAACGTTTACACCGGCTACCAGCCGGTGACGTCGCCAGAGGTGAAGGCCAAGTTTGAGGCTGCTTGGGGGGTGGAGGGCCTCCCCGACAAGGTGGGGCTGACGGTGACGGAGATGATTGATGCGGCTGGCGATGGTCGCCTCCGCGCGCTCTACGTGATGGCTGAAAACCCAATGCTCTCCGATCCCGACATCAACCACGCTCGCCACTGCCTGGAGCAGATCGAGTTCCTGGTGGTGCAGGACATCTTCCTGAGCGAGACAGCGCAATTGGCGCACGTTGTGCTGCCAGGCGCGTCGTTCGCCGAGAAGGACGGCACCTTCACCGGCACCGACCGGCGCATCCAGCAGGTGCGGAAAGCGATTGAGCCCATCGGGGATGCTAAGGCTGACTGGGAGATCATCTGTTTGTTGGCCCAGCGGATGGGGGCCTCCGGCTTCGACTTCGACTCACCTGCGAAGGTGATGGAGGAGATCGCCCGTGTGACTCCCATCTACGGGGGCGTGAGTTACGAGCGCCTGGAGGAACTGGGCTTCTTGCAGTGGCCGGTGCCGGCACCTGACCACCCTGGCACCCCCTATTTGCACAAGGGCAAGTTCAGCCGGGGCCTGGGCCACTTCCACGCCATCGAGTTCAAGGAGGCGGCGGAGTTGCCCGACGAGGAGTACCCCTTCATCCTGACCACCGGCCGGCTGATGTTCCACTGGCACACTGGCACGATGACCCGGCGCTCGGAGAAACTGCACCAGGAGGTGCCGGAGGCCTACATGGAGATGCACCCGGACGACACCGCCCGCATCGGGCTGGACGGCGCAAAGCGGGTGCGGGTCGCCAGCCGCCGGGGGGAGATCGAACTTGGGGTGCGGGTCACGAAACGCATCAAGCCAGGCGTGGTCTTCATCCCCTTCCACTTCGCCGAGGCGGCGGCCAACGCTCTCACCCACGCTGCGCTCGATCCCACCGCCAAGATACCGGAGTACAAGGTGTGCGCGGTGAAGGTGGAGCCGGTGGGGTAGGAGCGACTCGTTTTGGGAATATTAGCGAGTTTGACCTATTGCCCTCGCCCCAGAGGGTTTTAGGAAGTCTCTACGGCAGAGGAACTCGACAAGGGCGTCGAGTTCCTCACTATTTGGGATGGTTTCCTGACATGAACCTGACCTGCATCGGGTGTCATGGGAGCCGTATCGAGTAAATGCAATAAGTGAGGAGGAGGTGTCATGTTCAACATCACATTACTTAATCGGCATACTCTTGGCAGGATTTGCTGCTCAGTTCATTGATGGGACATTGGGCATGGGCTACGGCGTATCCTCAAGCTCGTTGCTGGTAGCCATTGGGCTGGCGCCTGCCATCGCTAGCGCCTCGGTGCACACCGCGGAGATCGCGACGACCTTGGTTTCCGGGATCGCACACCATCAACTCGGCAACGTCAAAAGGGAGTTGGTCATTCCCCTGGCCATTCCCGGCGTCATCGGCGGGGTGCTGGGGGCCTATTTCCTGTCCTCGATCCCCGGCAACACGATCAAGCCCTGGGTGGCTGCGATCCTGCTGATTATGGGCTGCCTCATTGTCTACCGTTTCTTCACTCGTAGAGAATGGGGTGTGGCTGGCAAGCGGCTGTCCAGGCCCAGGATGAGCCTCCTCGGCCTGGTAGCTGGCTTCCTCGACGCCGTAGGGGGTGGGGCCCGGTGGCCACACCGAGCCTCATCTTGACTGAAAACGGCCAGCCGCACGAGGTAGTGGGCTCGGTGAACCTGGTGGAGTTCTTCGTCACCCTGGCTGAAACGATCACTTTCGCCCTGACCATCGGGTTGGAGTCCTTCCGCTGGGACATCGTGGTGGCGCTGCTGATCGGCGGGGTAATCGCGGCCCCCATCGCCGCCTGGGTGTGCAAGAAGCTGCCTCACCGAATAATGGGTATCCTGATCGGTGCTCTGCTCATCCTGCTCAACGTCCGTACGCTGGTCCTGACCTTCGTGAAGTAGATCATCCCCTGGAGGCTGCCCCGGAATGCGGTAGTGGCAGCGGGCAAGATGTAGCCGCGAGAATCAAGCGAATCATCCCAGGCTGGAGAGAGTTGATCTCCAGCCTTTTTCTTCTGGACAAATTCAGAGATGTAATATATACTTGGGTCGTTAAACAAGGACGTCATCCCGGAGGAGAGGGGCCATGGTCAGAATTGCTCGTATGGAAGAGATCCTGAAGGGTCTGGAGGAGGAGCGGGAGAAAAAGTCCGAACTGGCAGAGACAATAGACCTGCACCATGCCCTGCTGGTTGCTCAGGCTAATGCACGAGTGCACTTGCCACGTTTGGAACGTTCACCTGAGGAGGCCGGGGACCTTCTTCGGCAGGGGATCGCCCTCCTTGAGCCTGAGGAATTGGAGGTGGATTGGGAAGCCTTTGCTCAACTCTGCGAGGAGATCTGCCACATCGGCTCGAAGCACCAGCCCGATCTGGGTGAAGAGTTCGAGAGGGTCCGCGTCTTCCTCGGCAGCTACCCCGATAAGAGGTCACTGGTCGTTGACTATTTGAAGGACAGGCCGGTGGGGGGGGCGGAGGAGGCGGGCGTCAATGGCGAGCTTCTGGCCTTTGTTCTCAACAGTGCCCTGCACCCTTTCCTGTGGGCCTATGCCGAAGTCCTGGCCCCCTTGATTGATGATCATCTGTGGTATCACGCCCGCTGTCCCGTCTGCGGTGGCCAGCCCGACTTTGCTCTCTTGGAGGCGGGATCAGGTGCCCGGCATCTCCTGTGTTCGCGTTGCGACAGCCAGTGGCTCTTCCGACGACTGGAGTGCCCCTTCTGCGGCAACACCGAACCTAACAAGCTGATTTACTACCCCAGTGAGGACGAAGTCTATCGCCTTTACGTCTGCCAGGTCTGCAACCGTTACCTCAAGACCATTGACATGCGCCAGGTGGCCAGGAAGGTGATCCCGCCGGTGGAACGCATCGTCACTGTGGCCATGGACGTGGCAGCTCGAGAGGCGGGATACACGTGAGAGCAAGGGACTCTTATCACCCTTTGACCCTCTCCCAAGTCGGGGAGAGGGTTTCGTAATTGTGGTCAGCTTGTGTTCTTCTCGTATTGTGTTATAATCTGAGCGTATGTGAGGGGCGAAAGCTTAACCGTTTTCATGAACCTGGGGAGGGCCTGCAAGGATGAGCGTCGTGGGTGATTACGATGGAGAAGTCCAAAAGAGAGCGACAAGAGGGGTGTTCCGGGCGGCTAAGAACTATGTGGAGGTCACGAAGCCCCGGTCTGTGCTTCTTCTCGTCTTCACTGCTGTTGGCGCTATGGTCGTCGCTGCTGAGGGCCAGGGCATTCCATTGGATTTACTTCTCGCCGCATTTGTGGCGATCATTGCGGGCTGCGCGGGGGCCAATGTTATTACCTGCTACATTGATAGAGACATAGACGTTGTGATGGAGAGGACGAAGAGACGTCCTATCCCTTCCAAGAGGATCCATCCTCCGGAGAAGGCCCTCTACTTTGGGCTTGCTCTGGTTCTGGTCTCCCTCGCCCTATCCTGGCAGATCAACCTCTTCTCTTTCATCTGCATGGTCCTAGGTCTCGCCGATAATATCGTCGTCTACAGCCTGTTGACTAAGAGACGAAGTCCGCTAAACGTCATCTGGGGAGGCTTCAGCGGCGGCCTGCCTGTCCTTTTTGGCTGGGCGGCTGTTAGCGGCGGCATTAACCTCACCGCGCTCCTCATCGGGGCAATCGTCGTCCTCTGGATACCCAATCATATCTGGAACCTGGCTATCTTCTACAGTGACGATTACGAGAAGGTCAGTGTTCCTATGCTCCCTGCCGTCTTCGAGTTGAAGAAGACCCTTAGGTGTATTCTGACCACCGTCCTATTGATGTACCTCTTCTCTATCCTCCTATACTTCTTTGGACGGTTCGGCTCCCTATACTTGGGCCTGGCCTTAGCTTCCGGCCTTCTAATAAGTCTGGGAAACATCTACCTGGTTATCAGGCCTTCTACCCGAAGGGCCTGGACAATGTTCAAGCTTTCGAGCCCTTATCTCTTCCTCCTCTTTGCGGGGATGATATTGGACGTATTAATCAGATAGGACATCGGGACTATGACTCGGGTTCGACCGGTTGGGGATAGGCCCGACCGCTTGAGAGCAATCGTCTAAAACAATAGCTATGGTGAGAGCAAATCCTAGATATTGAAGAAAGGGGGGAGCCCAGTGACAAAAGTCAAAATAGGTGGTGTCATTAGAAATGCCAACTTGGCTAAGATAGGGGTCATGGGTATCCCAGACCGTCCCGGCGTAGCAGGTGCCATCCTCTCCGCTCTGGGCCGCGAAGGCGTTAACGTCGAATTCATCGTTCAGTGCATAGACCTAAATAACCAGGATCACGTTGTGTTCTGTGTCGCCCGGGATGACTTGGAGGCTGCTCTAGACTTACTCGGGAAGATCAGACCTCGGTTGGGAGCGAAGGAGGTGACCCACGAGCCGGAAGTGGGGATAGTGTCCATCTTTGGCCCCGATTTCCGGGAGCGTCCAGGCATCGCTGGTACCATGTTCAACGCTCTGGCATCGGTGGGCATAAACATACTGGCGATCAGTACTTCTATTTCGACCGTCTCTTGTGTGGTCAATGCAAATCGCCTCCCGGAAGCCGTTAAGGTTCTCGAAGCGACCTTTGACATGCCCTGATGAACAAGGCCGAGTGAGAAAAGTGCGGCAAATAACCGGCATGGCGGTCTAGGGTGTGCCTCTAACGGCGCACCGTAGCCCCTTTCACTGTTGGTGCCAAATAATGAGCCACCAGAATATCAATCTGGTGGCTCTCGTACTTCTTCACGTCACACTTTAGAGAATCCTGCTGTAGTTCGCTCTATCTCGGCATTCTCCGATGATCTGCGGCAGTGCCTCGGCCACGTCCTCGTGAATGACCACGTCGGCTTGGCTATCCAAAGGGGTGGGTTGATAGTTGACGACGATGGACTTGGCCCCGCATCGCAAAGCGACAAAGGGTATCTCCGAGGCTGGCGCTATCTCCAGGGAGGAGCCCACCACCAGCATCAGGTCGCACCTCTCGGCCTCTCCCCAGGCCTCCAGGAGAACCCACTTGGGCAACGGCTCACCGATGAGGACTACGTTTGGCTTCAGCAGACCCCCACACTGGCAGTTAGGCACTTCCCCTTCCTCTAGGAATCGCTCGATCATACCCTGGGTGGAAACGACCTTGCGACACTTGAGGCAGGTGGCCTGGCGCATATTCCCGTGAAGCTCAAGGACACGCTTCGAGCCCGCCCTCTGGTGCAGATTATCAATGTTCTGGGTGATGACCGCCTTGAGCAAGTCCATCTCCTCCAGCTCGGCCAATGCTCGGTGGGCAGGGTTGGGCTTCGCCTCCAGCAGTTTTCTGGCCAGGGGGCGAGCCCACTCGTAGAAGGCCTGGGGTTGCAGGCGAAAGGAGAAGGACGAGGCTATGAGCATCGGGTTGAACCTCTCCCACAGGCCGGAGCCAGGGCTGCGAAAGTCGGGGATGCCCGAGGGGGTGCTGATCCCCGCGCCGGTCAGGGCGACGACGTAATTAGAATTGACGATGAGAGCAGCAGCTTGCTCAATTTCCCGTTGTGTACTCATGTGCTTTCCAAGAGACTTATTCTATAGCTCGAAGAGGCTGGGCTGGCTTACTTCTATCTGCAGCCTTTCTCCTCCCGCCACCCGATGGGCGTATCTCGTCGTCTCGGGCAGGCGGTAGTTCGTGCAACAACCGAGGACGTACTCGATAGCTGTAGGTAGGTCTACCTTATGACCGATGGAGACGTAGAGAGGGTTGACGCCGGTTTTGGTGCGCACCACGGCGCCGATGATCTCGTCGCCATCGTAGAGGTTAGTGTAGGAACCCCTTTCGGGGCCTGGCTCGTGGTGGCTGCCGCAGAGGCGCGATTTGGCGCAACCGATGGAGGGCCTATCTATGATGACCCCCAGGTGGGTCGCCAGGCCCATGCGACGAGGATGAGCCAGGCCCTGAGCGTCGAAAACGAGCAGGTCGGGCTCTGTTTTCAACTTCTCCAGGGCGGCCAGGACAGCCGGCGCTTCGCGGAAGGCCAAAAGGCCAGGGATGTAGGGAAATTCTACGGGCAGTTCTGCCAGGCTGTAATCAACAGGAGTTAACCCTGGATAGCTGAGCACTACTATAGCGGCCTTAGCTACGTCGCCTTTGAAGGAAACGTCAACGCCGGCCACGGTATTGACTGGGTCGGGAGTCCTCTCCGTGGATACTTTGTTCCGTAGCTCCTGCTGTATTTCCATGGCCTCGGAGGGGGAGACATCCCAGCGGTGGGGGGAAACAATTTTCATCGCCTTGTCCTTTCAAACTACTCGATTTCCGAATGCCGATTCTCGATTGTAATTCGCAAATCGGAAATCGTTGTATTACTTTAGCACAAAAGGAGATTGTTGGCAAGCGGTTTTTGACAGAGGCCGACTTTTGGTGTAATATATAAACGCTTCTTTATCAATAATGGCAGGCTGGTTATGCCCGACGATCTCTTGAGCACATCAAAAGACCTCACAAAATGTTTCAAGGCTTTAAGTGACATCGCTCGCTTGCGCATCGTCGCCCAGTTGGCTGCCAGTGGTGAGCTAAACGTTTCGGAGCTGGTTGAGGCTCTGGAGGTCAGCCAGCCTCTTATCTCCTGGCATCTGCGGCGGCTGGAGAAGGTGGGTCTGGTCGAGGTCAGGCGGGAGGGGCGTCAGGCATATTGTTCGTTGAATTGGGGGAGACTCCGTCGGTACTTGCGGGAGTTCACCGAAGTGCTTGGCGAGACCGGTCAACAGATAGGAGATGGATGAGCGTAGAGAAGATACTGAATCAGACGATGCTCAGCTATTATCTCTACCGTCTGTCGGGCTTCGTCTTGCCTCTCATACCGCCGCGTGTCGGCTACGGCTTGGCAACCAGATTGGGCGATGTCCTTTACCGCTTGGCCAAGGGCACACGAGCCAACATCTATGACAATGTAACCCACATTTTAGAAGGTAGCCAAAAGGTGGGCGATATCGAGGCCATAGTGCGAGGCGTGTTTCGCAGCATGGCGAAGAATTACTACGACCTCTTTCGTGTGCCAACTCTCAGCTTGGTTGACATCGCCCGTTTGGTGAAAGTGGAAGGCTGGGAGCATGTCGAGAGGGCTTTGTCCAAGGGTAAGGGGTTGATCTTTGTCTCAGCCCACTTTGGCAATATAGATATTGTGGCTCAGGTGATAGCCCTGCGGGAGATCCCGGTCGTCGTCCCCGCTCAGCACCTTAAGCCGGAGGTATTGTATCGGTACATCTGCAGCCTGCGGGCCAGCAAGGGCATTCGGCTGATCCCCATTGATGGGCCGCTCTTTGAGTTCTTCCGGGCTCTGCGGCGCAATGAGGTCGTGGGCCTGGCCGCCGACAGGGACATAACCGAGAGTGGCATCGTGGTGGACTTTTTTGGCGCGCCCGCCCGTCTGCCCGATGGCTATGCCCAGCTATCCTTACGCACTGGAGCGCCGATCATCGTGGGATTCAGCCAGCGGCTACCAGACAATACGTTTGTGGCCCACCTTGAGTCACCACTGGAGTTAGAGGTCACCGGCGACCGGGACCGTGATGTTAGGACTGGCGTGGAGAGGGTGGTGGCCATTATGGAGCGCTATATTGGGGAGCAGCCCGAACAGTGGGTGATGTCGGTGCCCATTTGGCGAACGGCGGATAGATGAAGATTGCCCTGGTGTCGCCCTATGACTATCCCTATCCGGGTGGGGTGGTCAATCATATCTTCTATCTGGACAGAGAATTTCGGCGTCTAGGTCACGATGTCCGCATCATCGCCGCCTGCTCCGAGGATGTGGGGGACGTACCCCGCCAGGTCATCAAGGTCTCTGGCTCCATTGCTCACGTTCACTTCGCTGGCTCCGTGGCTCGCATTACCCTCTCGCCGCGCGTCTATCGGCGGGTGAAGAAGATACTGAAACAGGAGCAATTTGACGTCATTCACCTTCACGAGCCCATGACACCGACTCTTCCTCTGTCTGTTCTGCGCCACGTTCCCTTATCCCCCCAGTCCGTGGTTGTGGGCACCTTCCACGCCTACCGCGAATCCTCGCACCCGGGCTACGACTACGCCAAACGCATCTTCGAGCGCTTCTTCGACCGCCTCGATGGCCGGATCGCTGTCTCTGAGGCGGTTCGAGATTTCTTGATCCCCTACTTCCCAGGCGATTACCGCATTATCCCCAACGGCATTGACGTGAAACGCTTCAGCGACCCGGCTTTGCGCCCGATAGAGCGGTTTGATGACAGCAAGCGGAACATTCTTTTCGTCGGACGTCTGGATAAGCGCAAAGGGTTCAAATACCTCCTCCATGCTTTTGCTCAGGTCAAGAAAGCTGTTCCCGAAGCCCGACTTATGGTGGTAGGAGCTTACGATAAGGAGGACAAGGCACCATTTGTGCTCTATGCTCGCCGGCACGGCCTTCGCGATGTCAGGTTTATCGGCTACGTATCGGAAGATGACTTGCCTCGCTACTATCGAACCTGCCACGTCTTCTGCGCGCCCTCCACCGGCTTCGAGAGCTTCGGAATTATCTTGCTGGAAGCAATGGCGGCCGGGAAGCCCATCGTGGCCTCCAACATCGCCGGTTATCGCGGTGTCTTGGAGGACGGGGAGGGGGGGCTTCTGGTCCAGCCTGAAGACGAGCGGGGCCTGGCTGATGCTCTGATTCGTCTGCTCAAAGATCCGGCCCTGCGAGGGAGAATGGGCCACAAGGGACAAGCCAAGGCAGCAGACTACTCCTGGCAGAAGGTGGCCCAGCAGGTTTTGGATTATTATCGAGAGCTATTGGAGAGGAAAAGACATTGAGAAGCAAGGAGAAGTGGCTGGAATTTCTCAGAGGTCAAATACGAAGGCAGGACGGGGCGAAGAGTGGCCAGACTGTAACCCTGACCGATCTGGCTAGGAAGTGGACCGTGGGCATCCTGGAGCCCATCGCCAGCCTCATCGGCCGGACGGGGGTATCCCCAAACGTGGTGACGTTGACAGGTGCTGTTCTTAATTTGGGGGTCGCTTGCGTCCTGTCCAAGGGCTACATGAGGATCGGTGGCCTCTTGGTCCCCCTGGTTGCGCTCTTTGATGCTTTGGACGGGGCCTTGGCCCGGCTGACAGCGAAGAGGAGCCGCTTTGGAGCTTTCTTGGATTCGACTATGGATCGCTTCTCGGAGGCGATCCTCTACCTGGGGCTTCTCTTCCACTATACCCGATACGGCGCTAGACAGGAGATCCTCCTCATCTATGCCACCATAGTGGGCTCCCTGATGGTTAGTTACGCCAGGGCCCGGGCCGAGGGGCTGGGCCTCGATTGCAAGGTCGGGCTCCTCACCCGCTTGGAGAGGGTTATTATCCTGACCATCGCCTTAATCCTAGATCAGATGTCCATTGCTTTGTGGGTGCTGGCCATCCTGACCAACTTTACCGCGTTGCAGCGGATGTACCACGTCTGGAAGGCTACTCATGGGGAGGACGAGGGTAGTTAGGGGGAGATGGGGGGCTTTTTCGGTGCGGGCGGTGGAGCACGAACCAAAGTTGCTTGGTATGCTCTGCCGCCCGTTTTTACGTTAGTTTGGTGTTGGGATGTCTTAAGGGGCAGGCGTCGTTCCTTTGGGGCTGACGCGATAAAGTTGTTGCGTGTCCTCCGCCCCCAGCCCGCGGTCGAGAACGCCGATCTTATCCCGCCCGAGAGCCCCTTCGTGGTGGTGACCAATCACTACTGCCGCCAGGGCCTGGGTGTCTGGTGGAGCGTCCTCCTGATCGGCCAGGCTCTCGCTCGCTGGAGGCCGGAACTGGGCGAGATGCGCTGGGTCATGACCAACCAGTGGACTTACCAGGACCCCATCCGCAGTCGCTTGGTGACGCCCCTCACGCGCTGGCTTTTCCACAGGATTGCTCGCTCTTACGGCTTCGTCCCAATGCCGCCCATGCCTCCGAATCCTTCTCACGTCGAGGAGAGGGCCCAGGCGGTGCGGAGAGCCCTTTCTCTGGTCCAGGGTGGGGCCATAATCGGCCTGGCACCTGAGGGGCGGGAAGGCAGCGACAGCAGCTTGATAGATCCGCCTGTCGGGGCAGGCCGCTTTCTCCTCCTGCTGGCCAAGGCGGGCCTCCCCATGCTGCCGGTGGGCGTAGCCGAGAAGAACGGGACCTTGACTGCCTCCTTTGGCGAGCCTTTTACTTTGAGGGCTCAACCAGGCTTGGAAAAACGCCAGCAGGATCGGCGAGTCTGTGAGACAGTGATGGTAGCCATAGGAAAGCTCTTGCCACCGGAGCTGTGGGGGGTCTACCGAGAGCAAATTGACGCGGAAGACCATTATTGGGTAAAGGGGAGGATTCATGGCCAGATTGATCATCCTTGGTTCGGCGGCAGCGCTGCCTGATGCTTTACACGACACCACCTACGTGGTTCTCGAGGGGCGGGAGAGCTCTGTTCTGATTGATTGCGGGGGCAGCCCATTGCATAAGCTACAGGTGGTCGGAGTCGGTCTCGATTCCCTCGACTACCTCATCGTCACTCACCACCACCCCGAGCACATCTACGGCGTGCCCGTCCTTTTGCTAGGTCTATGGCTCTATGGCCGCCAGGAGCCATTTCACATCTTCGGACCTCAAAGGAGCGTAGCCGCCCTTGCCTCAATCATGGATTCGCTGGAATGGCAGGACTGGCCCTGTACGCTGCCCGTTGTCTTCCACGAGGTGGAGATGAGGGAAGGATATAGAGTCATCGAGTCGCCCGAGTTTGAGATCACCACTGCGCCAGTGGAACATTCGATTCCCACTGTTGCCGTAAAGATGATGTCCAAGGAGACCGGTAGGGCCATCGTCTACTCCAGCGACACTGAACCTTGTGAAGCATTGGTCAGGCTGGCCCAAGGAGTGGACATCCTCATTCACGAAGGCACTGGGGACTATGCGGGGCATTCGACCCCCGCTCAGGCGGGAGCGATGGCTGAGCGGTGTGGTGCGGGCAAGCTAGTGCTCATCCACTTCCCGGTCTTGGGGAGCGATCTCGGGGCTTGGCGGCGGGCAGCCGAGGCTGAGTTCAACGGCCCTGTGGAACTGGCCGAGGACTTCGCCGTTTATCACCTTTAAGGTACGGATAGCATGGAATAGGGCGTGACGAAGAACGCCGCCTGGGCTATGGCCAGGCGGCTTCTCACTTCATCCAGTGCCCCTCTTCCGGCGCATGAATTCCAGAACTACTCGGTCTATGTAGGCTCCTTCCTGCCAGCGTTCCTCCAGGTTCTCGATGGCAGAGAAATCGAAGAGGGCTTTCCTGGTGGTTTCGTCGTAGAGGCCGTTGATCTCGCCGCTGTAGTAGCCCAGCTCGGAGAGGATCTCCTGGACTTCACGGGCCACTTCCTCCTCCAGGGGCAGCAGGTCCTCCGGTTTGCCCTTGAAGAAGTACAGTTTGTAGAGCTCCAGCAGTCGTTTCAACTCCTGGATGGGCGTGGGGTGGTCGTCAACCCGCAAGTCCACGTAGCGGTCGTTGAAGCCACCGTAGCCGCCCTTCTCCCGAACCACTAAAAGGGCCGCTGACTGTCGCCCCCGCCTGTCCCCGCCGGCTTCCTGTCCGGCCTCCAGAGCAGCCACCAGACGGTCGGCCAGCTCACCCTCGCTGTCCTCAAAAACCCGGGCCATGGCCTGCACGGTCTCCTCGCTCACCAGGATATTGCCCTGGCAGGCAAAGCCCTCCCCCACGATGTGGCCGGCCCACGCGAAGCACTCCTTGCCGGTGTAGGCGGCAGCATTTCCGTGGGCATCTACCATGCCGGCCTGACGCCGGTCACGCCCCTCGTCGGCCTCGACCAGCTTCTCCAGCGCCTCTTGCGCTGACAACCCCTCGGCCATTAGCCTCAGCCCCTCAGAGCCATAGGTGGTGTTGGCCCAGGACTGGGTGGCGACGGCTCCCACCCCGGCCTTAGCCCAGGGCACCACCGCTCCCACGGACAGGAACTTGGACTGCACAGCCACTCCCAGATCGCCGTTTTCAGGGTCATAGGCGACGATGGAGAAGGTAGCTACCAATTTTTCTCGCTTGTAAGTTGTCACGGGAATCCTCCTTTGCATGACGTATAGGCTTGTGCTATACTTACAGGTGTCCCTATTTTACGCCAAGAAGGAGAAAGAGGCAAGTCAACCGTGATGCGTAAAACGTGATGCGTGAAAATAGCCTGTCCACGTATCACGTATCACGGATCACGCTTCACGCAGAATCTTTGCAACAGCAAGCCTCAAAGTTTCAGGTTTGTTTCGTGCGATCCTGAACCATGACAGAAGGGAGAAATCACCGATGTCTACCTTGCTAGTCAAAAACGCGACCCTGCTGGTCACCATGGACGAGAGGAGGCGGCGCATTGAGGATGGGGGTATCTTCGTGCGGGATAACGTCATCGAAGCAGCGGGGCCGACAGGGAAGTTGCCGCAGGAGGCCGACCAGGTTATAGATGCCTCAGGCATGATCGTCCTGCCGGGGCTGGTGAACACCCACCATCACCTCTACCAGACCCTGACCCGCGCCCTGCCTGCCGTCCAGAACGTCGAGCTTTTCGATTGGCTGCGCACCCTGTATCCCATTTGGGCGGAGCTTACCGGGGAAGCCGTTTACGTCAGCGCGCTGGTGGGCCTGGCTGAGCTCATTCTCTCCGGTTGCACCACCACCACCGATCATCTGTATCTCTTTCCCAACGACGTTTCGCTGGATGACGAGATCCGCGCCGCTCGCGAGTTGGGCATCCGCTTCCATCCCTGCCGGGGCAGCATGTCGCTGGGCCGGTCCCAGGGAGGCCTGCCGCCAGACCGGGTTGTCCAAAGCGAAGAGGAGATCCTGGCCGACTGCCAGCGGGTCATTGAGGAGCATCACGATCCGGAACCCTACTCGATGTGCCGCATCGTCCTGGCTCCCTGTTCCCCCTTCTCGGTGACGCCGGAGCTGATGAGGGAGTCGGCGGCCCTGGCTCGCCGTCATGGCTTGCACCTCCACACTCACGTAGCCGAGACCCTGGACGAGGAGAGTTTCTGTCTGGGGAAATTCGGCTGCCGGCCGGTGGAGTACATGGAGAAGTTGGGCTGGGTGGGTCCTGACGTCTCCTATGTCCACGCCATATACCTTAACGGGGAGGAGATAGAACTCATGGCCGAGACAGGCACTGGGGTGGCCCATTGTCCCAGCTCCAACATGCGCCTGGGCTCAGGGATAGCTCCCATCCGCGAGATGCTGGACGCGGGCGTCAGGGTGGGCCTGGCCGTGGACGGCAGCGCTTCCAACGATAGCTCCCATACGCTGGCCGAGATGCGCATGGCTATGCTCTTGCAGCGGGTTCAGAAGGGCGCTGGAGCGCTTACTGCTCAGGAGGCCGTGGAGATGGCCACCCTGGGCGGGGCTGCTGTCATGGGCCGCGAGGACATCGGCTCGCTGGAAGCGGGCAAGGCGGCCGATTTCATCGCCATTGACCTGAACAGGCTGGAGTACGCGGGCGCCCTGCACGATCCTTTGGCGGTGCTGATCTTCTGTGCGCCAGTCAACGTGGACCTGTCGGTCATCAACGGTCGGATAGTGGTTGATGGTGGTCACCTGGTGGGTTTTGACCTGGGGGAGATCGTGGCCCGTCACAATCGGATCTCGCGGGAGATGTTGGAGAGGGCAACAACGTGAAACGTCAAGCGTGAGATGAAAGAGGGCGTTGGATGAGAGGAGCTAGAAAGAGATTGGGCCAGCGGGGCGAGGATTTGGCGGTGGCCCATTTGGAAGAGCTGGGCTACGTCGTGCGCGAGCGCAACTGGCGCTGCCCGACAGGCGAGATAGACATCGTGGCCGAGGATGGCGGCTGCCTGGTCTTCGTCGAGGTGCGCACCCGGCGAGGCCGAAAGTACGGTACTCCTGAGGAGTCGGTGACGCCAGCCAAGCAGGCCAAGCTGGTGGAAGTGGCTCAGACCTATCTGCAGGACCACAGTTGGGACGGCGATTGGCGTATTGACGTGGTGGCGGTGGAGATGGCTTCTCGCGGCAAGTTGTTGCGGGTGGAGCTAATAAAGAACGCGGTGACGGACTGGGGGTTGCTATGACTCAGGTACGCTTGGAGAACGTGACCAAAGTCTTCCCGATAGAGGACCAGGTTCTAGCCAGCATCAAGGAGTTCGGGCGGGCGTTGAGCAGGGGGGCGAAGGAGCTCGCGGGCGATAAAGCTGGGATCAAGGCCCTGGACAAGGTCAACCTGCTCATTCGCCACGGTGAGACCATGAGCCTGATCGGCCCGACGGCTTGCGGCAAGACCACCCTTCTCAGGGTCATAGCGGGGCTGATCGCGCCCGACGAGGGCGTTGTCTACTTCGATGGCCAGGACGTAACCAAGATGCCGCCGCGTGAGCGGAACATCGGCATGGTCTTTCAGAATTATGCTCTCTATCCCCACCTGACTTCCTTGGAGAACCTGGCCTTTTCCTTCATCGTGCACCAGCGGGAGGAGGAGATTCCCGAGCGGGTGAGGGTTACCTCCCAGATCATGGGCGTGGGCTTCGATAAACTACTGGGCCAGATGCCGCGTACCCTCTCCGATGGGGAGAAACAGCGAGTGGCGGTCGCTCGCTGCATCATCCGCGAGCCCCGCGTCTTCCTCTTCGATGAGCCCCTCTCCAACTTGGACGCCAAGCTCAGGTCCCAGACCAGGGTGGAGATCAAGCGCCTCCTCAGGCGTTTCCGCATCACCAGTGTCTACGCCACCCACGACCAGGCCGAAGCCCTTGCCCTGGCTGACCGCCTGGCTGTGATGAACGAGGGGCGCATCGAGCAGGTGGGCACTCACGGGGAGATCTACAATTGGCCCGTTAACGTGTTCGTGGCGGGGTTCGTAGGCACGCCGGCCATGAACTTCTTCCGTGGGCGGGTGGAGGAAGGGGGACTGCGCTTAGCTGACTTCAACCTGCCCTTCTTGCCGCATTTGAAGACGAGACTGCAGCCTGGCCAGGAGGTGATCCTGGGTGTTCGCCCTGAGCACATCACTATCTGTACGGAGGGGCTCTTGCGAGCTCAGGTGGAGGAAGTCGAGCCCTGGGTGACCGAGCGCGCTCAGATCATTCACATCCGGCTCGATGGGAGCACCTGCGTGGTCAGGGCAGGGGCCGAGGTGCCGCTGAGGCCTGGCGATTTTGTGTCCCTGCGTTTTGATGAGGAGCGGCTGCACCTCTTTGATGCTCAGACTGGGAGGAGGTTAAGCTGAGCCCAATAGCACTAACTTTTCAGGCTGCTGAAAGTGGCTCGGAATCGCCCCTAGCCGCCCGACGATGAAGTCGTCGGGCTACGGAGCAGCGGGTGATAAATCACCCTTGAATGGTGGTTTCCTCAATGTTACGGGGGGATAAGCCCGATTTCATCGGGCGCTGTTTCGTAGCACGGGCACTTCATGCCCGTGCTCGGCTCGGCGGTGCACAAGTCACTGACGGCGTGGATTGAAAAGGGGTACTTGAGGTCCTCTTGCATAGGAACACGATAGCCTCTCCGTGCCAGGAGAAGGTAAGCATGGGCTTTGCGCACCATCAGCCGGCCATAGACATCGAGCAGGTCTTGCAGGCGAGCATGCTCGGCGGGTGTCAGTTCGCTGGCTCCCTGGCGATCCAGCAACTCGTGCATCTGCGCCTGTTCAACTGGATTCATCGTCGCGCGCGCTTCTCGCCAGAGAGAAGCATCATCAAGGCTGGCCAGCTTGGCCAGCTCAGCCGCCTCTGTCGGCGAAACATCATCGAGAGGTGGTAGCGTGCGGGCGAGGCTGTCCGTGAGAAGGGCCTCCAACGGCTGTTTGGTCGCTTCAGCTACCTGACGAGCAGAGCGATAAAGTGGCTCAGGAAGTTTGAGAGTAACAGTTTGCGTGGTCATCATTTCCCCCTGCAGGCATGACGCCGATCTATCCAATGCTAACACCATTTTAGCATAAACTCGCAGAATAGGCAATTGGCAGGTTGACGATGAAACACAGGACTTCACCAAAGCAATCTCCCGATTTTCGATTTTCGATTGCCGATTTTGGATTCAGGAATTCGGAAATCGAAAATCGCAAATCGGAAATTCTGGTTGTCATCGTTGGGCCGACGGCGGTGGGAAAGACACGGCTGGCGTTGCGCCTGGCTCAGGAGTTCGACGGCGAGATCGTCTCCGCTGACTCCCGCCAGGTCTATCGGGGCATGGACATCGGCACGGCCAAGCCAACCCTGGAGGAGCGCCGCCGCGTGCCCCATCACCTGATAGATGTGATCGCTCCCGACGAGGCCTTCACCCTGGCCCAATATCAGGAGCTTGCCTATCGTACCATAGACGATGTTTTAGCCCGAAGCAAGGTCCCTTTCCTGGTAGGGGGCACTGGGCAGTACGTGAGAGCGGTGGTGGAGGGGTGGGGCATCCCCAGGGTTCCGCCCAACGAGGAGTTGCGGGCGGAGTTCTATCGCCAGGCGGAGATCGAAGGGGAAGAGGTCCTCCATGCCCGCCTGCGGGAGGTGGACCCGGTAGCTGCTCAGCGGATTGATCCCTGCAACGTGCGGCGTGTGGTTCGTGCCCTGGAGGTCTATCTGGAGACGGGTCAGCCCATTTCTGAGCTGCAGCGCAAAAAACCGCCGCCTTTTCGCATCCTGCAGATCGGCCTGACCATAGAACGTCAGGAACTCTACCGGCGCATTGATGAGCGGGTGGACAGGATGATCGAGGGTGGGCTGGTGGAGGAGGTCAGGGGACTGGTTGAGCGAGGGTATAGCTATGAACTGCCCTCCATGTCGGGGTTGGGGTATCAACAGATGGGCCTGTACCTGCGAGGCCAGGTCAGCCTGGAGGAGGCCGTTCAGCTCATCAAGCATCACACCCGCCGCTTCGTGCGCCACCAGTATAACTGGTTTCGCCTGGACGACAAAGCCATTCGGTGGTTTGATGTCCTCGGTAATCCTTACGGGGAAATCCGGGAGCTTGTGGCGTCGTTCCTTGAAGCAGCTTAATCCTTCGAACCCTGATTGCACATAGGCAGGGCAACCGTGCCTCCACCATCGTTTTACCTCATCCATTCCCTTACGCAAAAATCAGGTTTTTCGAACTTCAAAAATCAGGGATTCCCTGATTGACCAGTAGTTTTGCAGATTTTACAAATCGGCGAGCTCAGGCAGCAAAAACGCCCTTTCGGAGCCCCGGAAACCCCGATTTTGGTCAGCATTCGGACCATTTTGGTGCCCCAAACGGCCCAAATGTAAAAATTGCAAAACTACTGATTGACATCTCATCTAACTTTATGGTATAATATTACTCATCGTTCGCTTATTTTTAGACCCAAATCTGAATTTAACCATAACATATAGTGTGGGAACAACTATCGGTACACAAGACGGATCGGAAAGTGTCTTTCCATGCTGTTCCAAGACGGCATTTTGCGGCATAGACCACAAGATGTTGTATGGTCTAATTCGGGAATACACA
>JBAWAP010000088.1:0-3053 GCA_049589355.1 Anaerolineae bacterium
CGTTTTAGCACTACTCCTCTTTGGCTTTCTCCAAAAGCACGACTCCCTCCTGCCTCTTGCTTCCTGCTTCCTGCTTCTTGCCTCCTGCTACCTGTCTACCTCTCCCAACGTGATATCAATCGAGCCGATGATGGCCACCATGTCCGATAGCATTTGCCCCTCGGCCATGATCCCGGCCGTGCTGAGGTTGGAGAACGATGGACCTCGAATCTTGCAGCGATAGGGCCTGGGGCCGCCGTCGCTGACGATGTAGAAGCCCAATTCGCCTTTGGGGTTCTCGCAACCAACGTAGACCTCACCCGGCGGGGTGCTGAAGCCCTCGGTCACCAGCTTGAACTGGTGGATCAGCGCTTCCATGCTGGTATCCAACTCCTCCCGCGGCGGCAGCGCGACCTTACGGTCGGCGCACTTCACTGGGCCATCGGGGAGTTTCTCTAATGCCTGTTCGATAATGCGGATGCTCTGGCGCATCTCCTCCATGCGCACCAGGTAACGGGCGTAGACGTCGCCCTCGGGCTGGGTGGGGATGTCGAAGTCGAAGTCCTCGTAGCTGGAATAGGGCATGGCCTTGCGCACGTCGTACCCCACCCCACTTCCCCGCAGGCAAGGCCCGGTCACACCGTAGGCGATGGCCTCCTCCTGGGGCAACACCCCGATGCCCACCGTTCGCGACTTGAAGATGGGGTTGTCGGTGATCATGGTGTGGTACTCTTTCAGGTGCTGGGGCATCCCAGCGATAAAAGCCCGCACTGCGTCGGGCCAGCCCTCAGGAGCGTCCCAGCGCACCCCTCCGATGGTAAAATAGGTGGGGGTCTGGCGGGCGCCGCAGATTATCTCGAAGAGGTTGTAAATGTCCTCCCGGTCGCGGAAGCAGTACATCAACAGGCTCATGAGGAGGCCCGACAGGTCGAGCACGCTGGTGCCCAGCCAGATGAGGTGGGAGGCTAACCGCTGCAACTCGCAGCATAAGACCCGCAGGTATTGGGCGCGCGGCGGTATCTCAACGCCGAGCAGCTTCTCCACGGCCAGGACGTAGGGCAGGTTGTTGTTCATCCCGGCCACGTAGTCCATGCGGTCGGTGTAGGGGATGACCTGCTGGTAGAGCTTGTACTCGGCCGTCTTCTCGATGCCAGAGTGGAGGTGGCCGATGTCCGGGTTGGCGCTGATGATCGTCTCGCCATCCAGCTCCAGCACCACCCGCAGCACACCGTGAGTGGCCGGGTGGTGCGGCCCCATGTTGAGGACCATGTACTTCTCGGTATCAACGCCGGGCGGGGGCAGGGGCGGCTGGGATTCGGCCGACATGATCTGCTCACCCAGGTTCTCAAGCTCTGGGAACCATCGGTTGGCCGAGAAGACCACCGGCTCACCCCCCAGAGGGTAGTCCTTGCGTAGGGGATGGCCGACCCAGTCATCGGGCATCAGGATGCGCCGCGGGTCTGGATGCCCTTCGAAGACGATGCCTATCAGGTCGTAAGTCTCCCGCTCGTGCCAGTTGGCCGCCGGCCAGACGCTG
Organism: Anaerolineae bacterium; assembly: GCA_049589355.1. Lineage (GTDB taxonomy): Bacteria > Chloroflexota > Anaerolineae > VGOG01 > VGOG01 > JBAWAP01. The sequence continues at coordinate 1,517 of JBAWAP010000088.1, forward strand.
CTAACGGTTGAGACTTTGGGAGGGTTTCCGGAGATGGGCACTTTCAGGCGTAGGTGGCGACGGTGGGGGATGGAGTAGAGCTGGTAAACCGTGGCAAAACGGGGCTCCAGGCCCAGTTCCGAACGATCCAGGCCGGTTGCGAAGAGGAGAGTGGTGTACCGCAGTTCAGGGTCGTCGCGGAGGAAAGTGCATACATCCACTAACTCCTCGGCCCGAACCGTGACGGTCGTCTCGCCGCGGAACTCTTGTACCCCTGGAATAGCCTCCGGGAACCAGCTTCTAAGTTTCTCGATGGGGCTCACATCTTCGGTCACATTCATTCCTTGATAAGTCAACGAGAAATGAGTGATGAGGAACGAGAATTAAGTAACGAGGAACGAGAAACAAGTAACGAGGGAGACGCCCCTCCATAAACTTGTTACTCGTTACCCCATTACTCGTTATTCATTACCTCGTCACTCATAATCCGTGAACTTTTCCTGCTCTATCTTCTCCTGGAGCTTCATGATGGCGTAGAGCAGGGCCTCGGGACGGGGTGGGCAGCCCGGCACGTAAACATCCACGGGTATGATCTTGTCCACTCCCTGAATGATGGCGTAGTTGTTGAACATTCCCCCGGAGGATGCGCAGGCTCCCATGGCGATGACCCACTTGGGCTCCAGCATCTGTTCGTAGAGGCGCTTGACCACAGGGGCCATCTTCTGGGAAACCCGGCCAGATATGATCAAGATATCGGCCTGGCGCGGCGAAGCTCGGAACGCCTCGCCGCCGAAGCGGGCGATGTCGTGGCGGGACATGCCAGTGTGCACCATCTCGATGGCGCAACAAGCCAGCCCAAAGGTGAGCGACCACGGCGAGGATTTGCGGCTCCAGTTGACCAGCTTCTCCAGGGTGGTGGTGATGACCGTATCTCCTAGCTTGGTCTCTAATCCCATTCCAGAGCCCCTTTCTTCCAGATGTAGGCGTATCCCACCAAGAGGATTATCACGAACACGGCCATCGCTATCAAGCCAAAGACCTTCAGGTCTCTAAATATCGTCGCCCAGGGATACAGGAAAATCACCGCTATATCGAGGACGATGAACAACATGGCCGTGAGGTAGTACTTGACCGGGAAGCGCCGCCGAGCGTCGCCGAAGGGGATCTTGCCGGATTCATAAGGGAGAAGCTTGGTTTCGGTGGGCTTGCGAGGGCCTAAAAGAGTGGGCACGATGAGAGCTAGGCAGGCGAAGGCGGTGGTGACAATGACGAGGATTAAAATGGGGAGGTAATCAATGGGCATGAGACTGAATTCCTCTCAGGATTGAATGCGTTGAGCGTTAGCCTGCTCAAGTAACAGAATGGTTCCTTGGCGAACAGCGGCGTTCAGTTTATCATAATCGTATCCGTTTGTCAAATCCTGTTGCCTCTCAGGCGGTTGCAAAAACTGTTGCTGATATTTTAAGGGGTGTTGTTTGGTTTTCGTAACGGCTTCTAAGGATTGGCAGGGCTTGATGGTTGGGTAATGCTTGTCTGGAGAGCTGATAGGGCTCGATTG
>JBAWAP010000089.1:0-4254 GCA_049589355.1 Anaerolineae bacterium
GTATTGGTGCGAGTGGTATGCTTCGATGTTTCTGTCGAAGGTCTCAACAAGGTCCACAATTCTGGCTGGCGCGTCAGACATCTTGATATCTTCTTGCGACCGAAATACTTAAAAACGGACAGCAATACCTGTACTGTCTAACTTTTCTAAAGTTGTCTAAGTCGTTTATACGATTACCTTTCCAGGGGAATAATCCCCATGGAAAGAGAAAGTCATGGAGAGACGATTTGAAATACGAAAACGCAGAATTCTTCAAGAAGCCCAAATCAAGCCACATCTGTTCAATGGTATGCTCAAGCGTTTGGAACAATTCGCCCAACCCTTTATAGCTACTCTGAGCAGACGTGAGCAAAAAGAACATGCTCATACCTATATTGCGGGCTTGTTGTCGGACCTGAAAAGAAAGAACACCGAGTCGATCGCCTATCGCCATGATCAGGATCGCAGGGGATTGCAACGCTTCATAGGTTCGGTACCATGGGACCACCGACCATTGCTGGAAGAACTGGCACGGCAAGTCGGTTCTCAACTCGGACAAGAAGACGGAGTGATCGTCTTCGATCCCTCCGGACACAAAAAGTGCGGCAATGATTCGGTGGGTGTATCCGCCTGTGGCGGATCAGTGGCTGGGTCGTCTCGGTAAGGTGGACAACGGCCAGGTAGGTATCTACATGGGCTATGCCTCTGGCAAGGAGCATGCACTGGTGGATATACGCCTTTATCTGCCGAGGCAGTGGGCCAAAGACAATGCCCGTCGAAGAAAGTGCGGTGTGCCGAAAGAGATTCACTATCAAACCCGACATGACCTGGCATTGGGTATGCTGAACAATACCGGTAAATATCTGCCTCATGCATGGATAGCTGGGGACGATGAAATGGGCCGTTCCAGCCGTTTTCGCGGGGATTTGCGAGTTTTGGGCGAACGGTATCTTCTGGCTGTTCCGTCCAATACTATCATTCGTGACCTTGACGGTCCGCGTCCTTTGTACGGTGGTCGAGGTCAGCCGCCGAAAGGACCTTTTCAGCGTGCTGACGGATGGTGCGATTCGTTGCCGGATCATGCTTGGGCGCAAGTTGATGTTCGGGATGGTGAAAAAGGTCCTCTTGTTTTGGAGATTGTCAAGAGGCGTGTGGTAGCACGAACTGAACGACTTCGGCACAATGCTACAGAAGAGCTTCTGATAGTTACACGCTCTGCGGATGAGAGCGACAAGGTCAAATACGACTATCACCTTTCTAATACGCATCCGGATACCTCTTTGGATGAGTTGGCTCGCGTCGTGAAAGCAGCGCATAGGGTAGAGGATGATCTCAAGCGAGCCAAGAGTGAGGCTGGTCTCTCGGATTACGAAGTACGTACTTGGGCAGGTTGGTATCATCACCAAACGCTCTCAATCATTGCAACATGGTTTCTGGTCTTAGAGACACTTCGTGGGAAAAAAATATACACCGGCGTTGACGGTCCCGCAGGTTCGTATTTTGCTGTACATACTGCTGCGTCGAGCCTGCGATATCAGATATCCCGGCTGGGCAGTACGCTTTGTAAAGCGCAAAAACGAGCGGAGGGAATTGGCTCGCTTTTATCATTATATACGACATAACCTGTTGGCCCCTCTAAGGGTTAAAGAAAGAAAATGAAATTAGACAGTACAAATACTACTAAAGTAACTATCTCAAAAGGTTCAATCGGTACTGACGGCGGTACCAAAGAAGGCCGCAGCACAGTTGGATCAGACCCAGGTCATTGCATGACTTCTTGGCATAACGAATCAGAATCGCACGGCACTTGCTCATCCAGCCAAGCGTCCGATCCACGACCCACCGGCGGGCTGGACAGCGCTTGCGCTTCTTCTCATCGAGTTTTTCCTCGCCGATCCGCCGAATGTGCGGAACATAGTTTTCTTCCGCTGCGGCGGTGCGTCCCGTGGGGTTGTCATAGCCCTTATCCAGGCACAGGTGTTGCGGTGCATCGTCCGTCGGCTCCGGCCGATCCACAACGATCGCCTTGATGGTTTGCCTCAGCAGTTTGGTGTCGTGAACGTTGGCGGCCGCCACGACCACGCCCAGCGGACCGCCATCGGCCTCGACTATCACGCTGTGCTTGGTGCCATTTTTCGCGCGATCCGTGGGGTTGGGACCGATATGATCCCCCCAAAACGCGCCTTGCCCAGCGAGCCGTCAGCGGCTTGCCATTGCCAGTCCACGCCGCCCAATTCTTCGCAGTTCTCGACCAGGGTGGCCCAGATATGCTCCAAGACCCCCTTCTTCACCCACCGCTGGAAGGTGCGATGGACGGAAGAATCGTCGCCAAACTGCTTGGGCAGGTGGTTCCATTGGCAGCCGCTGCGCATCTGGTAGATGATGCCGTTGAGGGCCGCCCGCTGATCGATGCGATCCCGTCCCGTCCAACTCGGTGGGTCCAGTTCGTCCAGAATGGATTGAATGAGCTTCCACAGTTCGTCGCTGACTTCCCAAATGGCGGGAAGCGGTTCAACCTTACGTTTCTGTTTGGCCATCCGTGGCTCCTTTCAAGAGGTTCCTACAGATGGTTATCGGCCAAAACTACCCTTTTGAGATAGTTACTAAGTGTAGTCAAAAGTGTAGTTTTTGCATGATTTTTCATCGCCTGCTCACATAGCATTTTCAAGACTCTGCTTGTCTTGTTACTACACTCTTTCCTACACTTTTGAATTATACCCTCGACCCACACTCCGGGCAATAATTTCCTGATGTGGAAAGCGCGTGATCGCAAACTGAGCATCTGCGTACAAAGCCAAGCGTTCCACACTTCGGGGTAACGAACAGAACAACCAGCAATGCAATGATGCTAATCACCTTATCCGAAATGGATCCGGTTCTACTTTCCAATAGGATTTTCTCTGACAGCCAGTTCACAATAAGAGAAATGCTGCCGACTAGACAAACAGTGCTATTTATCACCAACACAATTATTCTGCGAACTGCTAAGCCCATTACTCTAACCTTTCAACAAACCTCAACTCGAAGCAACGCACAAGTCAGCGCATTCCCCAGAAAAGCGCAAGAATTTTTTCTGTACCGAAATGGCGATTCACATAAGTGGCGCGCCAGCGCGCATTTACAGACAAACATTTTGTCAGGAAATATGTGCTTTCTTCACTTGCATCTCAAATCTGTGTCAGGATATTTGGGCAGGAGTGGACTACTCGCAGGATTGCTTTTCGCACTATTGGATTACTTTGAATCACACTGACCAAGATATTCGACAGCTCCTTATTATCTATATACTCTGCAAAGGTACGCTTGGATCCTTGCACCTCTGATTCCATCTGTATCACCTCCGGGCCATTTGGGCACCGCTCATTGTATGGCGGTGCTCGAAGCAATCTGGACGATATCTGATGACGGTAATCGTTTGCAAAGATGCCGCGAAATGATAGAATACAACGTGCCGCCATGATGCTCTGCACAGTCGCGGCCTTGATATCCACGTAACGTTCTTATCGAGAAGCCGGGGGCAATCATGGCGATATGTAACCGCACGAAATGTAAAGGGTATCAGGTTTATGGCAAGGCATGGTGAGCGGGACAACCCAAACAAGGCCAAAAGCAACAATGGAGCGATACTTGGTTTTGAGGAAAAGCTATGGCAGGCAGCAGACGAACTGCGGGCCCATTCCAAGCTAAAGTCCTCGGAGTATTCAGTTCCAGTACTCGGTCTGATATTCTTGCGGTACGCAGACCATAAATTCACCCACGTGGAAAAGGAACTGGCTGCCAAATCTATCGGCTGGCGTCGTAAGATCGGCAAGACCGACTACCAGGCCTGTGGGGTGATGTACCTGCCGGAAGGGGCACGCTTTGCCAACTTGCCCATACTGATCCAGGAGCTCGAGCGGCGCATGCGGCAGCGGACCATGAACGAGTCGCTCTTCACCGGCTGGTGGCCCATGTTGCAGGAGAAAGGCGACACATGAATAACAATAACCTGAACTGGATTGCCAACTTTATCTGGGGAATCGCGGACGATGTCCTTCGCGACATTTATGTGCGCGGCAAGTACCGAGATGTGATCCTGCCGATGATCGTCATCCGCCGACTGGATGCTCTCCTTGAGCCGACAAAGCAGGCCGTCCTTGAGAAGAGGGACTTTCTCGATAAGCATGGTGTTTCGGACCAGCGCATCGCGCTATCCTAGTGTAGTGCGTCAAACGCTTCTTTACATTTGGCGATCTTAGCCAGAATACTTTCGACGGATGCACTCCAGATAAAAAC
>JBAWAP010000090.1:0-3608 GCA_049589355.1 Anaerolineae bacterium
ACTCAAGGATGCCAAGCAGCGGGTACAGTGCGGCCCTCAACGGACTCCTCACTGCGTCGTGAGCAACGATGAAGTCAGCAACTTGAGGACTAAACGAATAATACCACAAGTTGAAGGCGTTCATGAAAGCGGATCCAGCGTGAGTTGAGAGGACAAGATGATCTCTGAAACTCCTGAGAAACTGAACTTCAGGAGTCACCTCTGAACCAAATGTGACAGTTGCAATTATACACGGGAAGGCTGACAGTTCCTTGTAGACGGCGATGTACTTCTCCGGATTGAGAACGTTCTGCGAAGGCTTGATGGTGCCTCCTGTACTGTTTTTCCACTCTTGGAAAACGTACCGCCGGAAGTTCTCGGTCAGGGTCGCGTTGGTAGAGAATGAAACTGACGATCCCGCGTCAAGCCAGAGCTTCAAGGCCTCTGGGGCTTTCACTTGGTGAGGCACGGAATTCAGGACTACGGTCAGAACTGTTCCGTTGCGAACTCCTTTCGTCACGAAGGTGACCAAGTATTCGGTCTTCCAATCTGCCCGTATGACTTTGGGCCCGTCCATCGTAACGGTTCCCTGTTGACTGTTGCCAGTGGCGTCACCGGACCACTGCGTGAACGCACGGCGCGTATCATTCGCTGTATCAATGATCAATGTGTCTACTCCAAATGCGACCTGCGTGCTTGGATCGTACCATCCTGCGCCATTCGCATGGCCGTACTCGGATTCCGTCTTCAACTCATACTGTGTTGCCCACAGGGCTGAGACAAGCTTCGGGCCGGACATTGTGAGCGATTGGCTTTGATTTGCTCCAGACAGGTCGCCCGACCACTGAACGAAGATATACCTTACGCCATTGCCGGTCGCAACCGGGGAGCTCAGAGAGACAACCGCCTGAGAGTTCACATCATACCACCCTGCCCCATCGGCGGCGTACGGCGATTGAAGGTTGAGATAGTACTGGGTCTTCCAGTTTGCTTTCAGACTATGAGGGCGCGTCATATTGAAGACCAGCACCATTGAGTTTGACTGCGAGTCTCCCGACCAACTCAGGAAGGCAAGTCGTGACTGGTCGGTAACAACATTCGACGGGGATGTCGCGGTCACCGTGGCGGGGGCGCCTGGGTCGTACCATCCCGCTCCGCTAGCCGACCCTCCGTTAGGGTCAAGCGAAAGCAGATATTGGGCGTTGAAATCAGCGCCGAGGCTCATGTCCGACGAGACTTGGATAGTAAGTGGATTGGCAACCGATCCGTCGCTCCATTGACGAAACATGAAACGTGAGCTGGGGTTGAGGTAGATCACAGGTTGCATCTGTAGAATGTTCGAGCCGGGGAGTACGCCGATTTGGAAGTCGCCAACACCGAGGTAAGTACTATTGTTCCCGTTGACGATGAACCACCATTGAAGGTCCTCGCCGGCACTCGGTGGCCGTATCTCAAGCGTCAATGTGTACCCGACAGCGACTACTAGTGTCTTCTCGTTGTTCTCCCTATTGTTCTCGGCGAGTACTTTTTCCGGGTCCAATATGACCTTGAAGAAGTAGGTCCCACCATTCCGTGGTGTCCATGGCAGACTGATGACTTGGCGCTGTCCAATACCTATTGAGATGCTGCGGGATGCGAAGAGGGTATCGTTCAGGTATATTGCAAGGAAGAAACTTCTCGTGTTGAGCGTTCCTTCATTCGCGACCTGGACATCAAGTGACGCGGTGACATTCGGATGTATCGCTGGAGGGTTCAACGTGAAACTCTCAACGACAACATCTACACTCGGAGCCAGCGTGTCGACGATGACCGAACAAGATGAGTTGTTATTGCTGACTGTGGAGATGATCACATTGTTTTGGGCATCCAAGTATTTTTGTCCGACTTGGAACGCGGCGTCGTTGAGTGTGGAAGTCGTCTGCATTGCATCGATGACTTTGATGGGATTTGATTTCGTCTCGTCAACGTATGTGATCAAGACTCCGCTCGATGGAAGGGCCTCATCGTACCCGATTTTCTGTCGAACCTCCACAATGTAGTAATGCTTCAAATCCTGAGACGAGGTTTGAACTTTCACCGCTTGGACGCCTGATGACGGAGACTCTATTGGGTCTATAGTCACGTTCATTCTCGATTGCTTTGCTACGTTCACGATGTGTTGCGGTGTTATCCAGCTGAGGAATATTCTGTCCCAAGCGAGCATTTCTGCGGGGCTCGATCCAGGCGGGTTGCCGTTCCAGGCTCCTCTAGCCATTAGATCCCAAGGGCCTACCTCTTCGATGGTTCTGCTGTAGAGATCCGGCAGCCCGAGCAAGTGCCCAAACTCGTGTGTGTATACTCCTAATGTGCCGAGTCCGCGAGCCTCGGATTCGGGAACAATCGCGAACTTGTCGAAGGTTCCCTGCGGTGTCTCCACTGGCCGTCCAAGATATGTCACCGACCAGATATCACTCGGAACCTTGCTGGACTCTTCTCCGTATCCGGCGTGGAGAACAATGATCTGCTGGTACTCCGCAATGTTGACTTGGCTCAAGATCATCGGAGCTGCGTCCCTGAACATTTTCCAAGTGTCAGGGTACCCGTCGCCGTTCAGGTCGTCGATGAAGGGGCCGTTGTCCATTGCATACTCGCCCATTTTGTGGGGTAGCCTAATCCAGCCCACTACCTTGCCCGAAACCGAGGCCACACCATACGATATATGACCGTAGTACTCGTTCATGCGATTGATCGTCTGGTTGGCAGCCTGTTCGATCGAGATCGTGTGATTATAATCTGAGAATTCAACCGCTATCACGAGAACATGTATCTCGCCGAATATTGGGCTAGGCCTCGGCACCGGAAAAGGTATCGTGTAGTTCAGCTCGGAAGATTCACTTGAGAACTGAGGCATCGGAGGGACGAAATCATACATCTCAGGGTGCAGCGTTACTGCAGGGCCGCATATGACTAGGCCTGCGGCAGCAGAACTGACGGAGATCGCGATAAGCAGCAGTGCCTCCAATCTTCTGAACGTCAAGTGCTTGCGCCAACGAGTTGGGAAGAGCGTGTGAACACGATTGGCGACAACTCGGTTCAGATTTGATAAAGCCATTAGCCTCATGAACGCGTTCAGTACAATGACTGTCTCTCGCCTAGCGTTGACACCGATGCCGCAAACTAACGAATGAGCGCGTCGCTAAGCGCAAGTAGGCGAATTGTGATGATCTCTCATGTCTATGGGCGGATTCGCTTTCTTCTGCCTCGGTTCCTTGAGAAAAGAACCAGCAAGGCGGTCAAGGGTATTACTGCCATCCAGGTGGAGCTTGTGAACTCTGGCGTGGCTGTGCCTTTGGGTGTAAGCGTCACATCATGGAACGTCTGGGCTCCGCTTCCGCCGAGAGTGATTTCGAAGTAGAACTGCTCCCAGAGTTGTTCCTCTCCGACCGTGGTAACGAGGATCTGATGCGACCCTTCCGGTAGCCACAGCCTGTATCTTCCAGTTGCTGACGATGCCCAAACGCTGCCTGGTGAGACCTCGACCACTTGGGCCCAAGGGAGTCTCCGGAGGTTCGCATACATGTCAGGCCATGATATCACGCCGAGAACGCTTGGCTCTTCATCGAGTTTCACGCGAACTGTTGCTGTTCCTC
>JBAWAP010000091.1:0-63235 GCA_049589355.1 Anaerolineae bacterium
AGGAAAGCGCAGCTTGATCCCAACTGCGGCCAGGATGAAACCAATGAAGAGACTTCCTGTGTCCCCCATGAAGATGCTGGCTGGGTTGAAGTTATAGAGTAGGAAACCAAAACAAGCCCCAAGAAGCGCCGCCGCCAGGCTTCCTACCAGATACTGCCCACTCATAGCCGCCAGCAAGAGGAAAAAGGCAGAAGCAACGGTAGCCACTCCAGCGGAGAGTCCATCCATGTTATCCAGAAGATTCAAGGCGCTGGTGATCCCCACCACCCAAATTACAGTCACTAATATGTTGAGGATAGTGTAGGGCAAAAAGCTGACACTGATACCCGAGGCAATGAGGATCAGCGCTGCCAGGGGCTGGCCCACCCCCAACTTGAGCACGGGACGCATCCCCCAGCGGTCGTCCCAGATGCCGCAAAAAGAGACGAGGGTAGCTCCTAAAAGGATGCTCACTCCCTCGGAGACAAAGGAGCGGTGGCCGAAGAGGAGGAGAGCCAGGATGAAGGCGAGGTAGATGGCTGCCCCTCCCAGGCGGGGCATAGCCTTGGTATGAATCTTGCGGATGCTGGGTTGATCCATTACTCCCAGGCGTGGAGCAAGAAACCTGGCGAGGGGCGTGACACCAATGGCGAAGAGCAGGGCGGTGACAAGAATGAGCATGTAATTGGTCATATTGGTCCCCTTGGTCTGATGGTCCTCCTGACTAAGGACCAATCCGCTGTCGCAACTGGGCGATAAAAGTGTCCAATGCTGGTCTGTCGCTCTCCGGAGCCAACTCCAAAGCGGCCTCGGCCTCGGTGATAGCTTCTTCGAGGCGTCCCAATTGCTGGTAGATCATGGCCAGGTTCTTGTGGGTGGCATAATCGTTGGGCGCTAACTCCAGTACCTTGAGGTTCTCTTCCAGCGCTTCCTGAAGCTTACCCTGCAGAGCATAAATGTAGCCTAAAGCGCTGTGGGCCTGTATTATGTTAGGATTCAATTCCAGGGCCTTTGCGTACACCTCCTCCGCCCGTTCAAAGTCCTTCTCATTCAAGTAGGTTTGGCCCTCGTAAAGATAAGTTTGGATCAGTCCCTCATCTGATGAAGTGGTAATGGGCTGCCCTGGCCTCAACTGAGCGATAAAGGTCTCCAAGCTCGCTTTATCTCCTTCTGGAGCCAACCCCAAGGCGATTTGGGCTTCTGCAACAGCCTCATCTGCTCGCCCCAATTGCTGGTAGAGAAGGGCCAGATTCTTGTGACTGGCGTAGTCATTGGTGGCTAGCTCTAGCACCTTGAGGTTCTCCTCCACAGCCTCCTGAAGCTTCCCTTGCTGCGAGTAAATGTAACCCAGGGCGCTATGAGCCTCCACTATTGTGGGGGTTAGCTCTAAGGCCTTGGAATAGGCATGTGCAGCCTTGTCCAACTCCTCCTTGTTTAGGTACAGACCGCCCAGGAGGAGATAGGTCTGGTCATACTCCTGATCCAAGCTCAAAGAGCGTTGGTACTTCTCCAGGGCCTTCTCCTGATCGCCTGAGATGTAATAAGCTAGTCCCCACTCATTGAAGAGCTGAGCGTTGTGAGGGCTGAGGTTTGTCGCTTGACGGTAATACTCTAAAGCTTTTCCTAACTTCTCGGCCCGCTCGACAGAGTCAGAAGCTATTTCGCCCCAAGTACGATGGAGGCGGGCCAGGTTAGCGCTGTGGTCGGTGTTAAGAGGATTGAGCTGGAGGGCACTCTCCAGAACCCTGCGGCTTTCCTCCAAAAGAGCAGACCTCTCAGCCAGATTGGACACATCCTTGGCTTTCTCTAGATAGGCCGAGCCCAGGAAGAGGTAATAGTAATCCTCTTTGGGGGCAAGCTTTATGGCCTCCTGATAGAGGGCAATGCCGGCGTCCAAGTGACCAGCCTCAAAGTAGGATTTAGCGTGCTTGTAGACAATATCGGCCTTGATAACACTAAGGTTGGTCACGAAAATCAAGACTGCGGTCCCAACCACCAAAAGGGGATAAAGCCAGGCGTAGCGGCGTCGCCACGAACTAGAGGGCAATGACATCCCAAGCAGCAACGCACCTGCAATGGCTACGAAGAAAAGTAGAACAAAGACATAATAGAGCACGAGACCATTGGCTACGGCACCGGCTTGCTTCAGCAGGTCACCCAGTGATGCCACGGTGATTCCGATGCGCATCTGACGAGTGCGAACAATGAAGAAGATGAGAAAACACCCCAGGGAGAGAAATAAGTAAAGCAAGGAGGCCAAGGACCAATTGTAACGTTGAGATTGTCCTTTTCTGTTTGTCAGGGCCACGATTATAGCACCGCCCAAAAGCCAGGTAAGAGCGAGTAGCCAGAGCAAGCTGTAGCCCTTAGCCGCGAGATTGAATTGAGGGGTGATGTAATCAAACCCCATGGTTACCAGGATAAGGCCCGCCAACAAAGAGTAAATGATAACAGAGGCCCCTCGTCCCTGTGCCGCCTGTACTGAGCTCAGCCGAAGTGCCTGCGAAGCTGGCTCGCTGGGGACCTGGGCTTGACTCCACCGACTCCTACGCCGCTTCCTGCGAGGCTGCTTTGGCTCCCCCCCCGCTTGCGGAGGGGGAGAGAGGGAGGGGACCGTTTCAGCAGCCTGAAGGGAAATTGGTTCCCGCCCCAGATAGCAGCCTGTAGCGACCATCAACGCTGTATACACCCAGAAATAGGTGCGTGTGGCTGCGATGGCGATACCAAAATGGATCTCAACGAAATGAGCCAGCAAAGCTGAGACTAGAGCGATAAGTAAGAATTGGAGGTTGGAGGTTGGAGGTTGGAAGTTGGAGGTTGGAAGTTGGAGGTCTGCCCCCTTGCCCCCTTGCTCTCCTGCTCTCTTGCTCTCTTGCTCCTGTGCCCGGCTATAGAATACAATTGCCGACACGACCAGGTATCCGGCCAAGCCAAGTGCGATACCTAGCGGCAAGCCCACACCCACGAACTTTGCCCCTTTCCAGAGCCAAAGGAAGAGGGCCGCAGTCAAACCGCCACCAAGGAATAAACCGATGAAGACATTACGCTGCCTAGAGTTATCAATCAGCCCTAGCCATCTGTAGCCATAATAGAACACACTACCAAAGAGTAACATGTAAACTACGAAGCCAACAAGGCCCGTGATCACCAGCGCATCAAAGGTCTCATTATGGGAACGGTCAGGGGAAGCCCTACGGGACTCAACGTGAGCGAGATCTGGAGGGTAGAAGCGATTGTATGCCACATACATTGACTCCGGCCCATAGCCTATGAGAAGCCGCAGCGGGTTCAACCTGTCGGGTTGACCGGAGGGATACTGGATGGGCTCGTGGGGCGTCATCATCTCTAGCACCCCCTCCCAGATAAGCACTCGCACCTTGCCAGTGCCGGTTTCGGTCTCAAAGACCTGCCCCAATCGGCCGACATAGGGCAGGTCTCGCCATGACGCTATAGGGGAGCCAGGCAAATTGAAGACTATCAGAAAGGCTACTGGGACAAGAGCCTGGATGATCCAGGCCAGCCAGAGCCACTTCCATCCCTTGCGCAAGATGACCATGAATCCGATACAAGCTACCCCGCTCGCCATCCCTACGAAAAATCCGATAGTGGATAGAAGTGTCCCATCGGGAGCACCGCTAAAGAAACCGACCCTACCAAGGAGAGCACCGCCAACCATGCCTATTATGAACCCGGCAAGTCCACTAAGGATCACTGTAGCGATGGCCTTGATCCCATCACTGAGGTTGAGCGGGGTCCGATCCCCTGCCCGCTGGCGCAATAGAATCAGTGACAGGAGCACAAAGCTGAAGAGTCCAGCAAGCAACCCCATCAAAGGACCACGGCTCTGGCTAAAGAAGATGCAGATTAACTGAGCAGCTAGAATGAAAACGTAGCAGGTCGCCAGAACCACGTTGGAGGCAGCACCTTCCTCATCGGCCAAAATGGCGGAGAAGGACTCAACAACACGAGCCAGGGTAAGCGGAACGACCATGATCAGATAGGCGGCCACGAAGATGGAATTGCCCATGTTGGAGGCTGCGCGGCGCGTGACATCGGCTGCCCAAGGCAAAGGATCTCGACCATAATGCTGCAAGATTCCGTACAAGGAAATAGGCAAGCTGACCAAGATGGCAACAGTAACTACGCGCTCGATCTGCTCACGAGTGCGCAGGCCCTGCAAGGCCAGGAAGAAGATCACAATGTACGAAAAGGTTGTGTAGGTGCCCTGCAAACGTTGGTAGGAGCCCCAGAGACTGACTCGGGGAGTCACAGAGGCGAGCGTAGCTAGCATGTACACCATCGCGAGGAGTAGCGTAGGGAGGACCAACGGGGTTCTCAATATCGTCTTCCAACCCTTCGACAGGCTCAGGGCACCGCTTCCAACCTCCAGCCTCCAACTTCCAACCTCCAGCACCTTTATGATCCACGCCACGACCATCATCAAGGCAATAGAGCGGAGTAAGGTAAGCTTGTCGGGCTCGAAAACGCGGTCGGAGTAGACATTGAAGAAAAGTGGCACCACAATAACGGCCGCCAGCCAACCAGCTTCAATAACCTTATCACAGAAAACACTTAGCTTTGTCTGCATAGCCACTAACTGCCTATCTGGTCTAATGGTCAGATGGTCAGGTAGTCAGATGGTAGGTAACTGGTCACCAATCACTGATTACCGATCGCTAGATTTATGTTCATCCCGGAACCAATCAATAGTCTTTCTGAGGCCTTCTTCCAAGGGTATCTCGGTTCTAAAGCCCAGCACTCTCTCGGCCTTTCTCACATCCGGCACCCGACGACGAGTCTCCTCGAAATCGGCACCATAAGCCTCCACATAGGGCACATGAACAATTCCCGAAGGCGAGCCAACCAGCCTCTTGACCAATTGGGCTAGTTCCAAAATGGGAGTTTCACGACTCGAGCCGATGTTGAAGACCTGCCCCTCAGCTTCTCTAATCATGGCTGCCAAAATACTCCCTCGCACCGTGTCCTCAATGTAAGTGAAGCAGCGGGTCTGCTGGCCGTCGTCGTAGACGGTGAGGGGCTCGCCCCGTAGAGCCTGGCTGATGAACCTGGCGATGACGCTGCCGTAGCCTTTGGGGTCGAGGCGAGGGCCATAGGAATTGAAATAGCGGACAACGACCACCGGCAGGCCCCTTTTGCTATAGGCAAGAGCGAAGTACTCGTCAATAGCCTTGGAGTCGGAGTAGGACCACCGCCCAACGCTAGTAGGACCCAGCACCCGATCACCGTCTTCTGACAGGGGCACCTCAGTTGATTTGCCGTGGATCTCTGAACTGGAAGCGATGACGACCTTCTTCCAGTGCTTAAAGGCCAATTCCAGGACGGTCTCGGTGCCCCGCACGTTGGTGAGGATGGCTCGCAAAGGGTCCTCAACCACGTATTTAACCCCCACCACAGCAGCCAGGTGATAAATGAGATCCACCTGCTCTATGATCCGCTCCATCAAGGTCTCGTTGAGGATACTGTCATTGACAAAGTGAAAGTGTTTGTTCTCCAAGAGGTGGCGAATGTTATCTATTTTCCCCGTAGAGAGGTTATCAACCACATAGATTTCGTCGCCCTGATCCATCAGGGCATCTACCAGGTGCGAGCCGATGTACCCTGCCCCGCCGGTGACGAGGATTTTCATAGAGCTAGGTCTCCTTCCCAAACCATCTCGGCCGTCTCCTATCTCTTTAGCTTTCTATACGCTTCATCGTGCTTGGCAATTAACTCAATGATAATGGCTTTGCCTTCCCTATCCCACAAGTACGGGATCCGATACTGGCCGCAATGAAGGCTAAAGTCTCTTGTCCCTCTCAGCCTCTCGTGCTTAATGACCTCAGCGTTCTTAGCCAGCCACTCGATTTTATCAAGAATGTCTTTGGCGAGGTGTGGAGCCTTTCTGGCCAACTGCTCCAAGGCTTTCTCGGCTTGGGGGGAGTATATCACCTTGTACATCATACCCCCAGCCTTTTCCTCAACTCGCGGTGTTCTGTCATCGAAGCGCCAGTCTCTATCTGCTTATGCACCTCTTCCAGCTCAGCCAGCAACCTGGGCAATGGCTCGTAATCTGAATAGACTATCTTGACGCCATTCTCAACGTAATATGCTTTGATCTCACTGGGGGGCCTGTCCTGCTTATCTATGTAATCTGCGTAGGCCTGCTCATTGTCAAAGCAAATGTAGCCTTCATCGTCAATGAAATAGTCTCTACGCTTAAGCTCATAATCGCGCAGCGCTTCTCTGACCTTGCTTTCGATTAGTTTCTGTAAATCTCCTATGGTTATGCTACTAACAGGCTCATCCAACAATATACGTGGCATAAATCATCCCTCCCTTCTCGTCATTTTGCTATCTGCCACTCTGCCTCAGCAACTCGGCATAAAGCTCCTCGACGTTGGCGATCAGGGTCTGGGCGGCGAACTTAGGGTAAGCCGCCTTCCGACCCTCCTGCCCCATCTCCCTCGCCTTTTCCGGATTCTTGAGCAGCTCGATGATGGCCTCGGCCATCCCCTTCACATCCCCTGCTTTCACCAGGTATCCAGTCTCCCCGTCAACGATCACATCGGGGACACCTCCGACGGCAGTGGCCGCCACGGGCACCCCTGCAGCCATGGCTTCGATGAGGGAGACAGGGGTCCCCTCATTGATGGAGGTGAGGGCTACCACATCCAGATCAGCGTAGAGGCGGGGCAGGTCCTGCCGCCAGCCGGTGAAGAGAGCTCTGCCGTCCAGCCCAAGATCACGGGCATAAGCTTCCAATTCTTCCCTCAATTCCCCGTCGCCCACGACCAGGAACCTGGCTTGGGGCACGGCCTCCGCCACCACTTGGGCAACCTGGAGGAAGAGGCAGTGGTTCTTGATGGGAACAAGACGAGCGATGATGCCAATAAGCTTATTCTCATCAGTCAAGCCTAGCTCGCGGCGCAATTCGCCACGGTGGGACTCGCAGGCCAGCAGGTCCTCCAATTCAAAGCCAAGGGGGACGACGGTGATCTTCTCCAAGGGTGCAATGCCATATCCGGCTAACTCCCGCTTCTGCCCCTCACTCACGGTGACGACGCGGTCGCTCAAGCGAGCAAGGAGACGCTCCATCCACACCAGGGCCTTGCTCCGGAGAGGACCGAAATAGCCACGCAGGACATGTCCATGGAAGGTATGTAGAATAACGGGCGCTCCCGCCAAATTGGCCGCTAGACGGCCTAGCAAGCCTGCTGTGGCTGTATGAGTGTGGACAACGTGGGGCTTCTCGCAGCGCATCAGGCGGTAAAGTTTGAACAGGGCAATAAAACCACCTATAGGGTCAATGTTCCGCCTCAGTTGAGGTATAATAATGGGTTTGACCCCCTTGGCAGCCGCCAGATCAAGCATGTTCCCTTCGTACTTACCCTCCACTCCCGCCACCAGCATAGATTCGAATCTCTCGTTGTTTAATCCGGCGGTGAGGAGTATAGTGTGGATGGCCGGTCCGCCGATGTTGAGCCTGGCGATGATTCTAAGAACCTTAACTCGATCTATCGTTTGGTGTAATTCTGATCCCACTGCGCAACGCCTCAGCGATCACGCCTCGCAAGCGAGAGAGCCGATCCAGTTCTCCTCTTGTATATGGGAGAGCCTCCAGGAAATAAGGGAGATGCCAATGCTCTTGTAACATTACCAGGCGCCAAGGAAACCTGATGTCCCTGAATTTGTCAGAGACGACCAGCAGATCAACATCGCTTTCTAGCAGCTCGTCTCCCCTGGCGCGGGAGCCGAAGAGATATCCCTCCTCGGCTCCGATTTCCGCTAGGAATTCTCTAATGTGGTTAAGTAATTGCTCTCGATCCATTCTAACACTTCCTCTGCCCTGCGGTACGCTCCCTCGGCGAACTCCCGATCAAACATATCCGATGGCTTGCCAACGGCAGCATCCACGTATCGTGTCACCGTATAGTGAGGGTTCAAAAATGACAGGCTTGATCTTATCTCAGCCGGAATTTCCCCGGCTACATCTTGAGCAAGCGCGACGAGATTGTGCGCCACAGGCAGGGCTCTGCCTGCAACCTGCATGTAAGCGGCCTTCAGCATCTTCTCGGCTGCTTGTCGCGATAGCCAAACGGCGTAATTGAAACGCTCGTGCTCAAGCATATCCTGAGCACAATCAAGATCGTACCTGGCATCCTCTCGCCACAACCTAACATCTACTCTCATAAACAAAGACTCCTATTGGACTTATACCACTCTACTGCTCTCTTCAATCCCTCCTCGAACGCCACCTCCAATTCTAGCAGATTATACCGCTTTCCGCAAGTGACGTTAAAGACCTCTCCTGCAGCATCTTCGGCATCTACCGCCAATAGATTAGCTTCAACAACGTTTACCACCGGGGTGAAGTCGCGCGATTGCAGCCCGTCTCCGTAGATACTGGGCGCCTCAAATCTTCCTCAATCAGCTCCACCCGGCTCAGAAAGGGCGCGATGTTCTCCCTCTTGCCCGTAGCAAAGTTATCAAGGATCCGCACTCGCTCCCCTCGCCGCACCAACTCAGCGGCGATGTTAGATCCGATGAACCCTGCCCCGCCGGTTACGAGAACCCTAGCTTTCAACCTGCCTCCTGGCGAGCAGCATATCATATAGCTCAACTTGCTTTCGCGCTAAGCGGCTGATTTCAAACATCTCCCGCGCTCTTCGTTCCCCAGCCTGGGCCATGGCAACGGCCCCGTCCCGGTTGGAGTGCATATACCCAATGGCCTCACCCAATCTGATTGGATCTTTCGGAGGGACTAAAAGACCTGTCTCTCCACTTTTAACAATCTCGGGTACTCCCCCCACATTAGTAGCAACAACGGGGACCTGCATAAGCAACGCCTCAATGACGGCTATACCCAAGGCCTCCGATAGCGAGGGGAGAACGAAGAGGTCCAGGGCGGATAAAATTGCAGGGACATCCCCCCGCGTGCCAGCAAAAATAAACCTTGACGACAAATCGAGTTGTTTAACTTTATACTCCAACTCCACCTTCTGGGGACCATCCCCAACGATGAGAAATCTCGCATTAGGTATGCCTTCCACGACGTGCTTGGCCGCCTCGATCAGGCAGTCTAGGCCCTTAACAAGCTGCAGTCTAGCCACGGTCCCTACCAAAAAGGTGCTATCGTCTAGACCGAACTCCCGCCTGATTTTGTCCCTTGCCTCGGCCCTATCAATGCTATCGAATTTCGAAAAGTCAATGCCGTTGTAAATGGTGACTATCTTATCCTCACGAATTCCACGCTTGATAAAACTCCTTCTTACCGCCTCCGAAGAGGTGATCATCATATCGGTCTTGAATTGCAATGCTCGGTCGAGGAGTATCTCCCACCATTTCTCCCTCTCGGCGATGAGCTGAACCGTTGATATGATGGCCGGCACCCTTGCAAGTATAGCTGCCACACGCCCCAGGAAGTTGGAGGCGAACATGTGCGTGTGAACGACGTCGAACTTGCCGGAGCGCATTGTCCCGACGAGCCTGGGGATAACCCCCACGTCCGACTTTCCGCCCATCACAGGGCCGATAACCCTAATGCCATTCCTTTCTGCTTCCTCCACCAGCTCTCCTCGTCTCAGCAAGCAAGCGATAGCGATGTGATAACCGTGCTCCTCGACCAAGACTTTAGCCTTAGCGACCAAATCCATCTCCGCCCCGCCGATTTCGAGGCTGTAGATGACATGTAAGAGATTGATATCCTTCAACGCTTCTCCGCCACAATGGTGATGGTCTGCGCACATCGACACAAAAGAGGATTGAGAATCCTGTTTAAGGTTTTAGGGGGTGGGTAAAAGGTATTTGCTTCTATGACTTTATAGCCTGCCCTTTCTACCACGAATTCGCCAATGTCCTTTGTAAAGGCATATAGATGTTCACTTGCTTTGTACCCAGCTTTTCTCCCAGTCATATTCAGCGCCCCTTGAAAGACACGATTGGGGATTAGTGGTATCTTCAAAAAAAGTAGGCCGTTCGGCTTAAGCTTTCTATGGATCTCCTTCAACAACTTGTGTGGGCTAACCATATGCTCTAAAACATTGGAGCACCAAGCTGCTTCAAAAGCCTTATCTTCAACTTCGATGGAATTCTCAATATCGCAATTAATTACCGTAAGTCCTATAGCCTTGGCGAAATTAACCATCTTCTCTGAGATCTCCACCCCCACAGAGCCGGCTCCGAAATGGATAAGATAGAACCCATAGCTACATCCAACATCCAACACCTTTTCCCCCCATAACCTATATTTCTCATAAGGGATGACAAAAGTTGATGGAATCTTACCAAAGACCTTGTTGTATATCCTCAAATTCTCCTCGCTGCTGAAGGGAGCCTGGCTAAGGATCAATCGTCGGATGGCTTCCTGACTTCTATTCAGCTTCACCATGCTTAGTTGCCTCCATGTACA
This sequence comes from Anaerolineae bacterium, assembly GCA_049589355.1. Classification (GTDB taxonomy): domain Bacteria; phylum Chloroflexota; class Anaerolineae; order VGOG01; family VGOG01; genus JBAWAP01. Next base: position 10,388 of record JBAWAP010000091.1, read on the forward strand.
AACCCAGACAATACGGCTTGCCTTTGAGCGCAAAATCGGGATCACTTATTAAGATGTCCTCCATTTCCTTCCACTTGTGGAGCATTCGGTTCTTGTTCTCAGGGGAGATGATCTGGTCGTGGATCTCCTTCAAAGGATGGACAGTGTGAAAACGAACATCATCCACCCTGAACCCTGCCCCGTTTAGCAACTCTGTCAGCTCTAACTCATCGTAATACCGGTAATAGTGTTCCTCCCACAAATAACCTGCTAGCTTGCGCCTCAAGCGCCGATAGCTTTTATGGTATTTGAGCAATCCAATGGTGAAGAGCAACTTCCCTCTTATCTTCGTCACTTTGTTGATCTCTCTTAACCCTTTTCTTAAGTTCCTGACGTATGAGAACACCTGAGTAGAGACCACAACATCAAAGAGTAACCCTGCGAATAGATCAGATAAGTCGTATATATTCCCTTCTTTCACCTTGCCCTCACCGAATACTGCCAAGGCTGCTTTTACTCTTTCTCCATCGCGATCAACGCCCCAGAGTTCGATATTATCATTTCCCAGCAAAGGCTTCCACAGGCTGCCATCTCCACATCCCACATCCAGGAGGTTAAGCTTTTCATTCGCTGCTATCTCTAGTACCCTTTCCAGCAGGTGTACCCTGGCTATGTCACCGACAATTGGCTGGGCTGATTCGAACAAACCCATCAGCTAAACCTCCCAAGGAGCGCTCTTCTAACTGGACGGCATCCAAAATGGGGTGTAATTCCCTCGTCGTGATAAATTGGCCGCCTCTAGCCTTTAGCCAATGAATTCCCAGCTTGAGGGCATTTCTAACTGTGATTTTGACCAAATCGTAATCGTGGAGGTATACGATGCAGAACCTTATATCTTCCTCTCCAACAAGGTATGGCTTATATGAGACAAAGGGCAAAAAACCCAAAAGCATGTTTTGCACCGAGGCGGTGGTTGGCATCTCGAGCAGACTATTGCTTCCCGATAGAACCTTAAACGACTCAGACGCTATAAGCTGATCCCCCCGTCCTTGCAGATAACCGAATTCAAAACTCCTCGCCGTGCAGTCGTATTTATAGCCATTGTCAATCAAAAGCTGAAAGACGTCCTTATTTATGACCCAAGCACCTCCTACAAAACCCTGTATCGGAAACCCGTGTTGTTCTAACCAGTGCTTGTCCTCTTCCAGACGTTTTCTCAGGTTATGGTAAGAGAGATCACCCTTTTTCTCCCTTTCGCCGTAGAAATGGGTGTGCTGCTCAATCAGATGCTCCTTGTGATGGAGATAGCTCAGTCGTCTGACCCATTTTTCCTCAGAAAAGCCTGGCTGCCCTCGGTAAACCAGGTGGAGCGGGGCAATGGAAAAGAAGGTTGCCTTTATTGCTTGCGTATCCAAGAATTTGACAAATTCAGCAAGTCTACCCCACAGCCTATCCGAGTGAAGTCTCTCAGCGTGAAGCGTAATGCACACGTACATGGTTTGCCTTGTGATGCGCCTAGGTAATATATGAACCTGATATTTGTTTTTATCCAGGTTTGTCAGCAGAGTGAGCAGATGTTTTTTAGAGCCAGCGACGCCGGTGGCTTTGGCGATGCGGCAGGTTCTTGCTTTTCTTTTAAGATCGCTCATATCCGCATAGCGTGCGCTGATGCCTTGCCGGAAGCCTTGCTGTGTACTGTATTCCAATATGAGCGATTAAGATAAGCTCCGTTTGTGTTCAGCCTAAAAGGGCATAGAAGCCACCGGATATCAGCTCTCTAACAAAACCGAACCATCCACATCCTCGGGAATAGGAACGTTCATTAGGCTCAGGATTGTGGGCATGGCATCTGACTTTTCTTATTCTGTCTTCAGCCAGTGACGTTATATATACCCCAATGCCCGGAGCCTCTCCTCGATAACCTCCTCCTCTTCCTCGGAGTAAGTCCTGTCAGGGTAAACTCCCTTCTCTGAGGCGACCTCGGGGATGTATCCCAACTCCTCCAACTTAGCTATGATCTTGGCCGCGCTCTCCTCCGGGCTCTCCTTACCGGTCTCGCAGATGACCTCAGGGTGGAGGGGCTCTTCGTAAGTATCGGAGATGCCGGTGAAGTTCTCGATCTCGCCCCTCAGAGCTTTGGTGTAGAGTCCCTTCACGTCCCGTTCGATAAGCACCTCCAGCGGAGCCTTGCAGTAGACCTCAACGAAGTTGCCAATCTCCTCCCGTGAGCGAGCCCGCACATCCCTATAGGGCGAGATGAAGGAAGTTAGCACAGCCACCCCGTTCCTGGTTAGCAGTTTGGCCACGAAGGCCACCCGCTCGATGTTCTTATCTCGGTCTTCTTTGGTGAAACCCAAATCCCTGGACAGACTCTGCCGTACAATGTCGCCGTCTAGTCGTTCAACCTTCAGCCCCCGCGCCCTGAGCTTCATTTCCACCAGCTTTGCCAGAGTCGTCTTACCTGAGCCGGACAGGCCAGTAAACCAAAGGGTGAAACCTTGCTGTTCCATTTGTCCCCAGTTCCTCCGACCTTCCTTTTAGTTCCCGAGGATGACCGTTCCCTCCATATCCTCAGGCACCGGCAGTCTCATCAGGTGGAGAATTGTCGGCGCTACATCCATCAGGTGCAGCCCCTGGATTCGTCGGCCACCCTGCTTTCGCTTGGGATCATACATGATGAACAGGCCCTCTTGAGCATGGTTGGCATCGTCTGGCCCAGTGTCATTCTCGGAGGCGTAAATGCCCCCGTGGCCGAAGCTGCCCACCGAGCGCCAATACAGATTGCCGAAGTAAACGATCAGGTCTGGAGGGATGCCCTTGATCTCGGAGTAGACATCTTGAGGCTTGTAAACCACTGTGCCGATGTCATTCCCCTCCGGACCGGTGATCCCGGCCAGCTTCTCCCTAAGCTCGTCCCGGACCCGTTCGTAGTCCTCAGGGGCGATGGTGCCCCTGGGCTCCCGGCCCTGAACGTTAAGGAAGAGACGGCCATAGTAGCCACCAGCTCCCCAGGCCCGCGTCTTACCCCATTCGATTTCCACTTTTTCTAAGGGCACAAGTCCCTCTCCGGGCTCCTCTTTCAGCACCAGATATCCTTCCTTACGCAGCCATTCGTTGATGCAGATGCCACCATCCATCTTCTTGGCCCCGTGGTCTGAAACCACCAGGATTACGGTATTGTCATCCACCAGCTCCAGCATCTGGCCAACCTCGCCGTCAACATAGCGGTAGTAGTCGCGGATGGCGTTCTGGTAGGGGTTCCCTGGCTTATGTTTGGGGTGGGTCGGATCGTGGTACTTCCAAAAGCCGTGGTGAATGCGGTCAGGCCCCATCTCCACCAGCATAAAGAAATCCCACTCCTTCTCCCGCAGGAGATACTTGGCGACCTTGAAGTGCTGCTCCGTCATCCGGTAAATCTGGCCTAGAAGCCAATCCTTATCATCGGTGCGGAAGTTCTCCACATCCAACATATACTTGCCAACCAGGTCCTCTATCTCCCCCTTAAGCGCCAGCGGGTAGGTATATTGGCTCTCTGTGCTCGGCGTGAGGAAGCAGGTAATCATACAGCCGTTGATCGGCTCGGGCGGGTAGGTCTGCGGCACACCGACCAAGACCACTTTCTTACCTGCTCGTGAGAGGATGTCCCAGACCCTGTCCTCCTTCACCGCTCTGGAGGTGGCGATGTTCATCCGCTCGTAGGAATAATCGGCCCGGTCGCGAAATCCGTAGAAGCCCAGTTGCCCTGGATCTTTGCTAGCCATCATCGAGCTCCAGGCTGGCACTGTAATGGGCGGCACAGTGCTCTCCAATTCACCGTAGATGCCAGCCTCCATGAGTCCCCTGAGGTTGGGCAGCTCATCCCGCCACTGGTCGAAAACCAACTGCGGTGCCATGCAATCGAGACCGATGATTAGCACCTTTTGGAAGTTGGAAGTTGGAGGTTGGAGGTTGGAAGTTGGAGTTTTGAGCCTTGAACTTTGAACTTTGAGCTTTGAGCTTTGAACCTCGCCCTTCATCCCCTCAATCAGCACCCGGGACACTTCAGGTCGAGTAAACTCAGGAGGCAACATCTCTCCTCGCCTTAGCATCTCCCGCACCTGGGTACCGCTCAAGATCACGTGATAGGAAGAATCATGGGGACAGGTCTTGGCCGAAACCATCCGCCCGCACTTCTTACACCAGAAGGTATGCTCGAAAAAAAGTGGCGTGATGCCGATTTCTTCGAGAGCGAATTGATCGAAGATGAGTTGGGCATCGTAGGTGCCATAGTAGTTCCCTACGCCAGCATGATCGCGGCCGACGATAAAGTGGGTGCAGCCGTAGTTCTTGCGACAAAGGGCATGGAAAATGGCTTCGCGAGGGCCGGCGTAGCGCATCGCCGCCGGGAAGATACCTAGAATGACCCGGTCTGGGGGGTAATAATCCCTCAGCAGGGTTTGATAGCTCTTCATACACACCTCAGCCGGGATATCGTCTGACTTGGTCTCCCCCACCAGTGGGTGTAGGAAGAGGCCATCGGCAATCTCCAAGGCCGTTTTTTGGATGTACTCATGGGCGAGGTGGGGTGGGTTACGGGTTTGAAAGCCTACGATGCGTCGCCACCCACGGCCAGCGAACATACGGCGAGTCTGGGCCGGATCGTGGCGGAACTCGGCGAAGGGGCGATCCTTGGGCCAATCCAGGAGCCAGACCTCCCCACCCAGAAGCACCTCCCCCTGGGCGTAGAGACGGGCTACCCCAGGGTGGGCCACATCCGTCGTGCGATAGACTTCCTTCGCCTCCTTCTCTTTATCGTAGGTAAACCTCTCCGCCAGCTTCAAGATGCCTAGTGTATGTTGGCCTTGATCTACCAGGGCCACCTCCTCGCCTTCGCGCAGATTATCCGCCATCTCCCGGGAAACAGGCAGGGTGATAGGGATGGTCCAGACCAGATCGCTCGATAGACGCCAATCCTGTACTACGCTCTCGTAGTCAGCCCGGCTCATGAAACCTGTCAGTGGGCTAAGCGCTCCCACGGCGATGAGTTCCAGGTCGGAGACACCCATAGAGCTGAGAGCGATCTTCTTCAGATTTCTCGCTTTCTGCAGACCTTCCTCTCGCTCCTTTCCCCGCAGGACGTGGTCAACCAATGTGCCCCCGTGAGGTAGAATCGCATGTGCGCTTTTGCTCATTCTTTTCCTCCCCATCAAAGGTGATCTGACATTGGACCTTGTCCAGGCTCGTCAATAGAGTTAGCAGATGCTTTTCAGCGCCGAGGACGTAGCGATTTTGAAGATATGGCGGATCTTCGTTCTGGCTCTAGAACGTACAACATCCCGCTAGCAAATAGGTTGGGCCACAGGTGTTTGAGAACAGGCGTGCCCTGGTAAGGAATCGCAGCTTGCACGCGATATCCTAACCAGTCTGCCCACCACAGGAAGTCAACGTGAGTCCAGAAGCGAAGATGCTCGCCGGGATGAGCAAGCCACTGGAGCGGGAAACGACCCAGAAGCAACCGTAAACGGTGCCAGATATAGCCTGTGTTAGGCACCGAGACGATGAACGCCTGGCGAACGTGCCCTCGGAGGCCGCCCAGCAAATCCTCAGGTTTGGGAATGTGCTCGATAATCTCTGACAGGATGATATAGTCATACTCCGGCAGTGCATCCAGCGACTTCAATTGTGTCACATCAGCCAGCCACACGTCCAGCCCCTGTACCTGACAGTGGGCAACTGCCCGCTCGGAGATATCAACGCCGTGGCCGTCCACCGCTTTGTGCTTGATGAGATACTGGAGAATTGCTCCGTCTCCACAGCCCACATCAAGCACGCTGGCTCCTTCCAGCATCACTTCCGCAATTGCCCGTACCCGGTCCAACTGAAAGGCAGATAGAGATCCCATATTAAGACCGCGTTTCCTCTCCCAATACCCGTCGTAGTCGAGGGCCAGTGATACGGGGCGGGGATAGCTGAACAGGGAAATCCCTCTCTGTCGGATTTTCACCAGCCAGTCCACGCATCTGGATGGGAGGTACTTTTTCAGGAGCAACTTCAGTCTCACTTTCGCCTGCTCCTCTGCGCCAATACATCCTGGTACACCCTTTCCAGTCGTTGGGCGTAAGCCTCCCATGAAAGTTCTCTGGCCCGCTCCTGCCCGGCCCGCCCAAATCTGCTCGACAGATCAGGGTCAGAAAGCAGTCGCACGATGGCATCCGCTGTCGCTTTCACGTCCCCCTCTGGCGCCAACAAACCTGTTTGTCCATCTAGCACAGCATCTGGCACCCCCCCTGATCGCGACCCCACCACCGGCTTGCCACAGGCTCCCGCTTCCAAGTACACCAACCCGAACCCCTCGAACGCCCCCCCTACCTGCACTGGCGTGAGCAAGAACAAGTCACAACGATGATACCAGTCCCTCAACTCAGTTTCTGAAATCTGACCCAGGAAACTCACTACATCGTCTAAGCCAAGTTCTGTAATCAGGGCTCGCAAGTGGCTCACGTACTCTGAGGCACCAGGATCGCCGACGATGACGTAACGCAGGTTGGGAATAGCTTTGCTGGCCTCGACAATGGCGCGGATCGAAACGTCGTACCCCTTACGAGGCTTAAGTGCGCCCACGCTGAGCACAAGAGGGAAATCTTTTCTGTCGTGGACGCGTGTGGTAGTACTTTGAAAGAAATCGCTATCCACGCCCAAAGGTATGACCATCGTATTGTCGAGACGGACGTGTTCCAGGATCCGGCGTCGCGTGAATTCGCTGATACACACGACCTTGGCCGCGTTCTTGTAGATAAATCTGAATCCAATACCTTTAAGGGGGTGTCTCAGAGGCAAAACCGCATATGTGCCCACACCTGAAATGACGTATGGTCTCCCCCACGAGCCGAGAGCGGCAAGAGGCGCGTACGACTCAACCAGGCAGTGAACCAGATCACATCCCGTTGCGTACCGTCGTACCTGTGACCAGGCTCCGAACATGCGAAGCGAGACCAGGTTCTTGCCGGAGAACACGGGAATCAACATAGGGTGAACTTCTACCCCTGAGGGTTTGGCCTGCCCCGTACTCATAGAAGTCAGCACCACCGGTTCAAGGCCTCGTCGTAACGCGCCCTCAACAACTTTGAGCGAATATCGGCCCCAGCCATCGTGGTGAGAGAGATCAGAAGTTAGGTAGCACACCTTCATGTACAGTGCCCTCCACGTGCATCTAGCTCGCACTGAAGCAGGCGCTCTATCTGATCCACTACCCACTTTCCCCCATCGCGCGTCGGGTCGCCCCAGAAGTAGTCGCGCAACTGTTCCAGCGTTTCGCGCGGAGTTTGCAGCACTGCTCTCACGCACTCCGAAGCCACCTCGGGGCTCTCTGCAAAGAAGCCATGGGCTATCTTAATGGTCTTGAACTCGTAATAGTCCCCCCACCTGCGGGTATTGAAAAAGACCAGCGGCTTGAGCTGCAACAGCCCTTCTAATATCGCTGTGCTGTAACACCCCACCACCACGTCACTCCGAGCGACGGCCTGGTGAATGTCGCCGGTGACGACCTCGATCTGTGCGAACACATCGGGCGCGTGGTCGCGCAAGTAGGCCACAAGTCGGTCTTTGATCATCGGCCGCGCCTTGATCGTCACTCGCAATCGGGGATTCGCCACCAGTGCTCGCAGGTACGGTAGCGGCTCGCGCGGGTCTACTATCGTGTCCGAAACGTGCAACACCCGAATGACATCAGAGTCATGGGGCTGCTGCTCCCCGGTTGACAAGAGTTCCGCCGGCACGGGACGGAGGTGTCCAGCAATCTGGAGTTGTTCGGGCCTAAGCACCCGGCTGTATTGCCGGTACTCATTGTACCAGTACTCACTCCAACATCCAAATACGTCCGTGCCCAAAGAGCGTGCACCCTCATAGCCAGCCATGTATTCAGACACAATATAGAACCTCTTGCCCGCGCCGTGCTGAATCCCTACCGTGGGAATGTTGTTCAATTTGCAAGCAATCAGTTCGTGCAGGCTACGCGCCGAAGGGTGCAGCACGAATGCCACCCGAATGCCCAGCCAGCGCAGGATCGTACTCATCAGCCGGATAGCTATTACAGGATTGCGAGCGTTTCGCTGATAGTGCATCGCCACCCTCGCCAGAAATCGCTCCTCCGGGGACCGAACTGCCATTTGCTGCACCACCTTGCGCTGGAGGTTGCCTTGACCGGAGAGCGCATCCCCCATGCGATAGATCAACATCACGAGTGATGAGGAGTAGATGACCGGCCTCCGCCGGATACGCGCGTGCTGGAGCATGACCCGTAGCGGCTGAGTACTGCGGACGATTTCTACGAACGGGATGTTACGAGCGCGCAGTTCTTCAAAAACGCGCCTCATGCGGAAATCATAGTCGTGAGGGTAATCCAGCAAGTCTCCGAAGCAGGGGTGCAACAATACTTTAGCTCCCCTGCCCTTGAGCAGCATCAACGCCAGGAATGAAAACAACGAGTCAAAAATCTCTCGAAGCAGGCATTTCCACCACAGAATCCGCGCTCCCCAACGCTGAAGGTTCACCCATCGGACACCGTAGGCTTCCAGATAATAGCGAAACAAGGATAGATTAGAAATACCATAGAACTGCACTTCTGAAAACTCAACCAGTCTATCCAGCAAACGACGGTACTGCGTCAGAGGGAGCAAAAAGTTGTAGTAAAGAGCATCATAGTGGATCCACCATAGATCGTAGCCCTGCAACGTGACCAACTTGGTCAATCCCCGTCCGTCGGGAAGCTTGATTTGTGTCAAACGCTCAGTGAAGGCAGCCGCCTCGTAGATGTTCCCAAAATCTATCAGCGAATCAAGATCTACAAAATCCAGGCCACTGGCGCGCACCTCCCGTGCCAGCGACGCCGGCGCGATGATGGTGGATACCTCACGCCGCACCCGGCGCGGCAAGCTATCGCCAAAGACCACCAACACGACATGATTGTCGAACGCTCTATCCACCAAGTTTGAACCTTAAAAAAACGAGAATCATCCTAGGTTCTTCATAAACTGAGCGTGGGTAAACAACAAGGAGACCATTTCCTTCTGATGACCTCTTTCTATATGACTATCAAAAACCCTCACTACCTGAGAGTGGTCAAAGATTGAATCATCGAATAGTGTTTTATCGTTTAAGGTCTGATACACAATATCTCGAACAGACTGATTGAAACGCAAGACATTGGATATATCCTGCCATGATCTGTGAGTTACAATTGATATCTCATCAGATTGACCGGTAAACCTTTTGTATAGTCTTCTACTCGCATATTCAACCGTGGTAGTCTTCGCAATAATCCTATCTACCAGGTCCTGGAAATCTAGGTACGTCCTATACAGAAAGTATGGAGTGCGAGGCTTGATTTTATTATTGGCATTAGGAATATTAGCCAAATCTCTGTCCAATAAGGATATTACTCGATGAAACACTCTCTGACTAAACAAGAACTCAGGAGGCGTTCTGTAAAACTCGTCAAAAAGACTGTTCTCAAATAGCAAGTTTCTAGTACGCTTCCAGTGTCTGAGCATTCGATAATGCATATGCGTCCTTTCAGTCGTAATATCACCGAAGACAAAAAGATTCCATTCATCCATGAGATCGGCTGGAATGACTCCATAGATATTTACCAGATCATGGCTCATCTGCCGGCGATATTCTAGGCATTCATCCACAAAAGGTTTTTTAAAAACCCAAACCGCTTATGAAATCAAACCTCATTTTATGAAGAAATGACCATGCCTTGTTATATACATCTTCTCGGCTAGATGGTCTATCCAGCCTCTGACCAAACAGATTCTTGCCCATCAAAGTTATTGGGTACTTGGTAGGCAAAAAGAGACTTTGACCTTGGAAGGTAAAGTCGAAGCCGCATCCATCAAAGACCACTTCCTCCTCTATAGTACCTACCACGTCAAGCAAAACACATCCATAGAATGGCCTATTCCCATCTGCAATTCTCACAGACTTCAAGATGTGATCGGCCCAATAGTCAAGATCCCGTCTCATCCACTTATGTGTAATGCCAAGAGTTTCTGCAACGCGTTTGGCCATTTTATATTCATAGTTCTCGAAATCAGTAACAGTGTACGCCACCACGTGGGGACAGAAGCTACTAACAGCCTTCGCAGTCACTCTAGAATCAAGGCCACCACTTAACAGAGATGCATAACCAAATCTATCTTGATCCAAACTCTTGATTCGGGCAGATTCAAGAATGGCATTGGTAATTCTTTCGGCCCGAATTCCTATCTTCTCACACGCATACCCAAATTGAGGAGTCCAATATCTAGTTTTACTCTCTCCATCTTGACCAAAAGAAATAACGGTGGCCGGACTCGTAGAGTGAACGTCTTCAAACAGAGTCACCCCGGTCAGTAGCCTACCGAGAGCAAAGTATTGAAATAGACCTTTATGTGAAAGTCTTCTTGGAACTTCACTCAAATGACACAGACTAGTGAACTCTGAAGAGAAGATGATTCCGTTAGCGGACCTGTAATAATAGACCGGAATCACGTTCCAACGATCAGAGACAATATGAAGGTGACCCGACGGAGTTACAACCACAGCGCAAAAAACCCCATTTACCATATCGAGTTTAGCTCTATCACTCGCCGTGAGGAACGAATAGAACCTCTCGGCATTATTAACCGATTGTTCTCCGCTATGTCTACTGTCCCCTATAGACTGATACAATTCATCAAAGTTGAATATTTCTCCATGCAGGATACATACACCACCTGAATCACTATCTTCATAAACCTCGGGTAAACCAGAACCGTTCTGAGCCACGCAAATCCGTGCTCTGTTGACTTGACATTCCTGAGATTTATCACTACTAGAGTAGAACAAGTTGTCTAAAGCCTTCTGATACCCCGGTAGTTCCAGACGGCCTGCGTCTGCGTCCCCAAAAAGGAACTTCCCAAAGAACCCGCTCATCGTACACGCACTCCTTTCTTAATTAAATATTGAGTCTGCTCAACGAGCAAACCCTTGCATTGATTACCTGCTTCTCATCAGGTTCAAGAAGCTAGAAAACGATGCCCCGCTTAAATCTGCAAACCACATTGCAGCTCCTAGATATAGTAGAATTGCTACCATTGTCACAGCGTATGAAAACCTTATATGCCGTACACGGCGAGTGCGCATCTTATACGCAAACCATGTCACACCAAACCAATTCCAAAGGAATACGAGGAGTTCAGCAAAACTGGTACCCATCAGCCCCCACAGATTAACTATCCAAACGGTCAACACACTAAGCACTAATTGACGGACCGGTACAATAAGAAGAAAAGGACGCATATCCTTACCAAGAAGAAATGCCTGACCCTCAATCTGAGCTGCTGCTCCGATGATCAGAGCAGCACCGAAGATCAGAACGACCCAGTACACCTCCGTTGAGACTTCCAAGCCCCAGAGACCCAATAGGGGCCTAACTGAAACGACTAGCAAAAGAGCCAGCCCGGCCATAACTCCGACATATAGGACACTCATAAGCTGGTAGCGAGACTCGAATCTTGCTCTATCTCGCTCCCAAGACTTCACCATTCCTGGAAAGACGAATGCAAGCGCATCGGGAACAAACTTGTGGACTGTTTTAAAGACCTCTTGTATCACCCGCAAGTAGGTGACGTCTGCCATACCAACGACTGCTCCTAGCGTCAAGCCTGGCAGATATTGCCTGAGATATCCCGTCAAGCCAGAAACCTGAAGGGGCAACACATAACGGCGCACATCAGGGCCAAAGCCTTCCTTGATGGCCTTTCTTATCTCGTGCGAGCAGGTGAGCACCGCGCGCCACCCACCTGGCCAAGTCCGACGCACAAGAAAAGCAAAAATCAGCAAGAAAAACAAGGAAATAATTAGCCGGCCTCCAACAATAGATGGCAGACCGATAGCCGCCTCCATTTTCCAGCCCCAAATCACCACAATCAGCCAGGTCAAATTCAAAACGCTCTGTGTCAAGCCCAGACCCATAAGGATATTGAACAACTGGAGACCCTGGAGAGTACTGGTGACCGTGCCAGCCAACAATGACACGGGGATCTGCAAGATCACCAGTAGGGCCGTAACTGCCATACCAGGGCGGTTTAAGATTTCCTGCCCCAGGATCGCGCGCCGTCCCCACAAACACCATGCAAGGCCAGCCACCGTGCCGGTGATAAAGAGAACTGTCCCCTTTATGACAAACGTAGTGAACACGATCTTGGCCTGTTGCTGCCGGTCTGCAGTGGGGAAAAAACGGACAATCATCTGATCCAGATTGCTGTAGAACACTGGAATCGCCTCAACCGCTACCATACAGTACTGATATGCCCCGTAAAGCTCCGCTCCCAGGTAACGCACAAAGAACATAGAGCCGATGAGGACCAAAGCCAACTGCCCCCATCCCCCTACCGCCGCCACTCCTGCCGCTCGCAGGAGTTTACTTGTCAGAAGAATGGACCAGACTTGTCGTATCCTTCGGGACAATACCATGCCTACACTTCACCCGAATGGCTTTTCATACGACGTATCTCGGCTTCCATTCGATTGGCAATCTCATGGGTCAGCCGCATCACGGCAATAGCCTCCTCCCAGGGGGTAGGATTTGGACCAGCACCCCGAACATAGTCGAAAAACGCCTTGAAAAAGAGGTTGTGAACTCCTCGCACAGCCAAAGGTTCACCTCTCGACAAGCCTAAGCGCCTCTTGACGCCATTGACAAGCACGTCTACGACCTTCCTAAGCCAGTAGCGCCTATCACCGCGAGGCATAATAGCGGCCTCATTCTGATGCACGATGAGATTATTCTTTGTACCCCATAGAATGGCGTGGTAGGTCATACCCTTACCGGTCCACGAGACCTGATTGGTGGAGAGGCGAATGTTCAGGTAAGCCTTTCTAGCCTTGAGGATTATTTCTGCCTCATCGCACTTAGACCACGGGCGATCCGTGGCCATCTTGCGCACACCGACATACTCGACCGTCATGTCCCCGATATACGGGTAGGCGATGTAGAGGTGATGGGGGAGGCTATCGGCCAACCGGCCGCCCGGCAGACGATGCCACCACCCTTCGGGGTCTCTTTCCATCCGATCGTTTTGCGGGGGTGACATCCACACCCGATCAATGTGTAAGACTTCGCCGATAATTCCTTCTTGATATAATTTCCAGGCTGCTGCAGGACCTGGCATATATTTATAGTTGTGTATAACAGATGCCTTTATTCCTTTTTGCTCCGCCGCAACATGCACCTGTTCCAGTTGGGCCAGGGTCTACATGGCGGGCTTTTCTATCAACACGTGCACCCCGTGATCTATGGCTGTCATCGCCGCCTCGAAATGGTGAGCTACAGGGGTATTGATAATCAAGATATCCGGTTTCTGTTCCCCCAGCATCTGCTCGAGATCACTGTAGGCTTTCACTCCACTATCTTGCTGCGCCAGTGCCTGAGCACGCGTCAAGTCCACATCGCAAATCGCGCAGAAAGTTGCTTCTGCCGTCAACAGGCGGAGAGCTGGGATAGTCAATTCCCGACCAGCCCGACCAGCTCCAACCACGGATACCTTAAGTTCTTGTGACATGACTGATTCCCCTCAAAACATCAAATTACGCTCCAATTCTAAGCATTGCTGATGCCCAACTTTCTTCTTATTTTTCCTGAGAGTTTGTCAAAAAACAATCTCTTGGGATGTCTTAATACTGTCCCAAAGTCCCTGTATATAAGACGACCCCAATTTCGCCTGAACCAGTTTAGCTGCTCATCAGTCAGCGGTAGTTTTAGTATTGATCCTTGCTTACGCTCAACGAAATCTTCAGATAAGGCCTTCTTCTCGTCTATTAAGCCTAGTTCTTTACACAAAAAGGCCAACTTTGTTCCGGGATAAGGATAGAATATGCCAACTACATTGAACGTAGGAAGAATAATCCTATTCAATGCGATCGTATCAAATACCATATCAACAGTTTCAAATGGTAGGCCAATCATATTTGCTGCTGTAGTATTCATGCCGAATTTATCACATATTCTAAATGCCTCAATAATTTGCTCCTTACTTATCTGTCTGTTCATCAAGTAATTCCTTATGAAATCATTTCCAGACTCAACGCCTAGATTCACTCCAATGCAACCAGCCTCTTTCAATGCCGCTATTTTGGCCTCATCAACCAGGTTAGCACGCTGAAAGCAAGTGAAAGGAATATCAATATGTTTTTTGTATTCTCTACAAAAATCCATAAGCCATGGCTTGTTCACACCCATTATTTCATCATGAATCCAAACTAATTTAACGTCATATTTTTGCGTAACATGAATTATCTCTTTGATTGCAAGATCTACGCTTCTAGTTCTTGAAATCATGTGTTCAAGCCCATAAACTTTTGCTAATGCGTGGTTTGAGCAAAAACTACAATTGTATGGGCAACCTCTGTTGAATACAAAATCTGCCTGACCACCTGTAGCTTTTACAATATCTTCATACTTGAACGACTCCCTATCTGGCTCAGGTAGTGAGTCTAAATCTCTATCTAAGGGTAATGTCTCATTAAGAATCAATTCTCCATTTGAAGTGACATGAGCTAAACCCTTAACCTCTGTTACATCACCACCTTCATAAAACCTAGTACAAAAATCTAAAAAAGTGTGCTCAGCTTCACCCCTAAAAAGATAATCAATACCTTTTGCTTCTAATAACATGTTAGGTAAGAGTGTCGGATGAACCCCTCCTATTACTACAATGATATGTGGAAAACTCTTCTTTATATAATCCGCAATTCTTCTTATAAAACGGTATTGTGAAGCAACACAAGTAAATCCGATTATTTGTGGCTTGAAATGACTAATAAACTCAGATAGTTTCCTCCTCTCCTCTTCGTCAAAATCATATAAATTGAATATATTTACATTATATTCATGCTGCTTGAGCACGGCAACTATGCTGCCCAAACCGTGAGAATAATAGTTAGCTTTAGCAACGCGAATATTGGTATATACAAACAAAATCCTTCTCTCATTCATATTACACTCCTTTTAACTTGACATTGTTAGATTAACATAATGACTGCCTTGGTGAGACAATTTGTCTACCCCAACAGCCTGTTTAGGGCCTTTTGTCAGCCCAAAATACCTTCCCAGGGTAGCCAGATGCAAGAAAATAGTAGAACATTTGTGCAATTTAACAATGTCAAGTTAATGAAGAGGTTACTAAAGCAAAATCACTTAAGCATAATCGGCCATTTGCGGCAATAACCCTCGCTGGCTCATCTATACGGGATGTATTAATCATCTTAACCTCTCCTCCTGCCGCCTGTACCAAGGCGCAACCTGCCGCCACGTCCCAAAACATGATGTTATCCTCCCGGTAAGCATCGAGCCTACCACAGGCAACGTAACATAGAGACAGAGCCGCACTACCCAAGAGGCGAACTTTGCGAAAACGCTGAACCTGCCCGACAAACCGGGACAGAGAGGAGCTGGAAAAATCGGTGTTGACCGGAAACCCAGTACCCAAAACGGCGGATGATACCTCGCTGACATCTGAGGGTTTTATCGGGCTCTGGTTGAGCCATGCTCCCACACCTACCAGACCACTGAACAATTCGTCATGGTTGAAATCGTAAACAACGCCCAGTATGGCATCCCAGCCTTGATACAAGGCGATAGAAACAGCGCATAACGACATACCTTGGTGATAGTTCAGGCTTCCGTCTAGAGGATCAACAACCCAATACAGTTCTGTTTTATCATCATTAGCCCCTCTATCTCTAACTCGTCCGGACTCCTCACTAAAAACCTCTATGTTACTGCCCGTGCATAATTGCTCCACAATAAGCTCCTCTGCCATTCGATCAGCGCTGACCTTCACGTCATGACCAACGGCTTTTTCGAGGTTCTGCCAGTTATCCTGTTTATGCTTCAGGTAATGACCAGCCAGCAAAGCAGTTGCCTCTGCCAGGTGTAGTAAAGAGAGCTCTTGGCATTGCTCGGTCATATCCTCATCCACATCCCTAGCTATCGTCACGAGAAGGAGCACAGAATAACATGTAAGTGCCAGCATTCATCCAATCCTGCGGAGGTTTGTTGGCCGAACGACCGAAAGTAGGTTCAACCACACGTGGAGACGTTGACAACAGTTTGAACGGATGCATCCAACTCTGGTACACGACAACCGGTCTCCCGATGCTAAAAGTGGTGCCCGGATCCGCCAAACGCTTTTTCAGATTATACGAGGACGCTGCCGGGTCAGTCTTCTCGACAAGCAGTACATACCCGCTGGCTGCAACTCGTTTGATCTCTTGCAACGCAGCGGCAGCATCTATGTCAGACAAGTGCTGAAGAACGGTCACAGTCATAGCAAAATCGAACTTGGCAGTCTCCGCCGGAAGGTCTGCAAGAGAAGATACCAAATGAATATTGGTGCCAAACAGCTCAGGCAGGAGGCTCCGCGCAACTTCGACCAAGCCCTCTTCGCGCTCATATGCATGAACCTCGTCGGCAAATTCATGGAGGACCATCGTCAGTCGCCCATAGCCAGCACCTATGTCCGCTGCCGATTTCAGTCGGCTATGTTTCTGCTGTGTAATGCCTGCCAGGATTTCACGTATGGTGCGTCGGGCGAGATAGCTATTGACATTCACCTCAGGAATAGAAACACCAGCAACTTTTTCCACAGACCATGATGTCTTCCCCCACCGCTTCTTGCGACTTACGAGGCGGTGGATTAGTTCCCAGACTAACGTTCTCGTTGGCACATTTACCAACTTGCCCTCGTGAGTTCTTCCCATCACCCTGTATCCTTTCTGGCCACGAGCCGCAAGTGTGAACTTAGGCGCGCTTGCTGAAGAAAATCTTGAAAAGCACGGTGTAAGTTACTCTCGCGACGACGCACCAAGTCATCTACCCAGTCGGGTAGGATCAAAGCCGGGTCTTTTTGGGCCTCGCGCACTACCATTTCAACATCTAACTGTCCGGGGGTGCTCAACTCAAGCACCTGAAAACCACTTGCCTGCAGCCAGGTAGAGATGCCTTCCACCGAGAGCAGATTCAGGTGAGTAGGCGGAAGAAGGTTGGGGGCGCGGGCTTGCAATATCTGGATGTCAAAACCGCTGGCCGCCATTGTGGTAATGAAAAGCAGGCCGCCTAGCTGTAGCGCCTGACTGAGATCGCCCATCAGCTCGGACAAATCACTCGCTCGCTCAATCACTTCCATTGCGACCACAACATCGGCCACACCTGGCGTGACCCGAGGCACCACGTCGAACCCACTCGCACGGCAGGCTGATTCAATCACTCCCAGTGGGTGCACCGAAAGCCGGGTGGGGAATTGGTTCAGTCGGGTGACCAGGGATAGAAACTCTGGATACTTGGAATGCCAATCTACGAAGACGCCTTTGGCAAGTCCATTTTGGGTGACTGACCCTACAATCCAGTCCAGGCGAGGTGCCAAGACGTGCGCCATGCGTGACGGAGCCGTCTCGGCCAAGACGTGCTGATGCCAGTAAGCGATGGCCTGAGACGTGGCGTAGAAGGCATCTAATGCTGCGGCCGTCGGGCGCGGTGAGACGTAAAGCGAACGGCAGCCAATACAGCGTACGTACTGAAAACCAAGTCGCTGAAAAGCTGGTACGAGATTGCGCTGGCCACAAGCAGGACAGTGCCCCAGGGCTTTCAGTGTATCCGAGGAGGCGAGCAAGTCCTGGTTTTCCGCCGTGAGCAGTTGTACGTAGGTATCGAAATCCTCTAGCGGTCGAATCTCAGCCTCACACAGATCATCCACGACGACAACGCGCTTCATCACCGTGCCTCCAAAGGATGCCCAGTCTCAGAGACGACGCCTGACAGACCGGCCTGCCAGACCGGGTCGGCAGCATAGATGCGGTACACTAGCTCCATCACTTTGCGCGCATCCTCCGACGAGCCCACCTTCACAGGTGTATCGGTGCGGATGCAACTCACGAACTCATCCACCTCCAGTTGCCACGAGGGATCGCCCGCGAAGTAGGTGATCTCCTCGCGCGGGTTGCCCAGCGCAAAAGCCTCGTCTTCGAACTGCCTACGGGCGACGACAAGAATCTCCCGCCCGTAACTGCGGGAGCCCGTCTCGAACCCACTGATGGTCAGATAGCCACCTGTCAAGCAGATCTCAAGGAGGAAAGTGTGCTTCCAATGAGTAGAGGAGGAATGTAGGAAAGCAACTTGTCCTTCCGCGTTGCGCAGCAGCACAAACGCATTGTCTTCGACATCAATAGGCCAGCAAAAAGTGCCCACAAAGCTCCTGACCTCCTCGAATTCGCCACAAAAGAGACGAAAGAGATCCAACATGTGGATGCCCTGGTCGAGCAGGATGCCCCCTCCGGCGATTCCACGCTTGCTGCGCCAGATTTCCTCGAACCCACGCCCTCCTGATTTGCCGTATATCCCCCGCAGCCACAAGAGCTGTCCTAATCGCCCACTCTGTACAATATCATACGCCTCCCGCACGCTCTCGTGATAACGGTGATTGAACCCAAACTTGAGCTTAAGCCCTGGATGCCTCGCTTCAGCCGCAAGGATAGCCTGTACGTCTTCCAAGTCGCGCCCTGGTGGCTTTTCCGCAAACACGTGCCGACCGCTCTCCAGCGCCGCCGCCACGATCTCAGCCGTGACGTTGTTCGGGGTACACACAAACACCGTGTCCAGATCAACATCCAACAGCGCGCGATAATCATGCACCATGAGCACACCGCCCGCTGCCTCATCCAACCTTGGATCGCAAATCGCGACCAACCTAAGGTCAGGATGATGCTCGAGTATCTGTTTGCGCACTCGGCCCATGCGTCCTAGCCCGACTAGGCCGACCCTGATGGGCGCTTCAGTCACCATTCCCTCCAAGTGCATCGAGCAAATTGCGTACGGCCTTGGTTTCCATCGCCAGCTTTGTCTCCTGCGTGTTCGACCCAATGTGCGGCGTGAGGATCACGTTGTCCAGTTCGGCCAAGCGTCCGTGATAGGGTTCCTCCACAAACACATCCAGTGCCGCGCCCGCGATACGTCCTTCTGCTAAAGCCTCGTAGAGTGCCTCTTCGTCTACTGCATAGCCTCGTGCCAGGTTCAAGAATGCCGCAGACCTTTTCATCAATGCCAATTCTGGGGCTGCTATGAGCGGCTTGCTGCCCGCAGGCAGCGCGGCATGCAAGGACACGACGTCGCTTCTCCGAAGCAACGCTGCCAATTCGAGCAATTCAATCGAGTGTTGAGCCAGCCACTCCCAGTCGGGGTATGGATCTGCTCCACAGACGATACAACCCAAAGCCATCAACATTTCAGCCACCATCCGCCCAATCCGGCCCAACCCGACAATACCCACTGTGCGACCCAGGAGAAGGCTTCCGGTCTCTTTCTGCCAGACACCGGCACGCAGGTTTCGGTCGGCCAGGGGAAATCTTCGCAAGAGCGCGATGATCAGCCCCAACGTCAACTCGGCTACTGCACGAGTGGGGGCCTCAGGTGTGTTGCATACGACAATCCCCCCCGCGCGGGCTGCATCCAGATCTACGTTACCAAGCCCTACTCCAGAGCGGCTGATGCAGCGCAGATCTGGCAATTGGGCAATCACCTCGGTAGTGAGAGGTTCCAGCCCGGCGATGATCCCCATGCATCCTTGTCCTAGGTTCACCACCTCATCGGCGGTGAGTTGGCGGCCATAAGGGTTCATGACCACTTGATAGCCACGTTCACGCAACAGGTCCAGCGGTTGGCTGCCCCCCCTCCCGAATGAGCTTGGCCCGATCAGCACTTTCATCAGTCCTAACTCCCCACGTGTTCTCTCAGTACTGTGTCAACAACTCGTCAGCAGCCATCATCTGTTCTACATACGCCAAGTCCTCAGGGGTATCTACCGCATAGGTCACGTAAGGCGATGCCACCATCTTCACTCGGTATCCGTGCTCAATGGCTCGCATCATGTCCACCGACTCGGCCCGCTCCAATGGCGTGGGGGGAAGCTGTGCAAAAGTGAGTAGGAATTCCTTGGTGAAAGCAATGAGTCCCAACTGTTTCCATTTTGGGATATCTAAGCCCAGGTAGCGTGTCGTGGGGATCGGCTCCCGCGACATGTACAGCGCTTCCTGCCTTTGATTGCATACTACTTTCACTTGATTGGGATCACAGAAGTCTGCTTCATCATCAATGGGCATCATTAAATTGCTGCACGGCAGTGTAGGATCTTCCAGCAGCGGCGCACAGAGGAGGTCCAACATCTCAGGACGCAGCATTGGCTCGTCGCCTTGGATGTTCACCACCACATCGGCCTCCAGTTTCCGAGCTGCTTCGGCAATGCGGTCGGTGGCCCGCACGTGAGTATCGGCCGTCATGATGACTGTGCCTCCAAAACCCTCTACTGCTTTCCGTATTGCCACGTCACACGTGGCAACGACCACTTCATTCATTGTCTTGCTTATCCATGCGCGACGGAACACGTGCTCCACCATCGGTCGCCCGTGAATCAGCGCCAGCGGCTTGCCGGGGAAACGGCTGGCAGCCATTCGCACCGGGATGATGCCTACTACCTTCATAAAAACACCTCCACCCTGACTCTTATGCCCGTGCGACACCCCACAGATGGCTGCTCAGTAGATGACGCTGTAAAAAAGCCTGAAAGTCTGTCTGTGCCTCAGTGGGACGTGAGAGTATCTCGCGGACGAAGCGCAGTAGCTCATATTCTGGATGCTCGGCAGCATAATTCTTCACAATGTCCAGGTCTAGTTCGCCAGGGGTCAATAGTCGAATCAATTCTAGGTCTGATCGCCTTAGCAACTGCCGAAAACCGTCCACCGAGATAAAGTTGAGATGGTGCGGTGGGTGTATACCTCGCGCACGTTCCCATAGCACCTGGAGATCGAAACCGCTGATAGTGAGCGTAGTGAACACGAGGAGCCCTCCTGGCCGTAGGATGCGGCGGCATGCTTGCAGGAAGTCGAGAGGGTCAAAGACGTGCTCTAGAACCTCGAAACACGTTACCACATCAGCCTGTACTTCTGCCTCGGCCACCTCTTCAACCGCCTTTTCGATAACGGCAAACCCTTTCCGGCGACACGTTTCTGCCAAGTGAGGATTGGGCTCGATGCCGATTATCTGCCTAAACGTTCCCTCCTCACGCATCACGTCCAAGAAAATCCCAAATCCAGCCCCGACATCTACCACTGTATCGTACCTTGCCCCTGGCACCTCTGCCATCAACTCGCGTAGTCGCCTGGCCCGTGGGACGAATATCTTCTCACGGCGGGCATTGGCTGTGCTACGGAAAAAGCGCTCATTCCAGAACTTGGGCGCCTTTCCCTTGGCATAGTACGTTTGAAGTAGCGCCGCAGGCGGACGAGGGTTTGCGTACAATGTTCCACAGCGCGCACATACTACATAGCGAAAGCCGTATTTCTCGAATGAGGGCTGGCACCCCATATCGCCACAGGCGGGACATGCAACCTTGACGAACACTGTGGGATCGCTGAAGTACGTATGAATATCCTCGACACTCAATGCCAGATACTCATCAAACACTTGCTTGGGCCGGATGTCCTTTTCTTTCACACATCACCTCGCTGCTATGCTCTCCCACAGCACCCCCATCCCGGCGCGGGCGGCTCCGGCCAGAAACAACATATCTGCTCCATAGGCCAAAAAGTGGTAACCGGCTGCTAGCTTTTCCAACACCGGTTCCGGCCGTATGTCTACTACGTGATAGCCGGCTGTTTTTCCCATCCTGCGGGCCACGTCCTCTACCCGCGCCAATGCGCCCACCACGTCAGGATGCTCCAGTTCACCTGGCACGCCCAACGATCCCGAAAGGTCATACGGACCAATGATAAATGCATCCACCCCTGGCACGGCCAGGATCCCCTCTATGTTTTCCACCGCTCGGATGTGCTCGATCTGCACCACTAGCACACTTTCATGCTCCAGCCACTCCTGGTATTCCGCAAAGGACATCCCATACCCTTGCGCACGCCATAAACCCACCCCCCGCGTGCCTGTAGGAGGATACCTAATCGCGCTCACCGCCGCGAGGGCCTCCTGGGCACTGTTGACCATGGGCACAATCACCCCATAGGCACCGGCATCCATGACTCGCTTGATCAGCGTGGGATCGTTCGTGCTCACTCGCACCAGCGGCACGCAACCTGCAAGATCAATCACCCGGATCATCTCCTGTGCCTGAGCCAGGGCGGTGACACTGTGTTCGAGGTCTATTACCAGCCAATCAAACCCACAATGCACCATGATCTCGGCCACAGTCGAACTGCCCAGCTGCAACCATGACCCGATAGTGGGAATGTTGTTTTGTAGGTTCTCTTTCAGGGACTTGGCTCGCTGCATTTACGTCCTTTCCTGACAAGGCAGAAAAACCGCATTACAGTCGATAACAAATCGGGCCTCTGATGATCGACACCCTCGATGATCTTACGCGAGTACAAGTGTACTCTATCAAGCCTTGACTCCATAAAGGAAGAAGCCACTGGCTAGAACGTGTGCATCCTCTCTTTCTATTAACCAACGATCTAGATATTTCAGAGGAAACAGGATAATTTGAGTCAGAAATCTGGACACCTTCTTTAAAAAGGGCAGTCCAAAGAATAATTGAACATATTCTACCAGAATCCATGTGACAGCACTGCCTGGACCTGCACATACTCCTGTTCCCAAGATACGAAACATCTCAAACCAGTTTTTGAGACCCTGCAAAGTAACTCTAGTATAATCATAGGGTGCAGCATGAACAGGTTGCAAGAATGGAATTTCGACATAGACATGACCACCCCATTTTAGGACCCGATACATTTCTTGAATGATGACCTCTGGCTGGGGAACATGCTCTAGAACCGCACAACAGTAGACAATATCAAAGGCCTCATCCACAAAGGGAAGAGACTCGCCTACTGCCTGAACGTCACCTGGAAGTACTCGGTAAGGGTCCACGTTGACGCTGCGCTTGAAGTGCCGATACCCACCTGCCCCAACGTTTAATATCAATCTTTCGGTACTTTGTTGATCTAGTCTTTGGACGTAGTCCGAGTAGTTCTTTGTTGGGTGGAATATCCCACCTCGAGAGAAATGCTTCTCGAGGAAGGAGCGCCAGATTGCTCTCAACATATTTAACAGCCTCAAGTTGGAAACCTTCAGAGTGAGAAGATGCTAGCACACTAACTGATTCTTACTGAAAGCCGCCGCGCGTGCCTTCAAGTGGATATTTGAGCGTTGCTGAGACGGAAATCCTCAATCCTCCGCGCTCGCTCCGTCCACGTGTACTGTCCCACATCCTCTCTCGCCTGCTGGCTAATGCGCGCCGCCAGTTCCACATCGCTCAGTGTGCGCTCTATTCCCTCGGCCAATGCCTTCGGATTCCCCGGCTCCACCAGCCAAGCATTCTCCCTATGCCGTAGCACCTCGCGAATGGACGGCAAATCGGTTGCCACAATCGGCACCCCTGCGGCCATGTATTCAAAGAGTTTGAGAGGTGACGTGAAGTACGCAGAGAATTCGGTCCAGGGCCAAGGAATCGTGACCACATCACACGCCCGAATCCAAAGGGGCACCTCTTTATTGGGCACGCGGTCAACGAACCTGAGCCGATGCTCAAAAACACTAAAGCGGTGGGCGAGGTCTAGGTAAGCAGGTACTGCATCCATCGGACCGCCCACACACAAGAGCAATGGTTCTCGACCGTCGAAAGGTAACAAATGCGCCACCGCTTGCACCAGTTCAGGAATGCCCTTCTCCATCTCCATTGTGCGAAAGCGCCCAATGTAGCCGACGACGATACGGTCTAAGGGCAATCCTAGCCGTCGCTGGCACTCCTCTTTGCTCGGCAAGCCTTCAAATAGCGAAAGGTCAACGGCGTCTGGGAGCACGATACATTTCTCCGCAGTAAAGCCTAGCTCAGCAAACCGTTCTCTAATAAACGAGGTCAAGACGACTACAAGTCGCAGCGCTGGATGACGAATAATTTGTTGGAGAAGCCAACGCCGCCCCCGCTTTGGCATCACGTGGGCCTCATAAACCGTCGGCAGGCCCATCCGCACAAGCCAAAAGGCAATCTCGCCACTACGGGTGTAGTAAAGGGTCGCCTTCTCTTTTTGAGCCATCAGCGCTGCATAGAGCCCCCACAGCAGGGCATGGGCAAAGAAAACTGGCATAAAGGTGCCTTTAGGGAAAAACCGCTCCAGCAACTGCACATCAAGGTTCGGCAGCATCTGTATTTCAAACACCGGTGACACGCCGTAATAATCAAACACACTCTGCTCCATCAGGCGCCGATTGTGTTGGTAACGAAACGGATGCAGCAGCAACACCTCCGCTCCATTTTGTGCAAAAGCTTCGCACATCTTGATGATCTGATAGCCGTGCGCTTTCTCTGTCGGCAAGCGTGCATTAACAGTATAGACAATTTTCATGATTCAAAAAGGGCAGCCCGGGCGATTCAGGCTTGCATCCCCTTTCAGTCACCACTGTTGCGGTACAGGCAGTGGCCGAAAGGAGCGTCGGTGGTAGGTTCGCCGATGATTTTGACAATCCTGTCGGTCAGGTTTTGAAGGCTATATTTTTCTTCTACCAATTGTCTTAAGGATTGACCAATCTCTCTTCTCTCATCCTCAGAGCGGTTTATCATTTCAACCATAGATGACGCGATCGATTCCGCATTATTGTGGCATAAAACGAGATCCGCTATATGTTTTGGAAAGAAATCTGTCATATTAGGCTCAGCCACAATCATCGGTAGGGCGCATGACATTGCTTCAAGCAATGCTTTTCCAACTCCCCCGGGTGTGGCAAACACAAAGCATCTTGATTGATTATACATGTATGGCATATTCTTGTAAAGAACTTTTCCCGCGAATTCTATGTTATCCTCTAGTCTCAGTCCACTTATCATGCTGATAAGGTCCTCTTTGTATTTCAAATCTTGCTCTGTGAGCGGATTCCCACATATCAGCAGACTCACATCTTTTCCAATCCTTGATCGGCATAGTGATAATGCTCGTATGATAAGGTCTGTTCTCTTGACAGGGGATATCCTTCCAACTGTGATAAAATCAAATTTTTTCGCTAGTTTAGTGTCTTTAAATAGGTCTTGATCAACACCCTGACCAACCAAATGTAAATTTCTTGTATTAAGAGGGGCTGTTGTTTTGTTCGCGGTGAACCATTTGTCCACGAAGAAATGGACACTCAATTTTGTAATTGGAACTGCTATGGTGTGACCCCACCATAGACATATTTGAGGTCGAAAGAGGAGCTTTATCGGAAACAGAAGGATAGGGTAAATGGCTCCCATATAGCAATATATGACGTTTATTCGAGTATGTCGACAGAGGTGAACTACAATCCTATAGAACTTGTATAAGGTCCGAAACCGATCTGTTACATTAGGGTTTTTCTTGTGTTTAAGTGTATGGATTTTAACATTAGCAGGTAAATCGTAATCCCCCACTCTCAATGCAATGACGTCGACGTGCTCTACATCGGGATGTAGTGCAAAATACTTGATGCGTTCTGCAGTGCTTGCTAACACTTGGTGGTTCTCATCTACGGTCTCACAGATAAAAATCATTTTCATGGTCAACCAATTAGCTCCTTTGGCTACAACGATAACAACTGTGTTATGCCACAAATCAGGGCGATTTTGAAAGGCAATGAAGAATGCTCCGCTTTCTCGAGCATGCTCACAATGCCGCCCTGAGTTCTTGCACTACGCGTTCTTGATCCTCCTGTGTCAACTCATGATGTAGAGGCAAGGACAATAAGTGCTGATATAAGGATGCCGAGTTCTCCAAGCTTCCAACCCGCCTGCTCTCAGTGAAGAACGGCTGTAAATGCAGTGCAAAGGTGCCAATTTGGACCTCAATACCCCGGAACCGAAGCTCCTTGAGAAGGCGATCCCGAGCACCATCCTGCTGCAAGTAGATCACATACGTCTGGTAATTGTGTTTTGCTCCTTGCAAGACCTTGGGCAGCGAAACACCAGGAACATTGGCGAGGAGTTGGTTGTAGTATTCGGCCTTGGTCCGCCTATCCTCGACAATACGATCCACCTTGCGCACCTGTCCCAGCCCGACGGCTGCCAAAATGCCAGACAGACGATAGTTCGTGCCCCACTGGACAAACTTGGCCTCGCCATCAACCTTCTTCACTCCGAACCGCTTAATAGAGTTCATTTCGGCTGCCCACTCGTCGTTATCCGTGGTAATCACTCCTCCCTCGCCCATGGAAAAGATTTTGCGAGGGTGGAAGCTGAAGACAGTCATATCCGTCAATGATCCTATGGGTTTCCCATTGAGCGCAGAGCCCAGGGAGCAAGCAGCATCCTCAATGATTGTGATCCCATACTTGTCGCGAAGTGCATTGATCGGTTCGATGTCCAGTGGGTTGCCAAAGATGGAGACTGGGATAGCAGCTTTTGTACGATTAGTAATAGCGGCTTCAATAAGCTCGGCTGTGGTGTTACAAGTCTTCAGATCAACGTCAACTAGAACTGGTTCAGCCCCTACGGCCATAACGCACAAGGCAGTTGCTGGATGGGTGAAGTCCGGAACGATAACTTCATCGCCCAGTCCCACCCCAAGTGCCCGCAAGCACAGCTCGAGGGCGATGGCCGCCGAGGTGGCCGAGATGGCATGCTTAGCCCCAACCTGCACGGCTACAGCTTGCTCAAACTCCTTGACTGTGGGACCGTCAGTCAACCACTTCGACTCCACGACCTGGCGCACCAACTCGATTTCCTCATCACCTACGCTGGGTCGCATCAAAAAAATCTTATTCTGTTGGTCCATAATTCCTCTCTTTATTCCTCCTGTCGAATTGCCCTAAGTTCTGCTTCCAATGCTTCGATTCGTGTCTCTAAACAGGCCAGCGCTTCACTTAGGTTATTGGCCTCGTGTTTTTCCCATTCGATTCGAGGAACCCCACTTTCATCCATCACGACTGCACCTCTTATTTGGGCGG
Organism: Anaerolineae bacterium; assembly: GCA_049589355.1. GTDB lineage: Bacteria > Chloroflexota > Anaerolineae > VGOG01 > VGOG01 > JBAWAP01. The sequence goes on from JBAWAP010000091.1 coordinate 37,320, forward strand.
GAGCCCCGTAGACCACAGAAAAAGGAGGAACATCCCTGTTAACTAGGGTGCAAGCGCCAACCACAGAATGGTGGCCTACAGTGACCCCCCTTGTGATTATGCTTAGAGGGCCAATGTAGCAAGAATCCCCTATGTGAGTCGGTTGCCTTTCCGGGGGAATCTTGCCATCGGATAGGCGGCGGCTGACTGTGTCGTGTGTGTATATCTGTACTCCGGCACTTATCGAACAGTTACTGCCAATAACCAACCCCCCTGATCCATCCAAGACGGTAAATGGCCCGATCCACGTGTTCTCTCCCACTGCGACTTCACCAATAACTAGGGAATCCTGATAGATACTGGTTCTTTCCCCAAACCCTAAAAATGCGGCTCTTTCCCACCGGTCGAACAATTCGTCCTGAAATGAAACACTGCGATGCCAGCGAGACTTCATTTCACTTCGAAGGCGATGATGTAATTCCGTCAATAAGCTCAAGACCTCATCTGGCTCCATAACCCTGTCCCTCTGGCACAATGAAAAGCTGCTTACTGTAACCACCGCAAGAGGGGGTAGCACCTATTGGGTACTGGTCCTCGGACAATCGTCCGCTAGTCAGCGTGTCTATCCCATACCCTGGCGGCCAACCACTCTGCCGTGCGACGCAATCCCTCGCGCAAGTGAGTATCGGGCGCCTCGCCGAAGATCTTGCGACATCGGCTCACGTCAGCCTGAAACCCCTTTCGCTCACCACTTTCCCGCTGCTTGTATTCGATAACAGGCTCTACACCCAATACATCGGCGCAGAGTTCGATGACATCAATGATAGCAGTTTTAATACCGCTGCCCAAGTTGATCGTCTCATTCGCCTTGTCCGACTCTTCGACAGCCCGTGCGACAAAGTGGACAATGTCCCCCACGAAAACAAAGTCCCGCGTCTGCATGCCGTCGCCAAACACAAAGACCGGCTGCCCCTCGTGCATACGTGTCAACACTACTGGCACCAAACCGCCTGTTGACGGATGCTGCTTGGGACCATAGACATTGGTGAATCGGAATATGAAATATTCAATGCCATGCAATTCATGGTACACCCGGACCAGGTGTTCGCCCGCATACTTTGTGACGCCGTATATTGTCTCGGGAAGCTTTGGGTGCTCTTCATCCACAGGGGTGTACTGCGGGACTCCATATACAGACGACGCGGACGCATAGACAACCTTGCGCACTCCGTGTTTTCTGGCAGCTTCTAAGATGCTCAGTGTGCCGTCTACATTGATCTGCACATTGCGCTTGGGATTCTTAATTGACGTTCTCAGACTGCTTGCTGCCAGATGGATAATGATCTCAACGTCGTCCAGGACTCGATCCAGGTGGTTATCATCCAAGATATCACTTTCAACCAGCGGGAAGTTCCTGTCGAGCATACCTCTGTGAATATCTAGGCCCAGGCAATCGAATCCGCGCTTCACCAGCGTCTCCACAACATTCGCACCGATGAATCCGCCCGCACCTGTCACCAAGGCTTTTCTCATGAAATCTACCCCCTTTAATTCTCAAGGACTTTCATCCAGCCCCTCTATAGAAATCGGTGATAGCTTCAACCACCGTCTCTATCTGCTCCTCCCGTAGCTCTGGATACATCGGCAGCGACAACACTTCCCGCTCCGCCCGCTCGCTTTGAGACAAGCTTACCTCTGCATGGCCAAGGTCTCGGTAAAGTTTCTGCCGGTGAAGCGATAGCGGGTAATACACCATGGTGTTAATGCCCCGCTGCTTGAGATGATCCCGGAGTTCATCCCTCCGTGGGGCGCGGATGGTATATAGATAATAGACATGCCTGACACCCTCATCCTCACACGGTGTAGTGACAGTCGAATCGTCGAGGAGCTCGCTGTAGCGATGGGCCCTTTGGCGTCTCGCCTCGATCCATTCATCGAGGTGCCTCAGCTTCACCCGCAGTATGGCCGCCTGCAATTCGTCCAAGCGGCTGTTAAAGCCCAGTACCTCGGCGTGATACTTGACTCTGCCGCCCTGACGGCGCAGAATGTCAACCCTCTCCGCGACCTCCGGGTCGTTGGTGACCACCAGTCCCCCGTCTCCGTAGGCCCCCAGGTTCTTGGTCGGATAAAAGCTCAGGCAGCCTACATCGCCGAAGGAAGCCACTCGCTGTCTTTTGTACTCGGCGCCGATGGCCTGGGCACAATCTTCGATGACCCGCAGGCCATATCGCTTTGCTATCTCCATGATGGAACCCATGTCGGCCGGGTGGCCGTAAAGGTGGACGGACAGGATGGCCTTGGTCCGCTCGGTGATGGCCTGTTCAATCTTTGCGGGGTCAACGTTGTACGTTCTGGAGTCAATGTCCACGAAGACGGGAATCGCCCCCATGTGGGAGATGGTGTTGGCCGTGGCGATGAAAGTGAAGGGAGTGGTGATCACCTCGTCGCCTGGGCCGATGCCTAAGGCGTGCAGGCTCAGGCGCAAGGCATCCGTCCCCGAGGCCACACCCACCCCGTAGTGACATTCACAATACTCGGCCACCCCCCTCTCAAGCGCTTCGACGTTAGGGCCGAGGATGAAATGGCCGCTTTCCAAAACCCCCTGGATGGCCTCGTTGATCTCATCCTTGATTGATTCGTACTGGGCTTTTAAATCCACGATGGGGATCATTTACTGATTCTCCACAAATTCCCTTTCAGGTACGTCACGCACCACCCTGGCTGGCACACCCATCACCAGTTTACAATCGGGCACATCCCTGGTGACCACCGAGCCCGCAGCCACAAAGGCCTCACGTCCGACGACGATGCCGGGAAGCAGGATCGAGTTCGCTCCCACTCGCGCCCCATGCCTGATGGTCGGCCCCTTGCGATATTTGAAACGCTCCTCAGTACGTCCCATAAAGTTATCATTGGCCGTCACCACGCAGGGAGCGATGAAAACGTGGTCTTCGATGGTCATGTAGGCGGTGATGTAAGCGCCCGTCTGAATCTTGGTGTAGTCGCCGATGGTCGTCTGGTTCTCCACTGTCACCCCGCGCCCGATTACCACACACTCGCCGATTTCGCATCTCTCTCGGACGAAGGCCTGGTCGGCGATCATCGTATTGGCTCCGATTTTCGAGCCCGCATATAATACTACGCCTGTGCCGATGTTGCAACCGGCCCCGATCTCCAGCAGGGGCAGGCGTTCGGTCACCTTGACCGTGCTCGTCCTGCTGGGCCTGGGCTGCTTGCCGATGACTGCGCCGTCCCCGATGATAGTCCCCTCGCGTATCGCCGTCCCAGAGTGGATGACCACGTTGTGGCCGATAACAACGCTATCACCGACTTGGACATCTTCCAGAATGACAACGTTTTTCCCCAGCCGACAATTGACGCCTATCTTTGCTGAAGGATCAATGTAACCGCTCATATCTTTACCAACTGTCCATCGTTTTCTAGCGAGTGTTCGGCGGCATCGAGGATCTTGAGAACCTGCAAACCCTCCAGGCCATCGCTCAGGGGGCGTTGGTGATTTCGGATGCAATCCAAGAAATGTTGACACTCTAGTTGCAGGGGCTCCTTCATGTCAATCTGGGGGATGCAGATGTCGCCGAGGCGCAGGGTCAGGAACTCGCCGTAGGAGCTATAGCGAAGATTGTCAACCCCCTTGTCGTAGATGCGCAGCTTCTCCGAGCTCTCCATATCATCGAACACAGCCATCTTCTTGCTGCCTACCACAGTGATGCAGCGCACCTTGTGGGGGTCGAGCCAACTAACGTGCAGGTGCGCTACCTTGCCCTCGGGGAATCGCACCATCATGAAAACCACATCCTCGACATCGGGTCGCAGATAGGCCATCCCTTGAGCGCTGACTCCCTCCGGCTCCTCGCCAAGTAGATATAGAGCCACCGACAGATCGTGAGGGGCGAAGCTCCACATGGCGTTCTCGTCGTGCCTGATCTTGCCCAAATTGAGCCGGCTGGAGTAGATGTAGCGGATTTCGCCGAGCTCGCCGCCATCAGCGTATTCCTTCAATTTGGTGACGGCCGGATGGTAGATAAGTAAGTGCCCGACCATCAAAACTTGCCTTCGTCTCTCAGCAAGATCAATTAGCTCCTCCGCCTCGCCGATGTCGAGAGTGATCGGTTTCTCGACGAAGACGTGCTTTCCAGCCCCGAGCGCCTTCTTAGCCAGTTGATAGTGGGTGGATGCAGGGGCGGTGATGACAATAGCCTCGATTTTGTGGTCATTTATCAGTTCGTTGTAGTCCTGCGTCAGCTCGATGAAGGGATACCGCCGCTTTATCTTTTCAAGTTGTTGGGCATTTATATCGCAGCATTTTTTCACCTGGCACTCGGCCAAGTTGACGAAGTTGCGCAACACATTGGGCCCCCAGTATCCTAAACCCGCTTGACCAATGGTGATCATCCCACCTCCGTCCTTACAATACTGCTAGCACTAGCAAGTATAAGCCTGGCACCACCCGGTTGAAATTCACCAGGCGCTCCAGCCTGCTGTTCCCCCGCTCCTTCCCCATCGAGAACAACTCAACGTTGTCCCTGAGGGAATGCCTGCCAACTGCTAACGCCAAAACATAGAGCCTCCCCACCCTTTCGGCCAGCTTGTTGACCCAGGCGTGGGTCAAGCCCAGGATGTCGTCGTCCAGGTCCACTTTCTGGGTGATCATCAACACTCTCAGGCGAGACATAGCCATCCCCTATCCCGCAAACACTTCGTCCACTGCTATCTCGAATCCCTCCAGCACCTCCGAGCGGGCCATCTCCCCATCGTCCCACTTGCCCAAAAGCTCGTAAGCCCCCTCGCGCAGCACGAAGGCCTCCACGGTTTGGGAATCCGGATCCACAATCCAGTATTCTCGCACGCCGGCCTGTGCATATTCCACGAACTTCTCCACTCGGTCGGTACGCCGTGTGCCCGGCGAGGTAACCTCTACGACCAAATCGGGCGGGCCATAAACTTTCTCGCCAATGCGATCAGCATGCTCTTTGGCCACGAAGAGGATGTCTGGCTCCCTGATCTTGCCCGGCCACAGCCTCACCGGAAGCGGGGCGTATCGTACAGTTCCCAAATCGCGCTCGCGCACGAAGGCCCGGAGCGCTGCGTACAATTCGCCTGAGGCAGATTGGTGACTATCCGTCGGTGGTGGGCACATAATGAGTTCTCCTTCAGACAGTTCAATTAGTTGATTGGTAGCTGGCAAAGCGAAGTAGTCTCCCTCTGTCCATTGGCCTTGAGGGGGCCATAACCGGGCCACCTCCACCGCCAGCCGAAGTTCGGCTGCCACCTTTTGTTTCTGGACTACATTTGTCACTTCCATTGCTCCTCCTCACACAATAATACTCTTATTTCCTTACCCGCTTGGCCAGCTTGTTGACCCAGGCGTGGGTCAAGCCCAGGATGTCGTCGTCCAGGTCTACCTTTTGCATGATCATCAGCACTCTCATTTATACCCGGCCGTTGCCTCCCACATCCTCCGATATTCCTGGAGAATCTTATCTTCGTTAAAGCGCTGCATCACCAGCTTTTGTCCTTTAGCGCCCATCTCCGCCGCCAAATCCGGGTTTTTGAGAAGATGTAGAATTTTACTTGCCACTTGCTGTGAATCGCCAATCGGGACGATATAGCCTGTTTCGCCATCGGCAATAGACTCATAAGCGCCGGTAAAGCCAGTGGCCACTATGGGCTTTCCAGATATAGCGGCTTCTTGCAACACCATACAAGTTCCTTCGTATGTCGAAGTGATCGCAAACACGTCGCAAGCTTTAAAAAATGCGGGGATTTGATAATGACTTATTCTTCCAGGCCAGCAGACATTCTCCTGAACTCCCAAATCTAGCACTATTCTCCTAACCGCTTTCTCTTGATCACCAGTACCGACTATCATGAATAATGATTTGGGAAATTCTTCTATAACTAAAGGGATTGCTTTGATCAAGGTAGATAAATCCTTCTGCCGTACAATCCTGCCTGCAAATAGAATTATTCTATCAAATCGGCCGCTTAGGCTCTGTTCTCTAACCTCTTTGTCCTCACTCTGCAGGTATGGCTCAAAATCAATGAAAAAAGGAACATTCCACACTCTTTTTTCATCTATGTCAAAATCATTGATTAATTTCTTCTTTTCTCTCGAAGTTGATACACGAATCGTATCAGCCCTTTGGATAAGCCATTTCCCAAAAGCGTTAAACAAATGATACCTGAATCTCTCATTCAGAAAAAGGGGATTATCAATCAAATCAGCCATGATGTGAATATTAAGAGGAATGCCGAAGCTTTGTTTGAGCAAGTAGCCTACCAGCCCTGCCGAGAAGGGATCAGCGCATGAGATACAAGCTATATCCTCCTTATCACAAATACCTTGGCCTAACCGAAAGGCATCATAGATAAAGGAATAATCATTCCAAGATGAGGTTGGAAAAACGTACAAGCTATCTGATAACTGGATTGGCTGAAGATTTGCCCCTCTGTAAGCTCTTGTGACAACAAAATACTTGGAAACCAATTTAGCGTATTCTAATTGCCTCTTTTGAGCGCCGGAAAACACGCCTTCCTTATCTACTGCTGCAAGCTGTTGATCCAAGCTAATGGACAAGACGTTTATACCCATCGTCTTCCCTTTCAGCACGATAACAAAGCTTTATCTGACATTGCCTGCAATACTTCTAGTGTCCTCTTCGTAAGAACATCCCAGCTAAACGCCTGCTCTAGTCTCTCCCTCGACCTCTCCACAAACTCTCCAGCCATTTCTCTGTTCTGCAAAACCCTCAGAATAGCCTCTTTTAACTTCTCTTGATTGCCGATGGGAACAAGCAGCCCATTAACCCCATCTTCGACGACCTCTTGATTGCCTCCCTTGTCGGAGAGGATCACAGGAACCCCTGTCGCCATAGCCTCCAGCACGATATGCGGTAGCCCCTCATATCCAGAGTATAGAACGAAGACGTCGGCCGCTCTCAAATAATATGGCACCTCCTCATGCGGGACACGACCCACAAAGCTCACATGCCCCTTTACCCCGAGCTCTCTCGCCAATCCTTGCAGATTTCCCAATTCTGGCCCATCGCCCACGACAACCAGGTTGGCTTCGTTTATTCGCCTTCGTATCTCCGGCAATACCTCGATTATCCTGTCAATACCCTTCCAAGGAGTCAAACGGGCCACAGTCAGGATGATCTTTCCCTCCAGTCCCAATCGCCCTCGCGCTTCCTCCTTTGTGCAAGCCAGAGCGTATCTCGAAGGATCAATAGCGTTGTATATGACCTCGATCTTATCGTAGGGAATGCCCCACCCACTGATGATGCCCTTGAAGTACTGGCTCGGGGCGATAACAGCATCGGCCTTGCTAGTGTAGAAAAGCTGGAGTCGCTTGAGGAGCTCAACTTTTAAAGAACGACCCTTTCTCTGGAATTCGTCAATACCTTCGTTTTTGTCAATCAGTCCATGGCGAATCGAGTACTCCCAGGCGAAATCACCTACCAACTTCATCGCTACAGGCTTGCGAAGACAGGCATTGGCTACAACTGCTGGTAACCCGTAGTTGTTCACAAATAGAAGATCATATCGGCGACCGATGGATAAGATGTAATAAACAAACTTGATCAAACGTACTGGGATAGGCCGCCGCCTGGAGATGCGGATCACAGGGTAAGGGTAGTCATATTCCTCCTCAAGGTCTCCGTAAGTAATTACCGCCACCTCGTGCCCTCGTTGGACTAGATCGCCCAGGAGATTGTACAGATAGGTCGAGGGGCCGCCAGGCTCAGGGTGGAAAGTGCCCGTCACCACGCAAATCTTCAATACCCTCCCTCCTTAACCCTGCTTGGCATCTCTCTTGTCTGCCACTCGTGGTTGCCCCAACCTATTTCCAGATTGTGATCGGACTTGGCGATGCCTAGCTTACCTTCCCTTGCTCTTACCGCTCCAAGTAGGCCACAATAGCCCTGGCATACTCTCGTCGAAGCTTCGCCCAGAGGCTCAGCTCGAAGGGTCGCCCAGGCGGTTCTTTAGGATAGCGTAAACCTTGGCGTCGTCGATCTTGGCGTAATCGTGCACCACCAGGTTTCGAAAGCGAGCCATATCTACCAGCGATGGCAGTAGCTCCTGGGAAACCACTCCCTCTTCCCGCAATACCTGGAACACATCTCTGTTGTCCTCTGGGTAACGGAACCCTTCCAAGGCAATCAGACGTCGGCCGATATCCAAGCAAGCTTCGATGGCCACTTGCAAGCTGCGCTCTACCGCCTTCTTGAGCCGTATGTCTTTACGTACTACTGGAACGAGCGGACACTGCCCCGTTCACTTTTCAGGTAGTCCGCTTCGCCTCGTAAGAACCTTAGTCGCTCGCGCACGATGTCGTCGGCGCCCACCGAGACCTACCTCCTTAATCTCTTTGAACAAAACTCCTGTAAAAAAGTCGTACGTCGGCTTCAGATCGGCGTAGACCTTACCTGCCCGTACCTCAAACTCGACCCGTGCCTGCTGGTCCCGCTCGAAGACCAGCCGGCCGTGGCGCAGCACCTGATCCTGCAACAGGGGTGGAGCATCATTCAGCACCACCACGTCGGCCTCCCGACCGCAGACGTCGCTCACCTCGCTCATCAGCCGCAGTCGCCGCTCGAAGCGAGCCCCGCCGTCCTCCTCGGAGAGCAATACTGCCGTATCCACATCGCCGTCAAACCGCGCCTTGCCCGCAACCCGTGAGCCGAACAGATAGGCCGCGATCACATCCAGTTGGCTGGAAAAGTAATTGCGCAACACGGCCACCAACGCCTCGTTGTCGTTGTCAAGACCAAGCTCCGATGGATTTCCGCGCCTCACGCTCATGCTCCTCCTCAACCTAAAAAGCAATAGAAGCCTGTTTGGATTCGGAGGTCTTTGCTCGCTGACCGTATTATAATTATACACCATTCTCCATAATTGGAAAAGGGCTGAGTCCCGCTTCCAGCCCCTTGCCCAACCGAGGAAAAAGCCACCCATCGGACTCGAACCGATAACCTAACGCTTACGAAGCGCTTGCTCTGCCGATTGAGCTAGGGTGGCTAACTGCAAGTATCTTCTCTTAGGTAGCTTCTCCTTTGATGCAAGGACATTATACTAGCATTACCTTGAAATGGCAAATGGCCGATCTCCTTCGCAGCTATCTACTATGGGCCAGCGCTTTGGCAGCGACCAGAAAAGCGCAGAATAAGGGATGGGGCCGATTGGGCCGGGACTTGAACTCGGGATGAAATTGGCTGCCCACCATCCAGGGATGATTGGCCAATTCCACTATCTCCACCAAACGCCCGTCGGGCGAAAGGCCGCTAAGCACCAGCCCAGCCTCCGTCAATAGATCCCGGTAAGCATTATTGAACTCGAAACGATGGCGGTGACGCTCGCTAACGAGCTTCTGCCCGTAGGCGGCAGCAGCTTTTGTGCCGGGAACCAACTGACAGGGGTAGACCCCTAAGCGCATGGTACCACCCATGTCGGAGATGTCCCGCTGCTCCGGCATAAGATCAATAACAGGATACCTGGTGGCGATGTCGAATTCGGCAGAGTTGGGCTCATCGCTACCCAAGACATATCGGGCCAGCTCAACAACCATGACCTGCATACCCAGACAAAGGCCCAAGTAAGGCACTTCCTTCTCACGAGCATAGCGGGCGGCTACAATCTTGCCCTCAATGCCCCGGTAGCCAAAGCCACCAGGCACCACTACACCATCCACCTGGCTCAACATGTCCAGGCCCCGCCCTTTCTCCAAATCCTCAGCGTTAATCCAATCAATTTGCACGTCGCAGCCACTGTGGACCCCAGCATGGTAGAGGGCCTCGCGCACGCTGAGGTAAGCATCTTGGAGCCCTATGTACTTGCCCACCATGCCAACGTGGATTCTCTCCTTGGGGCGCTTGATCTCCTCGACTAACTCGCACCAGTCGTCCAGGTCAGGCTCAGGGGTGGGCAACCCCAGGCGCTCGACGATGAAGTCTCCTAGCCCCGTTTCCTCCAAGATGAGAGGTATCTCGTAGATGCTCTCGGTGGTTACTAAAGGGATGACAGCTCGTTGCTCAACATCGCAGAAAAGAGCGATCTTTTCCTTGGCCTCCCTGCCCAACGGGTAATCGGAACGGCAAACGATGGCGTCGGGCTGGATGCCTATGCTTCGCAGCTCACTGACGCTGTGCTGAGTAGGCTTGGTCTTTAGCTCCCCAGTGGAGCTAATGTAGGGCAGGAGAGTTAGGTGGATGTAAAGGGTGTTCTCGCGGCCCATGTCTTTGCGCATCTGGCGGATGGCCTCCAAAAAAGGCAGCCCTTCTATATCGCCCACCGTGCCCCCCACCTCTACAATGACTACCTCGGCCTCGCTCTCTTTGGCCACCAAGGCAATGCGATGCTTGATCTCGTTGGTGATGTGGGGGATGACCTGGATGGTGCCACCCAGATAGTCACCCCGCCGCTCCTTGGCGATGACCTCGGCATAGACCTGACCAGTAGTCACGTTGCTGGCCCGAGTCAAGTTCTCATCAGTGAAGCGCTCGTAGTGACCCAAGTCGAGATCAGTCTCCGCCCCATCCTCAAGGACGTAGACCTCTCCGTGCTGATAGGGCGACATGGTGCCCGGATCCACGTTGATATAAGGATCCAGCTTCTGGATGGAGACCGAGATGCCACGGCTCTTGAGGATGCGGCCGATGGACCCGGCCGTAACCCCCTTGCCTACGGAGGATACTACTCCCCCGGTGCAGAAGATATATTTGGTCATGCTCTTTTCACCCCAAAGCCAACATCAGTAGACCGATAAATGTGTGCCTCAACCTAAGGCACTTTTATACCTCGAGTAGATCTGCCGCCAGCATTCTCGAATACGCTGCAATTCTCTGATACTCTCGGGCAACTCGCCGTAGTGTACCCTCACATAGGCCTCCGTGATAACCGTTGCCTCAGCCTGGCAGTCAGGAAAAGCGAGGCCCAAAGCTGGCATGTACTCGTAAGGCGTCTGAGCAGGCTGCCGAGGGAAGCCCTGACTCGCCGCCAACCGGGCCATGTTAGCATAGATCTTACGGATGGACACTGCGGCGTAGAGCCGCAGGCCAGGGCCAAACCGTCCCACCAGTCCAGCCAGGTCCCTGAGACGATCCCACCTGTCGCGCAGGGAGCTCAACATCCCCTTAGCGAAAACTGCTGATGACCAGAGAGATTCGCGAACTTCGTCACTTCTTCGTTGTTTGTCTAGTCGTTGCCGCAGAGTGAGGGCTAGTGCCGCCAGTATACCAGCAACAGTAAAACCCAGACAAACGTAACGCAAGGCATCTACCAACAAACGCGGCGGTTTGATCGGCTCGGCCCTTGGTAAGTCCGTGGGAGGCAACGGCCTTAAGCTCTCAAAGCCCCTGATGTTCCGAGCAAGGATCTCAAAGACTCCTTGAACTATCCTGACTAACCACCGCAAGAGAGGGCTCAGAAGCCTGAACAACAAGATCAGAACGTGCTCCATAATTCTCAGCAGAAGGTCGAAGACTGGCTGCAACCAACGCAAGACCTGGGCGAAGCCTTCAATGGAGTAAACCTGGGAGATGAGCAACGCCGTGACCAAGACAGCGGCAATGGAGCCAATCAGTATGGCTAACCAAGCGAAGTTAAAGGGCGCACCCACACCTCCCTTGGCCCGACTAACCTCCTCTACACGAGCCAAGGCGACAGCCATGAGGCTGAAGAAGAAGAAAAGCAAGATGAATACTGTAGCATCGTAGGCCACGAGAATGGACAACAGCGGCGCGGAGACGATGAGCAACAGGACGCCCAGGCGAAATGAGAAGGCTACTCCTTGAAAAGTCAAATTGCGTTGGCTGATGCTGATCCCTCGCCACCACAGGAAGATGGCAATGGCAGAGATACCAACTTCCGGTGGGAGCAAGTAGAAAGACAGAAGAGCCTTTCCTGCCTTTCCCAACCAACCAAAATCGAGCCAACCATAACCTGGGTAAAGCAGAGAATGCATAGTCAAGGCAATAGTGATCACCACCACGACAATCAGGATCGCCCGCTGGTACAGGAGATCGAACTGCAAGCGATTCAGAATGCGGCCGAAATAAAGCACAGCCAAAACAAGGATGCCCAGCGTTAGTGCCGTGCTATGAGGCGTAAGGACCACTGCTTGACGGGCGATCACCAAGGATAAAGGTGTGAACCAACACATTTCAGCAGCAACGAGGGTCACATATAGCGCCTCCTTGCGCCAGTTTAGATGGAGGGTCCCCACCGCGCTTAACCTCCTAATCTAGAGAGTCGGGAAACCTGGTGAATGCTTCCACCGCCTGCCTCCCCTGCAAAAGCTCCCCCCGGACCTCTCCCCTCCTCGACGGAGGACGAAAATCTACCTCCACGTCAGGCAGATGATAGGAGAGAATGCCCTCCAATTCTCGGCTCGGCGGTGGCTCCTTGGCCAAAGAGACGAGCACCAAGCGGCGACCCACGTCCCGCAGCCGCAACAAGGTGGTGACAAGTTCTTCGCTGACTATCGCTGTCACAACCACCAGAGTAGCACCCCAGGGCAGCTTGGGGCTTTCCTTCATCAGCAGGTCCTCGATGGAAGAAGTAGCCAAGCCGCTTACAGCCGCAAGGGCTTCCAAGATACGGGCCAGTTGCCTGGGGTCACGACTCGGCAGGACCCTTAGAATGGGTTGATCCCAGTGGGGCACACTGCCGTTGGCAATGACTCCCACGGTGTAACGCTGCTCTGCGCCGTAACTGGCAATGGAGGCAGCTACGCTTATGGCTCGCTCCAAAAGGACCGGATCCGTCCCCTGCCAATGCTTGGGGAAACTAGCCACGTTGAGACAAATGATCAGGTTGAAGGAAGTGGTCGGCTCGTAGACCTTGGCTTGCAGCCTTTGCTGGCGAGCTGTAGCCTTCCAGTGAATGTGCTTGAAGCTATCCTCAGGCTGGTGATCACGCACACCGATGGTGCGCATCGGATCCTCGAAGATCCGCTGTCTGGCTTTGGTTTCGCCGAAAGGCTCTTTTGACAACAGCCCCAATTCGGCAATGGGTACCACCTTGGGATAGACGATGAGCCAGTCATGCTCCCTCTGCCACCCCTCTTGGCTGAAGAGGCCAAAGAGGTCACCTGACTTTAGATGCGCTGGCCCGAAGCGGTAAAAGCCGCGTCGGGGGCAATGCAATTGGTAATGACGTGACACTCGCTGGTACCAACGCAGGGAGAAGGCAGTAGCCAGATAGCCAAAGCTCAGCAATGGCGAGGCAAGCAATTCCTCTGAGAGCGGCAAATCCAACGGGAATTGATCTTCGATCTGTAACCACCCCACCGGCAACAGCTTCCAATTCGAGACCCGCAAAGTGAGCTCCAGTGTCTCACCTGGGAAAGCCCGCCGCTCGCTGAAGTGTCGCTCGTAGTCCAGGCCACGGAGAGCAAGCTTGTTCCACAGCCAGGCTATGGGCACGATAGTGAGCAACAACAGTGCCACTAGCATCAGGCTCTTCTGGCGGAAGGCAAAGCCAACGGTGGTCAACATGACTGCCAAAACGATCCAGGCCTCGCTGAATTGTGTTTCCTTGGTATAATCAATGGTGATACGGCTCAACTCACTTCTCCACCGGCACCGGAATCGAATTCACTACCTCCATCACCACCTCCTCGGGAGTGCGGCCTCGCAGGCGGATCTGGGGCCTGATGATGATGCGGTGGGTCAGGACGTAGGGGGCCAGATGCTTGACATCGTCGGGGATGACGAAATCCCGCCCGCGGATGGCGGCCAGGGCCTGGCAGGTCTTGTAGAGAAAGAGGGTGCCCCTGGGGCTGACGCCCAACTCCACCGAGGGGTGCTCCCGTGTGGCCCGCGCCACCTGCACGATGTACTCCCGCACCGACTCCTCAACCCGGATGTGACTGATCCCCTCTTGCAGGGTCAAAAGCTCCTCCGCCGAGGTTACGGCCTCCAGGCTCTCCAAGGGATCGTCGTGCTCGAAACGAAGCAAGATCCGATTCTCCTCCTCCTCAGTAGGATAGCCTATTTTGATCTTCAGCATAAAACGATCCACCTGGGCTTCCGGTAGGGGGAAGGTGCCTTCTAGCTCGATGGGGTTTTGGGTAGCCAGGACGAGGAAGGGGCGAGGCAAAGGCCTGGTGTCTCCATCCACAGTCACCTGGCGCTCCTGCATCGCCTCGAGGAGGGCCGATTGGGTGCGGGGGGTGGCCCGGTTGATCTCATCGGCCAGGAGGACCTGAGACATTACGGGACCGGGGCGGAACTCGAACTCCTGAGCCTTCTGGTTGAAGAAGTAGATGCCGGTCACATCGCTGGGCAGGAGGTCCGGTGTGAACTGAATGCGCTGAAAGCTACAGCCTAATGAGCGGGCGACGGCCTTAGCCAGGGTCGTTTTGCCTATCCCGGGCACATCCTCAATCAGCACATGCCCTTCGCACAGCAAGGCCACCAGGGCCAACTCGATGACCTCATCCCGGCCCACTATCACCTTTTTGATGTTATCCGTGACCCGCCTCGCCGTCTCTGCAATCATCTGCCATCTCCTTAGTCGAGTTTGTAGGTAAGCGTCTTATAACTACGGAAATTATATCACACTTGCCAGAGCTTGACAAAGGCAAGAAGACCTCCGAGGTTTACGAACCGACAATCTCTTTTTCTCTAAGGTCGCCTGGCATCAGTTGCCAAGCTACAAGGCCAAATAGTATCCAAAACCTCGGAGGTCTAAGTTTCTGGATTTTCCTAAAGTAGGTTTTTGTGGTAACATATTCTAAATTCGCAAAGGGGGAATGATAATGATAGAAGAGAAAACAGCGAGCCTCCAGCCTCGTGGCCGTTACTTCGAGGAATTCGCGGTGGGCGATGAAGTGATCAGCCCTGGTCGCACGGTGACCGAGGCCGACATCGTAGCCTTCGCTGCCCTTTCGGGCGACTACAATCAACTGCACACCGACGCCGAGTATGCCAAAGATACCGTTTTCGGAGAGCGTGTTGCCCACGGCGTCCTGGGCCTTTCCATCGCCGAGGGGCTGGGTGCGCGTCTGGGCTTTATAGAGGGCACTGCCGAGGCCTTCATGGGCCTGGATTGGAAGTTCCGTGGCCCCATCAAGATCGGAGATACCATCCACATCGAGGCCAAAGTGGCTCGCAAGAAGGAGATGCGACGGCTGGGAGGCGGCATCGTCGTTTTTGACGTAGCCGTGATCAATCAAAGGGACGAGACCGTTCAGAAGGGCCAATGGACAGTCCTGATCAAGAGCAAACCACTTCCTTAAAATTTTCCCCGAGGTCGCTAAGGAGGCCAGGGATTGGGGACGGGTTCACCGGTAATGTTGAAAAGAAAGGAAGCACAGAATGTTCATAGTTCACGTGCACGTGCACGTCAAGCCCGAATTCGTTGACGCCTTTCGCGAAGCGACGCTGGAGAACGCTCGCCATAGTGTGCAGGAGCCTGGGATCGCGCGTTTCGACGTGATCCAGCAAATGGATGATCCGACCTGGTTCATCTTGGCCGAGGTCTATCGCACGCCGGAGGACCCGGCACGGCACAAAGAGACGACCCACTACCAGAAATGGCGGGATACGGTGGCGGAGATGATGGCCCAGCCGCGCCACAGTGTGAAGTACGCCAACGTCTTTCCTGATGATCCAGGCTGGGGATAGGACGCTCAGAAACCGGGTTTCTTCGAGAAACCCGGTTTCTTAGGAGGAGCCAATGCGCTTCGAGTTTGCCACGGCCACGCGCATTCTCTTCGGGACAGGCACGCTGCACGAGGTCGGGCCGCTGGCGGCAGAAATGGGGAGTCGGGCCCTGGTGGTGACAGGGCGCAGGCCCGCGCGTGCTAAGCCGCTGCTCGACCTTCTGACCGTGCAGGGGATTGAGGCCATCACCTTCTCAGTGGCCGGTGAGCCGACCACCGAGGTGGCTCGCCTGGGCACCCAAAGCGCGCGGGAGGTAGATTGCGATTTGGTCATCGGGTTCGGCGGCGGGAGCGCTTTGGACACCGGCAAGGCGGTCGCTGCCCTGCTGACCAATGGCGGCACCCCCCTCGACTACCTCGAAGTCATCGGCCGGGGGCAGCCGCTCACCCGGCCTTCAGCGCCCTACATCGCCATCCCCACCACGGCGGGCACCGGGGCCGAGGTGACCTACAACGCGGTGCTGCTCTCGCCCGAACACCGCGTGAAGGTCAGCCTGCGCAGCCCGCTGATGCTACCGCGCCTGGCGCTGGTGGATCCCGAGCTCACTCACAGTATGCCGCCGGAGGTGACGGCCAGCACCGGTCTGGACGCGCTAACGCAAGTCATGGAGCCCTACGTCTCCAACCGGGCCAACCCGCTGACGGACGCCCTATGTCGGGAGGGGATGCGCCGCGCCGCCTGCTCGCTTCGCCGGGCTTATCAACACGGCGACGACGTGGCGGCCCGTGAGGATATGGCGCTAGCCAGCCTCTTCGGTGGGCTAGCTCTGGCCAACGCCGGACTGGGGGCGGTGCACGGTTTCGCCGGGCCGATTGGAGGCATGTTCCCTGGACCTCACGGCGCGGTGTGTGCTAGCCTCCTGCCCCACGTGATGGCTATCAATGTGCGAGTCTTGCAGGAGCGATCCCCAGAGAGCGAAGCGCTGCGGCGCTACGACGAGATTGCCCGCATACTGACCGGGAATGAGAGAGCTACCGCCGACGATGGCATTGTCTGGGTGGGGGAACTGTGCCAGGCGCTACAGGTTCCTTCGCTGGCCTCCTATGGGGTGACGGAAGACGATTTCCCGCTGCTGATCGAAAAAGCCGCCGTTTCCAGCAGCATGAAGGGCAACCCCATTGTGCTCACGGCCGATGAGATGGGAGAGATTCTTAAGCGGGCGTTGTAGTGGTAGCGAGGCGTCGAGACACTGAGGAGATGTTCAACGGGCACAGTGAGAGGTCAAGGCTGTTTGGGGGAAGTGCGCTAGCGCTGAGGGTAGGGGATCTCTTCCGCTCCGTGGGCGGTCAATTTAGTGCAGTGGGTGGCGTGGGCGATGATCTTGGCCTCATACAGACTGGCAGCAGTGCGGAATAGCCGCAGTACATTGTCGAGGGTCTCAATCACCGTGGCAGCGTCCGCGCTTCGGCCGACGGCGAGGATGATGACGCCAGGATGCTTGCGGTAGGGATATTTGCGTGGATCGGCAAGATCCTCATCCCTGGTGATGAGGATGCGCTTCCTGGCTCTGGCAAACTGGTAATGAAACGCATCATCACGGTGGACATGGCCGAGGCTCACCGCGTGTTGAGAGCTGTGACCCTTGTGCTGCAAGTAGCGAGAGGTTTCTTCAGGGGGCATGTGTTCGTCGAGATAGAAACGCATGAGCTACCCCATCTCGAGTTCAGGATAGCCCATTTCCTCGATCGCATACCGTATGGCAGCCGTCACTTCCTCTCGGGTATACTGAGGATATTCGGAGAGAAACTGATCGAGAGAGCGGCCAGCTTCCAGGTAGCCCATCACCCAGTCAATCGGCATCCGGGTGCCAGTGATGCAGGGCTTGCCGCCCATGATGCGGGGGTTACTGGTCACGGGTGGGAGAGGGCGGATTTCCAGCTCGATCACCTGGTTCTCGGTCAGCCCGCTGGGGGTTTCCAGCGGTTCGAAAACCTTGTCCTTGTAGATAGCTCGAATGGTGGTAGTGCTCATCGTTCAACTCCTATGCCGTACTTGGAATCCCACGGCGCACTTCAGATTATACACGTCCTCTCCCAAAAGTCAAGGATGGAGAGCAGGGGCGCATGGTGCATGTGGCATTACGGAACACACAGCACGCCTGGCTTGAGGTAAGGTCGAGAAAGAAGATATAAGGTAGAGCATGAAGAAGAAACACGGCCTGCGGCGCTATCTGCGGGCCAGCCTGCGGGATACCTGGGTGTTGGCGCGGGAGTTCCACAACTCCCTGCTGCTGTTCGCAGGGTTGCTGCTCTTGGGAGGACTGATACTGTGGCGCTTCTACGTGTCGCCAGAGACCGGCCAGAGGCTCGCTTTTGGCGAGGCACTGTACGCGGTGTTTACACTCGTTTTCTTCGAGACCACCATTCCCTACCCCCGCAGTGGCCCACTGCAGGCCTTCTTCTTCGCCGTGCCGATTTTGGGGCTGGGGGTGATCGCCGAAGGGGTGATCCGCTTCGGGGTGATGCTGTTCAACAAGCAGGTCAGAAAGGGGGAGTGGCAAGTGGCGGTAGCGTCAACTTTCAGGAACCACATCGTGGTCTGTGGACTCGGGCGTGTGGGGTATCGAGTGGTGGAACAACTCCTGCGGTTCGGCGAGGAAGTGGTGGGTATCGACTGGCGGGAGGAGAGCCGTTTCGTGGAGCGCGTGCGGGAGATGGGCGTGCCCGTGATCATCGCCGACGCCCGAGAGCGAGAGGCGTTGGTCAAGGCTGGAGTGCCACGAGCCCGGGCTCTCATTCCCTGCACCGAAGACGACCTCACTAACCTGGCCGTCGCCCTGGACGCCCGGGAACTGAAACCGGAGATCAGGGTGGTGATGCGCATGTTCGACGCCGAGTTGGCCAGAAAGGTGGAACGGGGATTCGGCATCCATACCGCTTTCAGCACCTCCGCGCTGGCCGCGCCAGCCTTCGCTGCCGCCGCCACCCAAGCCGACATCTCCCATTCCTTCTACGTGGGCGATACCTTGCTCAACGTCAGCCAGTTGACGGTGCAGACCGGGTCGTGCCTGGTGGGCAAGACGCTGACGCAACTGGAACGGGAGCTGGACCTCTCGGTGATCATGCATCGGGGGGCAGAGGGAGTAGACCTGCATCCAGCTCCCGAGATCGTGCTGGCAGCAGAGGACTGCATCGTGGTCTTCGCTTCGCTGGACACACTGAACCGGCTGCGGCAGCTTAATCAGCCATGATGTGCCCGGCACTTCCCCATGCCACCCGCAGCGAGACGTTTCAGTGAAAGCGCGGTCTTTTGCAGTTGACCGCGCTTTCGTGTATAATGGGTGTGTCTCAAGCCGCCCCACCGTCTCTTGTTCGTCCCGGCCCGAGGATGGGGCGGGGAGCACTTTTCGGATAGGCTCTCAGTAAATGGTATTACGTGGTTTGATCCAGCGGAGGTGAAGACTATGGCCCCGGCCACTATCAAACGTCACGTACTTCCCGGCGAGGAAGGTGGAGATACTGCCTGGTTCTACCGGCAGAACGCCTTCGAGCAGCAAGAGATCTTTCGGCAGGTCGCCTTCAAGCGCCGGCGCTGGCCCGAACTAGGCGACGGCAGGTCAAGCAAGCGGCCAACCTACACCTACCCACACATCTTGCCCGCCGGTCACGAACGGCTGGCTTTCTACGAGCCTCTGGCCGACGCAATCCTGGCCTACCTGGCTGAAGAGAACATTGCCCTGCATTCCGAAGTGCTGAACCTGAAGAGTTCTCAGGCTGCGTGCCTGAACTTTTTCTTTCCACTCCGTCAGGACCTCAATCTGGCCAGGTCTGCGTTGCAGCCTTTACTCCTGGGCCTGCGGCAGGTGACGGGGATCGAGTTCGAATACACGGGCCCGCCGGAGGTCACGCAGTGGCTGGGCGAATCGGAGAGGGGAAAGCGAGGGCTGTACCGCACTAGCATTGACGCGACTATCTTCTGGATCGGTAGGAGCAAGCGGAAGTATACCACACTAGTTGAGTGGAAGTACACCGAGCGCAGCTTTGGCGCGTGTAGTGCCTTCCAGTCGGCTCCCAAGGATGACAAGGCCAGGTGTCCGGCGCTCGACGTGGCGAGAGATAGAGACCCAGCCCGGTCGTGTCTGCTAACGACGGGTGGGGATCGCAGGTCACGCCGTTATTGGGAACACATGGAGGCGGCGGGCATTTCATTCCCTGCCTTCGCGAGCGTACAGGGCTGCCCCTTCCAGGGTCCGTTCTACCAACTGATGCGTCAGTTCCTTCTGGCGGCGTACCTCCGGCAAACAGGCGAGGCCGACGAAGTTGAAGTGGTATCCATCGGCTTTGCCAGGAACACTAAGCTGCACGAGGTTCCGTCACAGCTCTGTTCGCTGGTTGACGGCGGGGGAGAGGGCGTCGTCGGTGCGTGGAACGCTGTGCTCACGGGTGTGCCTCTGATGCGTCAGTGGACGGTGGAGCAGTTCATGGCGCGCGTGAATAAGGTTGAAGGAATTGACCTGGGCTGGCGAAACGATCTGCGCAGGCGGTATGATGTGTGAGGGTGGGGATAAGAGACTGATGCTTGATCGGTTTGCGCTCCCGCATTGTTGGCACATAAGCACTCCTTCAAGAGGCTAGCATAATGGCTCAGTGGAAGAGAGTTGACAGCACATCCAGTGAATTCATTTACCACCTGCTTTGCTTCAGCGGTGAGAAGACAGTTGACCTTGATAACAGTTTTCTGCGAGGGTTGGTGGAGTTGTTCATCGGCGCGCAGTTAGGGTTTTGGAAACAGATCAATCGTCTTGCCCAAACCAGATTCCCAGATAGGCGAGTTGACCAGAATGAGATTCAGGAGGTTCGGGAGTTCATCCAAAACAGAAGTGATGATTTTGTTAGGTTATTTGCAGAGCATATTCCTCATTACCTTCTGTTGAACTTCAGGCCAAAAGATTGGGATCCATGTACACAGAAAGAACCGCATTTTAGGCCCAACGATCATTATGCTGACCATTTGGCAGTGTGGCGAACACCAACAGATAGCTATCAGCTTATGGTGTCGGAATCGAAAGCGTCTGAGAAGAATGCCCGTCGCTTGGTAAAAAAATCACCACCCAATAAGAAACTAAAGGGCACCATGTTTGACGAGTTCTACGCAATCGAGACAAGACAACAGGATCTGTCTTTCAAGCACCAACTGCTTGACTTGGATTGGACGTTCCTCACTACGGAAGAAGAGGTTGAGAAACTGGTAGAGATTGGGTTTTGGAAGAAGGATTGTATTTACCATGGCTGCGTCATCACATCTGAGTCCAAGGCACGCCCTAGCATTTTCGACGGCTATCGCGAAATCATGGCTAAAGAACCAGATTCGCCAGAGAGACGATGGGCAACCGTTGTGCCGATCTCGAAGTGGAAAACCTGGGTTGACAAAATCACAACGATAGCACTCAACTTTCTCGCCGAGCGTGAAGCAGAAGGGCACTTCTGATGTTGAGCAAATACTTCCAAGAACGTTTCGACCATATGCCAAGACCGGAAGGTTTGTCGGCAGAAGAGGCCAGGCAGTTGGTGATTGATGCCTATCGCCTGCTTATCAGCAATCGGCTCTCTGTAGCTGGTGTGGGTGTACAGCTCGAAGGTACTATTGAAGACGAATTTGATACCTTGCGTCGACTTGCGGATTATTTGAGTGCTTACACAGCCATCTCTGCCAATCTGCCACAAGTTCAAATCTCGCCATCGACTATATCTTCCGCAAACTTCGTCGCTGCTCAAATCTTCGAGTTTCTCGCAGAATATAGAGCCGTAGGGTCAGATAGTTTGGCAGAGGAACAAGAGGCTGATGACACAGAGCGGTTTCCGTTCAATGGTTTTGAGTTCTGGACCGAAGAAGGCTATCTCTGGATCAACGCAATAGCTCACTACTTGTTAGCACAGCATGATGGAAACGCCACCACTCTGACTCGCCGATTCCGCAAACTGCCGAAATCGGTTAATGGTTCCAATCTATCTACCTGGTCCGTCGGTCCTGATATAGGATACAGGTTAGCCAGCACGGTTGTCGAGATCGTCGTCAGCTTCCTGGGCTGTGATTTCTCGAGGGTCTTACAGATTGTGGAAGACCGAGATGCAGTGTTCGGAGATATTCAAGCGACCAGCAATGATTTTGAGCTGATTGATCTGGCGCTGATATCGGCGCTCTTTGACATTGCCGAGGCATGCACTCAAATGGCGCGAGCTTTGACTATTCTGGCCGAGGCTGAGGTCAGAATAACGAGACCGTGGCTGGAAACGCTCAGACAGGCTCAACAGACATCCGATCTCTTGAACGATGCAGCTCTCAAGTGGATCATTGACCTTCTCCGCCGTGTGATGGATGATTTTGCTGAGCGCGGTTTGCTGTTCGTCAAGTTCCCTGATCCATCACCCACATCTGACAGGTGGTACAAGTATCTCGAACATAGAGCTCAAGGGAGTGGAGCGCTTCTCTGGCCTGCACATCTAGAAGCGATTGATCGAGGCTCCATCAACCTACAAACGAACATGGTCATCAGTATGCCTACAGGCAGTGGGAAGAGCTTCATCGCGGAGATGAGGATCGCAGCAGCCCTACAGAACACAGAAGATGCCTGGGTCCTCTGCGTTGTGCCTACCAACGCGCTTGTTCGCCAAGTGACTCGTGATCTTGAAGAAGCTTTAGAACCTCTGGTAACAACTGTCCGGGGCTTCGTGACTGACAGGGAATACACCTATCTCTTTCTGGAAAGTCTGTCACCTGATGAGCTACCGGCGGAGCCTATTAACTACGTTGCGGTAATGACACCGGAAAAGCTCAGGCTGGCGGTTTCTCTATGGCCAGAAGCATTTGAGACCTGTGTGCTCTGTGTGGTAGACGAAGCTCACTTGATCGGTGAGCCTAGACGTGGGTCCTTGCTTGACTTGGCGCTTGCACAGCTACGTACCGTAAATGCAAGGGTTCCGTTCTTGCTGCTATCAGCAATGATGAGCAACCCTGACGATCTGGCGCACTGGCTAGAGGGAATAGACTACTTGGATGAGCGTCGTCTTACACGTCAGGCTCTTATGCTGGGTATTCCAGGGGATGCACAAGCTGCCGCACAGGTGAGAGGGAGGGAACGGCTTGGGGATCTCCTGTTCGGTAGCGTGTACCGCAGTGACTGGGAACCAAGTTCGGGAAACATAAAGTGGATGATTCTAGAGAATGTCTGTGTGTTCAAGCAAGAGAAGGATCAGCGTGGTGGATGGGAGCCCTACAAATTCAAGCCCACCGATACCGCTAGGAATTGCACTGAAAGCTTGGTGAGAGCTGGGCTGAAGTCGATCTTGTTTATTCCTAACATCTGGGCAGAAAGCTCAGCTCAACGGCTAGGAGATTCCCTTAATCTGGAAGGCCCAGATGATCCAAGGTTGGATGTGTGGGAGCGGGTCCTCCGGCGCGAACTGGGTGTAGACAAACCAGAAATCATTGAGCGCCTGCGTCAAGGGGTATGCTACCACAAGGGGCCGATGCTGACACAAGAACAGGTCCTCGCAGAGCGCTACTTTGCAACGAGTGAAGAAGTGCGGCTGATGGTCTGTACCAGCACGCTTTCTTACGGTGTGAACCTTCCTGTTGAAGCCCTGGTTTTTGCCGGTACCAAGCGCTATGATCCGGAAGCCGATACGATGGTGGAGATAACCAGCAAGGACTTTCTGAACATCGCAGGCCGAGCCGGTCGCCCCGCGTTTGCCAACCAAGGATTGGTTCAGGTCTTACCAAATTGGCTTCCCTTTGATTGGAAGCCGCTGAGGAAACAGTATCAAGATCTACGTAAGATGTACCTGGCACCCTCCAAAGAGGAATTGAGGGTCACCGGTGGCTTGTGTACTGTACTTGATCAGATCAGCGCTGCCAGTGATATGGATTCGGTCTCCGACGAGGTGTCAGCTGCGATCACAGCGTGGTTCGGGAGAGCTGAAGACGAAAGCCTGCTTCGGCACACCTACGCTTTCTTCCTTCGAACCCAGCAGGTGGATGCAGAAGAGAACCCGGATCAGTATGCTCACCGAATCACCTCTGCCATAGCTGGATGGATTCGCCGTCAGGAGGAAGAGTTCCCGCTAACTTCAATTGCAAAAGAGGCATTCAAGCGAAGCGGTCTTCCGAGTCGCACTTGCCGTCATCTGTACCGTGAGGCTGGCAGGATTCTTGAAACCCTTTCGCCCTTCAAAGGTAGTACGACTGATGGCGAAGGGTCATTCCAGTACTGGCTGGACGAGGTGGTGGAATCGGTGCAGTCGCAAGATTGTGACTTCTTCTATCAGCCGCGTGTCAAAGTCGGCGACAAAGAGGTACGTGAGAATCAACTTTTGGAAAAGATTTGGGAATACGAAACAGAGGCCCTTCACCTCTGGCTTTCCGGAGCAACACGAGAAGGATTAATGGCTTCACGCTTCGCCAAGGGCGGTGGAGACTACTGGTCCAGACATCGGGCCTCCATGTTTATCAACCGGACGACACAGCAGTACGCTTTTGCTTTAGGCTCTCTTCTGTTCTTTCTTGAGTGCCGATGGCGAGAACAAGACCCTGATGCCAGATCCTGGGACAAAAAGCCAAAGGAACTGGGGCTTGAGTGGAAACCCCATTTGGCTCACCTGCCGTTGGCGGTCAAATGGGGAGTGGGCAGCATATCGGCGTTGGCTTGGACCTATGCTGGAGTTCGTTTTCGGTTTGCTGCCAATGCATTGGGAGAAATCTATCCTAGTGATGATATTGGTCATGACGTTGAAGAACAGTTTCAAGGAATCAGAAAGCTTCTCAAAGAATATCGAAGCAACTATCCTCCCCGATCAGATTGGACAGTGGAGGCGCTGAGGATTCAGAGCGGGATGAAAGGTCTCGACTACGATGCCGAGTTTCTCAAAGATGTTGCCGACGCTTGTTGCGGAGCCGAATTGTAAGGGAAAACCTACTACGCTATATGGAGGTAGAGATGAACGAAGTGGATACCAAGCGAGCGCCATACTACCTGACTCCTCAAAACGACCTGGAACTAGACCCGGACCTGGATGCTCCCTGCTGGTTATCTCAGGAACATGCCCCGGACCCAATGCGCGAGTCCGATGCTATCCTTGAGATCATAAACGACACCGATCTGCGTGATCTGTTAGGCCGAATGGTTGACTTGGAGATCTATTTGAATGAGCCCTATGCCTTCTTCCCAGGCGACAGGGATACAGAGGGCGTTGACGTTACCGAATATCCATTTGGATAGGTCAAGCCCCAGCGAGGAATATCAACAGTTATGGCATCATTCTCCCTGACAGATCAGCAACTCGCACTCATCAACCGCCCCATCGAGAGCAAGATCTTCCTGGAAGGCCCGGCCGGCACGGGCAAGACCACCGCCGGGGTCGGGCGTCTCCTCCACCTGCTCGACTCCCGCGTCCGCGCCAGGTCGATCCTGGTGCTCGTGCCCCAACGCACGCTGGCCGCGCCGTACTACGAAGCCCTCCGCCGCCCGACCGTGAGAGCCGGCGGACAGGTGACCATCTCCACCGTCGGCGGCCTGGCCCAGCAAGCGGTGGATCTCTTCTGGCCGCTCATCGCCGAGGAGGCGGGCTTCGGCCAGCCCGATCAACCGCCCACCTTTCTCACCCTGGAGACAGCCCAATACTACATGGCCCGCCTGGTCCGCCCCCTCCTCGATCAGGGCTACTTCGAGATGGTGACCATCAACCGCAACCGCCTCTACAGCCAGGTCCTCGATGACCTCAACAAGGCCGCCGTGGTCGGTTTCCCCCACACTCAGATCGGTGAGCGGCTCAAGGCCGCCTGGGGAGGCGAACACAGCCAGAAGCGCATCTACGACGAGGCCCAGGCCTGCGCCGTCCGCTTCCGCGACTACTGCCTGGCCCACAACCTGCTCGACTTTTCGCTCCAGGTTGAAGTGTTTGTAAACCATCTATGGAACCTGCCCCTGTGCCACGACTATCTGCTGACCCGCTATATCCATCTCATCGTGGACAACGTCGAGGAAGACACCCCGGTGGCCCACGACCTGTTGAGTGAATGGCTGCCCCATTGCCAGTCGGCGCTCCTGATCTACGACCAAGAGGCAGGCTACCGTCGTTTCCTGGGAGCCGACCCACAGAATGCCTACATCCTCAAGAAGCTGTGCCAGGAGGAGGTTGCCTTCACGGAGTCCACCGTCACCTCACCTGATCTACGGGCCTTTGGGTACCAGTTGGCCCGCAGCCTGAACAGGCCAGCAGAAACTCCCCTCTCCACCCTCCCCGCCCCCCC
>JBAWAP010000092.1:0-13565 GCA_049589355.1 Anaerolineae bacterium
TTCGCTCCGAGCTCAAGCCAGGCGGGCGGGCCTGGTTCGTCGGCGCTGGCGGGCCGATGGGACGGATGCACGTCCAGCGTGCTGTCGAAGCCCCCGACAACCCAAAAACGATCTTTTGCACAGCGCAGAGTGATCGTCGCTTGCACGTTGTGGAGTTTATGTATAAGACTGACGCCGAGGCCAAGGCCATTGCTTTCATCTGCGTCAGCCGTCAGGACAATGTCGTGTACCGCCAGACATTGGAAAAAGTTGGAGGGCCGGGCTTCGACGACATCATGGTGATGGCACCGGATGCCAGCGCCATCGCTGAGGCAGCAAATTACATCGCGCCCAGGGGCGTCATGAACGTCTTTGCTGGCATAGCACGCGGCACGATGGCCAGTCTTGACCTGAGTGACGTTTACCTGAAAGACGTGCGTTTCATCGGGCACTCAGGCTTGACAACCGAGGACATGCGGCTGACGCTCCACCAGGTTGAGTCGGGCAACTTGTCACCCAACCGGTTGGTAGCAGCTATCGGCTCGCTCAACGCGGCCCGAGAAGGCTTGCAGGCGGTGAAGGATGCGGTTTTCCCTGGCAAGATCGTCATCTACCCTCACATCAAGGATTTCCCCCTCACCGCATTGCCCGATCTGAAAGACAAACTGCCGAGTGTCTATGCCAAACTGAAGGACGGGCGGGAGTGGACGAGGGAAGCAGAAGAGGAATTCCTGAGGTTGATGTTGCCGTGGGTGCAGGGATCGGGGATCAGTGATCAGGGATTGGTAGTCCCTGATCACTAATCGCTGATCACTTGGAGACGCTATGGACAAACCGTTACAAGACCGCATCGCCATCGTCACTGGTGGTGCCCAGGGGCTCGGCGAAGCCATCTGCCACCGGCTGGCCCGCGAAGGGGCTCACGTCGTCGTCGCCGATCTGAACCTGGAGGGTGCAGAGTGCGTTGTGGCCGACATCATGGCACAGACCGACCGCCGTGCCATTGCTGTCCAGGTGGACGTGACCGACGAGGCCCAGGTGGTGGCGATGGTGAATCGCGCCGTCCAGGAGTTTGGGCGACTCGACATCCTGGTGTCTAACGCTGGCATCCTCATATCCGAGGCAGTGGATGAGTTCCCCGCCGACAAGTGGCAGGCCGTGATCAACGTCAATCTGTTCGGCTACTTCCTGTGCGCCAAACACGCCGCCCGCGTGATGAAAACGCAGCGCAGCGGCGTCATCATCCAGATCAACTCCAAGTCGGGCAAAAAGGGGAGCTACAAGAATTCGGCCTACGCCGCCGCCAAGTTCGGCAGCATCGGGCTGACCCAGAGCATCGCTCTGGAACTGGCTGGGTACAATGTGCGGGTCAACGCCGTCTGCCCTGGCAACCTGCTCGACTCGCCGTTGTGGGTTGACTCGCTCTACAAGCAATATGCCAAGAAGTGGGGCATCACCGAAGATGAGGTGCGTCAGAAGTATATTGACCAGGTGCCGATGAAGCGCGGCTGCACCTACGACGACGTGTGCAACGTCGTCGTCTTCCTGGCGTCAGACCAGGCCAGCTATATGACCGGGCAGGCCATCAACGTCACCGGCGGCCAGGAGATGCGGTAGGGAAGAGGCAAGAGGCAGGATGCAAGACCTAGGAGTGGAGAGGTACTGTGAGCAGTAGAAAAGTTGACCTAAAGAAACACAACCTGACCAAGGAACAGGCCCTCGATCTCCTGCGGCAAATGTGGGAGATCCGTATGTTCGAGGACAGGGTCTACGAGCTGTTAGGGCGTGACCTGATTAAGGGTGCGTCGCACCTCTACGCGGGCGAGGAGGCGGTGGCTGTGGGAGCTATCTCCACCCTGTGCGACGACGACCTGATCACCTCCACCCATCGCGGCCACGGCCATTGCCATGCCCGGGGCGCTTCCCTGATGAAGACGGAAGAGGAGAGGCAGGAGCACTACAACAAGATGATGGCCGAGTTATGTGGTCGCGCCACTGGCTACTGTCTGGGCCGGGGCGGCTCCATGCACATCGCCGACGTGGAGAAGAGAAACCTGGGGGCCACCGGCATCGTGGGCGGCAACATCCCGGTGGCCACAGGGGCGGGGCTGGCCCAGCAACTGCTGGACACAGATCGGGTGGTGCTCTGCTTCTTCGGCGACGGCGCATCCAACACGGGCAACTTTCACGAATCGCTCAACCTGGCGGCTCTCTGGAATTTGCCTGTGGTCTACATCGTGGAGAACAACCTGTATGGTATGTCCGTGCCCATTGAGAAAGCGGCGGCGAAACTGGACATCGCCGACCGGGCCTGTGCCTACGGCATCCCCGGCGAGGTGGTGAATGGCATGGACGTGCTGGCCGTCCGTGAGGCGGTGGGCAAGGCCGTCGAGCGTGCCCGCCGTGGCGAAGGCCCTTCCCTGATCGAGTGCCAGACCTACCGTTGGTACGGCCACTCCCGCTCCGACCCGCGCAAGTATCGCACGAAGGATGAGGAGGCTGCCTGGAAGGCGCGCGATCCCATTCCCACCTTTGCCGGCCGGCTAGT
This sequence comes from Anaerolineae bacterium, assembly GCA_049589355.1. Classification (GTDB taxonomy): domain Bacteria; phylum Chloroflexota; class Anaerolineae; order VGOG01; family VGOG01; genus JBAWAP01. The sequence continues at coordinate 2,528 of JBAWAP010000092.1, forward strand.
GGGGGCAGGTATCGCTACTGAGGAAGAGATCGACGCCCTGGAGGCAAAGGTGGAGCAGGAGATTGAAGAGGCGACGGAGTTCGCCCTCAATTCGCCCACGCCGCCGGTGGAGGAACTGGAACTGTACGTCTACGCGCCGTTCAAGTGGATAGAGGCGGATATTGCCCGTGAACGGGAACTGCGGGGGCGCTGCCGGGCGGGCGGCCCAGGCACGCGCAAGATCCAATTCCGACAGGCCATCCAAGAAGCGTTGCGTGAGGAGATGCACCGCGACCCCAACGTGTTCGTAATGGGCGAGGACGTAGGGCTGTACGGCGGGGCCTACGGCGCTACACAGGGGCTCTTCGAGGAGTTCGGGCCGGAGCGGGTGCGCGATACCCCTATCTCCGAAGCGACCATCGGCGGGTCGGCGGTGGGCGCGGCCATGTGCGGCCTGCGGCCCGTGGCCGAGATCATGTACGTGGACTTTACGCCACTGGCCATGGACCAGATCGCCAATCAGGGAGCAAAGAACCGCTACATGTTCGGCGGCAAGACGACGGTGCCCATGGTCATCCGCACTGAGGGAGGGACCGGGCGCTCCATCGCTGCGCACCATTCGCAATCGCTGGAGGCACTCTGGGTGCACTTCCCCGGCATCTATGTGGTCATGCCTAGCACGCCCTACGATGCCAAGGGGTTGCTCAAGGCGGCCATCCGCGATGACAACCCGGTGATGTTTATTGAGCACAAGATGCTCTACGGCGTTGAGGGCTATGTGCCCGACGAGGACTACATCATCCCCTTCGGTGTGGCCGACGTCAAGCGCGAAGGCTCCGATGTGACAGTGATTACCTACTCGCGCATGGTGGACCGTGCGTTGGAGGCCGCCGAGCGGCTGGCGGGGGAAGGGATCAGCGTAGAAGTGATTGACCTGCGCACGCTCAAGCCGCTGGATATGGAGACGGTGGCCGCGTCGGTGAGGAAGACGGGGCGGGTGGTGGGCGTCACCGAGGCTTGCAAGACGGGGTCGTTCATCAGCGAACTGGCTATGTGCATCCAAGAGAAGTTGTTCGACTGGCTGGACGCACCGGTGGTACGGGTTTGTGCCGCGGATGTGCCCGTCCCCATGAGCGAGCCGCTGGAAGACGCGGCCATCCCCAGCGTGGAAGCAATCATCGCCGGCATCCGGCAGGCGTTGCGGTAGGAGGAGCCATGGTTACCGAAGTGATCCTGCCCAAACTGGGGCAGACTATGGAAGAGGGCACCATCATCGAGTGGGTCAAGAAGGAGGGAGACCCGGTCGAGCGGGGCAATCTCCTCTTCGTCTTCGAGTCGGACAAGGCGACCCTGGAGGTAGAGGCCACGGCGCGGGGCTTTTTGCGCAAGATCCTGGTGCCAGTAGGCCAGACGGTGCCGGTGCTCACCGTGGTGGCGCTGATCACCAAGACTCCCGACGAGGACATCGTGGCCTATGAGCCACGGTTTCAGGTTGCCGAGGCCGCGGAACCTGAAACTTTGAAACCTGAAACCTTGGAACCCATCGCAGGTCGTATCTTTGCCTCGCCCCGGGCGCGGAAAACGGCGAGGGAGAAAGGGGTAGACCTGGCCCTGGTGGCCGGCACCGGTCCCAACGGGCGCATCGTCGAGCAGGACGTGTTGGCCTATCTGACACCGCGGCCCAAGGCGACCCCGATGGCCCTCAAGGTCGCCGATGCCCTCGGCGTGGACATCGCCACGATAAGCGGCACCGGTGTCAGCGGGCGGATCATGAAGGCAGACGTGGAAGCCGCCGCTGCCCCCGCAGCCCCACCAGTTGAGATGCCGTCTGCCGAGGGCGTGCCCCTCACCGGGCTGCGGCGCATCATCGCCGAGCGCATGGCCGCCAGTGCTCAGGCCACCGCCCGCGTTACTCTGGTCACCGAGGCCGACGCCACCGCTTTCGTCGAAGCGCGGGAGCAGCTTAAGGCCACTGTGACCCAGGAGTGGGGTTTTGCGCCAGGCTACAGCGACCTATTGGGGATCATCGTCGCCCGGGCGCTGCGCGAGTTCCCCTACATGAACGCTCGTCTCAGCGCCGATGGGCAGGCCATTGAGCGGCTGCCGGTCGTCAACCTGGGTATGGCGGTGGACACCGAGCGCGGCTTGCTGGTGCCGGTGATCCGAGACGCTGATCAGAAGGGCCTGCGCGCCTTCGGGGCCGAGTTCCGTGCGCTGACAGAACGGGCACGGGTGGGCAAATCGCTGCCCGACGACTTGACCGGCGGGACGTTCACCATCACCAACCTGGGCATGCACGAGATAGACGCCTTCACACCAATCATCAACCTGCCGGAAGCGGCCATCCTGGGCGTCGGGCGCATCCAACCCAAGCCGGTCGTCCACGACGGCGAAATCGTCGTGCGGCAGATGTGGACGCTGAGCCTGGTCTTCGACCACCGGGTGGTGGACGGTGCACCAGCGGCCCGTTTCCTGCAGCGGATCAAACAGTTAATCGAAACCCCTTATCTACTGTTGGGATAGGTGAACATGATGATTCAGACCGACATCGCTATTCTGGGCGGCGGGCCGGGCGGCTATGTGGCGGCGCTACGGGCGGCTCAGCTCGGCGCGCAGGTGGTGCTTATCGAAGAGAACAAAATTGGCGGTGTCTGCCTCAACGTGGGCTGCATCCCCACCAAGGCATTGCTGCGCAGCGCCGAGGTTTACCGGACGTTTCTCCAGGCACAGGAGTTCGGACTGCGGCTGGAGGGCAGTGTGACGCCTGACTGGCCAGCGATCCAGACACGCAAGGAAGCGATCATCCGAGGAGTGGTGCAGGGCGTGGAAAAGCTACTGCGCCGGGCAGGCGTGCAGGTGCTCCAGGGAAGAGGGCGCTTTGTGGCGCCCTGGACGCTACAGGTGACGACCGCTGACGGCAGCCAGCAGGTAGAGGCAAAGCACATCGTCATCGCCACCGGCTCGCGGCCGGTGCGGTTGCCCTTCGTCTCCGGTCAGGACAGGCTGCTGCCCGGCATGCTCGATTCCACAGGGGCGCTCGCGCTGGAGGCGTTGCCCAAGCGATTGCTAGTCATCGGCGGCGGCGTGGTCGGCGTCGAATTCGCTGACCTATTCAACGCCTTTGGCGTAAAAGTCACCGTCGTCGAAATGCTAGACCGGCTGCTGCCACAGATGGACGCCGACCTGGGGCCGGCACTGGCCTGGACACTGGGTCAGCGCGGGGTGCAGTTTTATCTAAAGAGCCGCGTGACCCACGTGGATGCCGTGGAGGGTGGTCTGCGGGCCACGATCGTTACTCCCGACGGCGAGGTAGATATAGAAGCCGATCGGGTACTGGTCGCCGTCGGGCGTCGGCCCAACGTCGAGGAGCTGGGGCTGGGGGCGGCAGGTGTGCGTTTTGAGAAGGCCGGCATTCCGGTGGACGCGCAGATGCAGACGAACGTGCCGGGTGTCTATGCCGTTGGGGACGTGACAGGCGGCGCGCTGCTGGCGCACGTCGCCATGCGAGGCGGTGAAGTGGCTGTAGAGAGCGCCCTGAGACACACGGCCACGTTGGATCTCAAGACGGTCGCCTGGTGCGTCTACACCGATCCGGAGGTTGCCAGCGTGGGGTTGACCGAGACACAGGCGCGTGAGGAGGGCTACGACGTGCGGGTGGGACGCTTTCCGCTGAACGCCAACGGCAAGGCGCTGACCTACGGCGAAACTGATGGCTTCGCCAAAATCGTCAGTGAGGCCCGGTTCGGCGAGGTGCTGGGCCTGCACATCGTTGCACCTCACGCCAGCGACTTGATCCACGAGGGCGGGCTAGCTTTAGCACTGGAGGCCACTCTGGATGAGCTAGTCACGACAATTCACGGCCATCCCACCCTGAGTGAGGCCGTCCGCGAGGCGGCACTGGAGGTCCATAGCCAGGCGCTTCATTTGCCTCACTAGCTTCGAGGTTATGAAACCCTCACAGGAGAAGAGCATCGGCTACCCGAAGATTGATTAACTTGACAATGTTAGATTTCATCCCAGGTGTCATTGCGAGGCGCGCTGTTTGCGCCAAAGCAATCCCCTAGCATACTTGGAGATTGCTTCGCTCCGCTTGCAATGACAAATGTAACATTGTCCAGTTAAGAAGCAATTGAGAATCCCATTTAGCCTGGGCCCCTCAGACGCCACGATTTTTGAACCCCTATTGGTCGGTTCAGCCAATTTAGAGGATATCCCTGCTCAACGTCGCCAGGAATTCCTGATTGTTCTTGGTCCTGGCCAGCCGTTCCAATAGGGCCTCGAGAGCACCAGTGATCTCCAACCCAGCACCGGATGGTGGTGGAGCCATCATGTAAGATGTCATCTTCCGCATGACCCAAACTTTTTCCAGGGTCTCCTTATCCAGCAGCAGTTCCTCTCGGCGCGTGCTAGAGCGTTCGATATCGAAGGCTGGGAAGATGTAACGTTCCGCCAACCTGCGATTGAGGTGCAGTTCCATATTGCCTGTACCCTTGAATTCCTCGTAGATGACATCGTCCATACGGCTGCCCGTTTCTACAAGGCAGGTGGCGATAATGGTCAGGCTTCCCCCCTCCTCGATGTTGCGAGCTGCACCGAAGAAACGCTTGGGTGGATACAGGGCCGCCGGGTCTACGCCGCCGGAGAGGGTGCGGCCACTTGAGGGGACGGTGAGATTATAAGCCCTGGTCAGGCGGGTGATGCCGTCCAAAAGGATAACCACATCTTTGGCGCCCTCGACCAGGCGCTTGGCCCGTTCCAGGGCCATCTCGGCTACGCGGACCTGATCCTGGACGGGATCATCAAAGGTGGCAGCCATCACCTCGGCTTCTACCGAGCGATCCATGTCGGTCACTTCCTCGGGTCGCTCACCGATGAGGACGACCATGAGATGGACGTCATTGTAGTTGGTAGTGATGCCGTTGGCTACTTGCTTAAGGACAGTGGTCTTGCCTGCCTTGGGAGGGGAGACGATCAAACCTCGCTGTCCCCTGCCAATAGGGGCGATCAGATCAAGCAGCCGGGAGGCCAGTATGTTGGGCTCCGTCTCCAGAACGAGCATTTGATTGGGGAAGATAGGAATCAGTCTGTCAAAGTTGGGGCGCAGCTTGGCTGCCTCGGGATCCAGACCGTTAACTGCTTCTACCCGCAGCAAGCCGAAGTATCTCTCCGTCTCCTTAGGAGGACGGACTTGGCCAATGACCATGTCGCCGGTGCGCAAGCCGAAACGACGGATCTGGGATTGGGAGACGTAGACATCTTCAGGGCCAGGCAGGAGATGGTCCGAGCGGAGGAAACCTATGCCTTCCTGTACGATGTCCAGCACACCTCCGCCGAAGATATAACCCTGTCGCTCGGCGTTGGCTTTGAGGAGGCGCATGATCAAATCGTTCTTCTTGAGGCGGGTATGGCCAGAGATTTCCAACTCCCGAGCCATCTCTAGCAACTCGTCCAGATTTCTGGTCTCCAATTCAACAATGTTCATATCCATAGCTCTCTCCATAATGATGGTCATGAAAAAGGTTTCAATACCACAACTCGCGGTGACGCTTTGATGCCACGCGAGGGCCAAAGAGCTTTGACTCTGCAATCAATGTCGCTTAAAATCACTTAGGTAAGGGAAAGCATAATGTTATGGCCTGTGGCTTTTGGTGACAAAATTGCGGGGACTCAGGTGAACGTTAGTGAGGTAAAAAGCAGAGCTCAGGGGAACGAAGCCCCTTGGGCACGGGTCAGTAATATCTCCCGCTTTTCTCTCCAGATGGTAGGTACGCAATTCCGTAACGGGGATTATTATAGCATCTTTTGCTCGCTAAGTCAAATCATCAGAGGCCGACCACCCAGTGGGCATAGTGGTAGACCACTACCACGGCAAAGAGCAGGCTGTCAATGCGGTCCAGCATGCCGCCGTGACCAGGGATGAGGTTGCTGCTGTCCTTAACACCCACCTGGCGCTTCATCATGGATACGGCGAGATCACCGAAGGGGAGGGAGGTGGAGATGAGAGCGCCCAGGACCAGGCTGTGAACAAGGCCCAGACCTATGCCAAGGCCGATCAGGAGGGTGGCCGCTACTCCGCAAACCCAGCCTCCTATTGTTCCTTCCCAGGTCTTCTTGGGGCTCAATCGGGGGAAGGACCTGTGACGTCCGAGGTATGTGCCGATGAAGTAAGCGCCGGTGTCGGCCACCCAGGTAGAGAGCAGCGTTAAGATCATCCATTCGAGCCCCCGAGGGGCGTCCCGCAAGGAGATGAAGTGGCCAGCCATCCAGCCAAGGTACAGCGCGCCGGCAACAGTTAGAGCCCAATCAACAGTCGGGGTGGTGGTGTCTTTCTTGAACAACTGCCAGGACAGGGACAGAACTATCACCGCTGTTAGGGCTGGCTTAGCCAGTTGCCAGGCAGGATAACGGGCATCCGCCAGCAATAGCCAGATCAAGACCAAGCCCCAAAAATAGGAGGGTTTGTAACCTCCTAGCTTCATCAGGTGAAAGAACTCGTAACCCGCAATGCTGGCTGCGAAAACTATGGTGGCGAAAAACCAGAGCCCACCTGCATAAGTCACCCCCGCTACGAGGGGGACCAGGATGGCGGCGCTTAGAAGGCGCTGAATGAACATATGCTTCTTCCTGGTAGTGTGGATTGGTTCTGAGTTGTCATCGAAGAGGCCGATTCAGGCTTTCAAAAGCCCAAATCTCCGCTCCCGTCCGCTGTACTCGAGGAGAGCCCTGTACAGCTCATCCTTATCGAAGTCGGGCCAATATGTGGGTGTGGCATAGTACTCAGCGTAAGCACTCTGCCAGATAAGGAAGTTGCTGATACGCAGTTCGCCAGCGGTGCGGATGATCAAATCCGGATCTGGTAGCCCAGCCGTGTACAAGTATTGGCTGAATATATCATCATCTAGCCGATCTGGGTCCACCCCGCTCTCGACAATGCGACGTACAGCGTCCAGGATTTCGGTTCGGCCGCCGTAGTTGAAGGCCACATTTAAGACTATGCGTTCATTGTGCTTGGTCAATTCGATGGCCTCGCGCACCTTTTGCCTGAGCCTTTCGGGGATGCCCTCTAAACGACCGATGTGACGCAGTTGCACGCCGTTCTTGTGTAACTCCGGCAACTCGCGATCAATGGTTTGCTCAAGGATGCGCATTATGCCCCGTACCTCTGCGTCGGGGCGTCCCCAGTTCTCCGTTGAGAAAGCGTAGAGGGTCAGGACCTTAATGCCGTACTCAACGCAACCTTCCAAAATCCGGCGGATGTTCTCCGTGCCGGCTCGGTGGCCGGCCAGTCGCGGCAGGCCCCGGGACCGCGCCCAGCGGCCGTTGCCGTCCATTATTATAGCCAAATGATATGGGACTTTGCCTAACTGCCTTATCGTTCCCATAGCCGTTGTTTCTTCCAGCCATCGTGACTGGATGCGCTGAGCCGGTTTCAGTTGCTAAAAAGGGGCTGAGACGGTACTTAAGACGATAGCTCAACCCCTTGTTCTCTCTTTGAAAGCAACGCTAGCCAGAAACGCGTTGCTTGACTTATCTTCCGCACCCGGTGAGTCTTTCATCACTACCGCAGCAAAGGCACAACTCAGAACTCTGTGATCTCCTGTTCCTTATCGCGTCCGATCTCGTCCATCTTGACAATGAATTCGTCAGTTATCTCCTGAACATCATCCTTGGCCCGATAGAACTCGTCTTCGGAGACCAGCTTTTCGCTCTCCAGTTCACGTAAATCCTCTATGGCGTCGCGGCGAATGTTGCGGATAGCTATCTTTCCTTCTTCGACCCGCTTGCCCACAATCTTGACCAGTTCCTGACGGCGCTCCTCAGTCAGATGAGGGATAGTCAGGCGAATTATCTTGCCATCGTTGGAGGGAGTCAATCCCAGCTCCGATTTCAGGATGGCTTTCTCGATGTCGGCCAGGGCATTAGGGTCCCAAGGGCGGATTGCCAGTAGCCGCGGCTCAGGGACGGAGATAGTTGCCAATTGGTTGAGAGGGGTAGGCGTGCCGTAGTATTCCACAGGCAGTCGCTCCACCAAGGCCGGGGAAGCCCGTCCGGTCCTGATGGTCACCAGGTCATCTCGGAGAGCGTCCACCGCCTTGTCCATCCTCGCTTCAGTCTCTTTAAGCAAGTCTTTGATCATGATTAAGCACCTCTCATTGGCCTATGGCTGATGATGGGCCGTGGCTAACTTGACAATGTTAAATTCGCCCACGTCAGACCTCCGAGGTCTAGGAAACGGCTTTAGGATGGCGAAATCGTGGCTTTTGCAAGCGTTTCGACGGATGAAATCACCCATTGGAGACCTCGGAGGTCTAAATCTAACATTGTCGAGCTAAAAGCTATCTGCTGATGATTGTGCCCACTGGCTCACCGAGGATGGCTCGCTCGATACTCCTTGGTTCCCAGAGGTTGACGACAATAATGGGAAGGTCATTGTCCATGCACAGAGAGATAGCCGTGCTGTCCAGAATTCCTACTCCTAGGTTCAGGGCGTCAATGTAGGTCAGGTGCTCCAGTTTCCTAGCTTGAGGGTCAAGGTGAGGGTCACTCTCGTAGACGGCGTCGACCTTGGTGGCTTTGATCAGAACCTCGGCGCCGATTTCCATGGCCCTCAGGGCAGCCGCCGTGTCGGTGGTGAAAAAAGGATTGCCTGTCCCTGCCCCGAGGATGACTACCCGTCCTTTCTCCAGGTGACGGGTTGCCCGCAGCCTGATATAGGGCTCCGCTATGGCTCTCATCTCGATAGCTGTCTGCACCCGGGTAGTTACCCCGATTCTCTCCAGAGCGTCGTGGAGGGCCAGGGAGTTCATTACCGTGGCCAGCAGCCCCATGTGGTCGGCGGTGGCTTGATCCATGCCGTGGGCCAGGCCTTCCTTGCCCCGCCAGAGGTTACCACCTCCCATGACGATAGCTATCTCCACATCGTGATCCTTGACCCGCCGGATCTTGGCCGCTACCTCTTCAGCTCTTTCGGGGTCAATGCCGTATCCTCCGGGCCCAGCCAAGGCTTCGCCGCCCAGCTTCAGCATGATCCGTCTGTACTTGACCTCGGACATTCCGGCCTCCCCAGATCGGTTGGCTGGGTTGCTAGCTAATACCCAAGTACCTAATCACCCAGTTCAAATCTCGCAAACCGCCGCACCACGATGTTCTCACCCAATTTAGCGATCATCCGGGTGATTATATCCTGGACAGTCAGTTCATCATCTTTGATGAAAGGTTGTTTCATGAGGCAGACTTCTTGGTGGTACTTCTGCAGCTTGCCTTCCACAATTCTCGCAATTATATGTTCGGGTTTGCCCGCATCCCTCGCTTGGGCTCGGTAATCATTCGTTTCCTCCTCCAGTACATGAGGAGGGATGTCCTCAGGGGCCAGATAAAGGGGCTTTGCAGCCACTACTTGCATAGCCAGATCGTGGGCCAGGGCCCTGAACTCTTCGGTTCTGGCTACGAAATCAGTCTCGCAGTCTAACTCAATGAGAGCCCCGACGCGGCTGCCAGCGTGGACGTAAGCCTCGATTAGGCCCTCCTTGACTTCCCGGTCTGCTTTCTTGGCGGCAGCAGCTATCCCTTTCTCTAGCAGATATGCTTTAGCTTTCTCCACGTCTCCGCCGCTTGCCTCCAGAGCCTTCTTGCAATCCAACACTCCGGCTGCTGTCGCCTCACGCAGCTCTTTTATCATTGACGTTGTGATCTCCAATTGAATCTTTGCCTCCTCGAATTGGAGGTTGGAAGTTGGATATTAGATTCCAGCCTCCAATCTCTAATCTCCAATGGGCTGAGCCCTTCGGCTACGCCCTGCCCTGAGTGGGACGAAGGGCTCAGGACAGGCCTCAGGACGAAGCCTGGTTTCTGATCTACTCTTCTTCGTCGCCAGTTTCCTCTTCTTCAGAAGCTTTCTCTGGCTCCTCTGCCTCGAACTTGAGTTCACCTGATTTCAGTTTAGCCAGAGTGGCGGCACCCAGGTATTTTTCTTCCTCAGCCTCCACCTCTACCCCTTCTTCCTCAACCATGAGGGCTGCTCGCATATTCTGCCCCTCAGTGACGGCATCCGCGATCTTGGTGGTGATAAGTCTTAGGGCTCGGATGGCGTCGTCGTTGGCGGGGACGACGTAGTCAATAGGGTCTGGGTCACAGTTAGTATCTACCATGGCTACGATTGGTATACCGAGCTTGTTAGCCTCCTTCACAGCGGTGGCTTCGCGACGCACATCCGTAATGAAGAGTAAGTCGGGCAGGCGTCGCATATCCTTGATGCCGCCTAAGCGCTGATTTAGCTTAACAATCTCTCGCCCCAGCTTCAAGGCTTCTTTCTTGGGCAGCCGCTCAAAATCCCCTTGCTCATGACGCTCTTCCAGGTTTAACAGGTAATCTATTCGTTGGCGTATAGTGCGCCAATTGGTCAGGGTTCCCCCCAGCCAGCGCTGGTTGACGTATGGCATACCACATCGCTGGGCCTGTTCGGCGATGCTCTCTTGGGCTTGCCTTTTTGTACCTACGAAGAGGATCATACCGTCTTCACTGACAGTGCCCCGGACTTCATTGTAGGCCTCATCCAATGCGGTCATGGTCTGCTGCAGGTCAATGATATGGATGCCGTTGCGCTCCGTATAGATGAAGGCTTTCATCTTCGGGTTCCAACCCTTTGTGCGATGGCCGAAGTGCACACCCGTCTCCAAGAGTGCCTTCATGGAAACTACTGCCACTTTCTTTTCCTCCTTACGTTTTTGTCTTCCGCCCTTTTCATCCCGGCAAAGGGCCCATCTAGCTGATGACCAATAGCTTATGGCTCTCTACTCCCTGCTAGCTGGCTATATGCTAGGTTGGCACGTCTTCGGCGGTCAAAGGGCGTGTTTGATTGAAATCTCCCGTAAGAGTATAGCACATACTTGATTATCAGGCAAGTTGAGATTTCAACCTATTTATGCTATACTATAGTCTCAGTAGATGGAAATTTTGTCTGTTCTGATAGTTGACAACTTGGGACAGATGAGTATCCTTGGGACCTCTAACCCTATCATACCTATCAAACCATGGAGGTCTCATGAAATCTGCCACCCTC